>CAMFFO010000289.1 GCA_945949735.1 uncultured Clostridia bacterium | reverse complement strand
TCCCCCTCAATTCCTCGATGAGTGCCAATGCCTTCTCCGGGGTCATGGACGGATGCACCTGGTCGTTGACCATCATGGTCGGAGCCAGACCGCAGGCACCCAGGCAGGACACCGTTTCAACAGTGAAGAGCATATCGTCGGTGGTGTGTTTCTTCTTGCTCAGGCCCAGTTCCTTCCACAGCGCTTCCAGAACCGGGGTGGAGTGACGAACATGGCAGGCGGTGCCGTCGCAGACCTTGATGACGTACTTGCCCTTTGCTTCAAAGGAGAAGTTCTCATAGAAGGTTGCCACGGAGTAAGCCTTCGCTTCGGTGATCCCGATTTCCTTGGCAACGTAGCTCAGAAGCTCCGCCGGCAGGTAGCGGTATTCCGCCTGAATATCCTGCATAATGGGAATCAGGGATCTGGCATCCCGCACGTAACGGGAAATGATCTCGTCCGTTTTGCGGTAGTAGGATGCATCCAGCATAGTGTGTTTTACCTCCTTATACTTATCCAGCCGATAAGATCTTTTCGGATAACCCAAATTATTATAGCAAAGAAAACGATTACTTTCCATGAATGTATCTTCCAGAAATTTGCCGCAAAATTTGTACAAATGTCATATAAACAAGCAAAAGAACTGCCGAAAGACAGTTCTTTTGCTACAAAATTATCGAAAATAGAGTAAGCGTCCACTAACAGCCTGTAACGTGATTTATGATACACATCTTATGCAAAGTACCACGGGTTCAGAGCGCCGTTAATCTGCGGCAGGCAGCCGCCAGCTCCCGAAGGGTGCTGCAGGACACCATGGGGCATACCGCCGCCACGGTCTGAACGCTGCGCAGGTACTGCCACTTGTTTTCCGGGATGGGATTCAGGAACAGCACCCGCCCGGAAAGCCGCTTGGCTTCCGTCAATGCCGCCAGGGCCCGGGGCTGGTCAATGGTCTTGGTATCCGACAGTATCAGCAGGGTGGTTGCAGAATTGAGCACCGCCGGCTTGCGGGTGCACAGGTACGCAAGCGCCGTGCCCAAGTCCGTGCCCTTGCCGTAAATGCCGGAATCCCGGACAAAGGAGCGGAACTGATCCATATTCTGAAGCTGGAAGGCATCCGCCTCCGTCACGGTTTCGGAAAAAAGGAAGGTGCGGGAATTGTCGGACACCTGATTCAGGCTCTGGATAAACCGCAGGGCAAACTCGGAAAACTGCACCATGGAGCCGGACACGTCGCACAGCAGCACCAGATGCTTGCGGTGGGCCCGTTTTTTCTTGTAACGCAGGTGGTAGAAGCTGCCGCCGGTTTCCAGTCCCTTGCGGATGGTCTTGCGAAAATCCAGCTTCCCCGTGTGTCCCCCGGCCCGACGGCGGGCGGACAGCTCACCGTTGATCTGCCGGGCCACGGCCTGAATCAGCTCGATGGCCTTGGGAATCTCCGTGTCCTTAAACTCGGAGATATCCCGGTAGAGAATGCCGATTTCCGGGTCCAGCTCCTGCCCGCCGAGGCCCGCGTTTTCCAGCAGCATCTGCTGCTCCATCAGGGTCTTGGCAAAAACAGAATGGATAAACTCGCTGTAGAGCTGGGGGTTCCGCTCGGCGGTGCCCCGGTACTTGTCCATAAAACTGCGAAGCCGCTCCCGGGCCTCCTCCGGCATGGCGGCGTAGGTCTCCCGCTGCTTCTCGTCCAAATCCATGGGCTTGCCGTTCAGCTGCAACTCCTCCTCCGCCTCCTGCCGGTGCTGCTGCAGCTCCTTCTCCCGCTCCATCTGTTCCTTGGCCTGACGGCGCATGGCCTCCTCGGAGATGAAAAAGCCGTCAAAGCAGCGGTCGAAGGAGATCTGCTCCTCCCGGGACTTGGCGTAGACCGTCCGCAGGGCGGTTTTCACCCGCTGCCGGTCGTCAAGGCCCAGCGTAATCAGCAGGCGGCTGGCATCCTCCGTCTCCTTGGGGCTGACGGTCAGGCCCTCCATGCGAAGGATACGGGAAAAGGCGGAGAGTTTTTCAAGATAAACCTCCGGCTCAGCCATGATGGTGTCCTCCGCAGCTGCCGCCGCAGGTGCAGGTATGCGGTTCCTCCGTGTCCAAATCCATGGCATCCAAATCCTCGTTGTTTTTGAGGACAAAGCCCGCGGTCTGCCGCAGGGCGTCGGGGGTCAGCTCCCGGATGCCCAGGGCATCCAGCGCCGCCGCCCAGTCCAGGGTTTCGGCAATGGAGGGTTTCTTCAAAATCACATCGTTGGATCTCAGCTTCTGCACGGCCAGCGCCACCTGAGCACACAGCCGGTCGTCCACATGGGGAAGCTTGGCGCGAAGAATGGCCAGTTCCTTCTCCATGTCAGGATACTCAATGTAGAGATAGGCGCAGCGGCGGCGCAGGGCCTCGCTCAGGGGCCGGGCCCGGTTGGAGGTCAGCACCACGAAGGGAATGGATTTCGCCTTGATGGTTCCCACCTCGGGAATAGTCACCTGCATCTCGGACAGCAGCTCCAGCAGGAAGGCCGCAAATTCCTCATCGGCCT
>CAMFFO010000288.1 GCA_945949735.1 uncultured Clostridia bacterium | reverse complement strand
CGCCGGAACCGCAAAGCCCCCGGCCTCACCCAGGTCAAGAATGGATTTTAAATCGTAACGCATACGCAGTTTCCTCCTGTGTTCCTTTCCCCAAAGAAGGGATCAGCCGATACCGTCGAATTTCAGCTCCGGAACGTACTTGCAGAATTCCCGCAGGGATTCGGTCAGACTGCCCTCGATCTCGGACATGTGGTGGATATAGGGACCCTCGATGAGCCTGCGCTCCACAGCGGGCAGATCTTTGAATTTACCCCACAGGTAGGAGCCAAAGGTATAGGGGCCCTCCGCGCTGTCGCATTCGCAGACGGCTACGGAATAGCTGCCGTGATCCTGGTCGATCCGGGCCACGGTATAATGGCCGTCCTCCACCTGCATCCACTGGCGCATATTGACACATTTGGCCTGAGTCCCCTTTTTCTTCAGGGAATAGGCGAAGGGACCGCAGTGCCACAGCAGCTCGATGTTCCGGTCCGTGGGATGCCGGGTGGTGAACTCGCCCAGGAAGGGCTTTTTCTGTCCCAGGGTCAGGCACTTGAGTACCACCTGGGTCAGCGTGGCGTGCATGTCGCTCTCACAGCCGATGATGTAGCCCATATCCGCCAGCAGGGCGTAAGCCGTACAGGGCATGGCGCCCACCATCAGCTGCATGGCCGTCCAGCACTCCGCGGAAATCGCCGAGAGGTCATACTCCGCGAAGATCTCCTGATACAGCAGCACAAAGGCGTAGACCTTATCCAGCACCGGTTCGGTCAAATCATCTATCTCATACATGGAGCGCAGCAGGGAGACGCCTTTGGCAAGCTCTTCCTTTCTGGTTTCCAGGATCCGGTTGTATTTGTCCTGGATCACCGCCAGGTTAACGGGGATCACATGAATGTCGAACTTTTCCATCAGTTCGCTCTCGTTGAAGATCACGGAGCAGAAGGGCTTGGGACGCATACCCACCTGGGCGACCCGCAGCCCTTTGAAATTCTTCACCGCGCAGGCCACACCCGCAAACCGCCGGAAGCCTTCCGCGAAGACGGGATCCTCGATCCGGCAGTTTTCAATATAGGTAAAGGGGACGTTCATTCGCTGAAGCTGACGGCTCATGCCGAACAGGCCGCACTGGGAATCCGTATAGCGGGTCCCGTCGGGCTCAAAAACGTCATCCTGAGGGCCCCAGAGCAGTACCGGCTTTCCAATGGCCCGGGCCACGGCACCGGCCACCTCTTCGTTGCCGAAGTTGCCGTTGATCAGGAATACCGCATCGACCTTCTCCCGGCGGAACCGGTCGATCACCGCATCCACATCCCGGTCACTGTAAAGCACGTTTACGTCGTTGATCCCCTTCAGGTCAACGAAAGAGATCTGTTCTGTGGTAAAATGGTCTTCGATATAGGCCACCGCCCGGGCGCACCGCTCCTCTGCTTTTTCCCAATTAAAGATGCCGGGTCTGGGCGTCACATCTCTGCGGATTGGAACCAGACCGATTTTCACTTGATAGTTTAACATGACAGCATTCCTCCTAGATTTTTTACTTTTCGCGGAATACGCGAAAGCATTCCGGGCAAAGGTCTGCTTGCCCTCTGTTTCACGCTGCTTTCATTCTATCACCCTTATTTTTCCTTTTCCATTTATCTAACTTACGAAAAAAGAGGCGGATTTCGTCCTGGATATATATGAATAATCCACAAAAACCAACATACTTCCCTCCACCCCTTCTGCCGCCGCTGCGGCTCAACGATGCGTAGGTAGACATTTTCGGTTCTGGCCGGTACAATGAATTCCGAAAGGAAGGATGGAGCATGTTTACACCCATTGATCTGCAAACCTGGAACCGGGGCCAGATGTTCTGCTATTTTTCCCAAATGGCGCCTACGGGGTACTTCCTGACGGTGCAGATGGATGTCACAGGTCTGCACGGCGCTGTGAAGGAGGCCGGATTCCGGTTTTTCCCTGCATACCTGTGGCTGGTCACCAGGAATCTGAACCGGCAGCCGGAATTCAAATGCGCCCTGCGGGATGGGCAGCTGGGCTATTATGATACCCTCACTCCCCTCTATGCCACCATGCACCCGGAGGATCACACCATCTCCCTGATGTGGACGGAATTCGACGAGGATTTTCTCGTCTTTCACAGCCGGTATCTGGACAATCAGCAGCGGTTTGGAAGCCGGCACGGCGTTCTGTGCCAGCCTCAGCTTCCGCCGGAGAACGCCTATACGGTGTCCTGCCTGCCCTGGGTGCCCTTTGACCACTTCAGCGTCCACAGCTATGAGAACAAGCCCTACTATTTCCCCAGCATCGAGGCGGGAAAGTTCACGGAGCATAACGGCAGGCTGAAAATGCCCCTGTCCATGACCTGCCATCACGCCACCACCGACGGCTACCATGTGGCCCGGTTCCTGGAAGATCTCCAGGCGGATATGGACAATTTTCCTCAATGCGCATTTCAGTCACCCTCCGCAGTACGATAAATTGGAATTTGACGTTATCATAATTCGTAGGGCGGGGTCATGACCCCGCCGACC
>CAMFFO010000287.1 GCA_945949735.1 uncultured Clostridia bacterium | reverse complement strand
ACGACCAGTGTGCGCACTGGTCTCGCAATGACAGCATTTTTTTCAAACACCAATTGATCGTCCCGTGTTCTGCCTTCCGGCTTATGCTTTGCCTTTTCGGTAGAGCAGGCGGATGGAGTTCAGTACGCACAGCATGGCTACACCGGAATCGGCGAACACCGCCAGCCACATGGAGGCGTAGCCCGCAAGGCCCAGCGCCATGACCACCAGCTTCACCGCCAGGGCGAATACCACGTTCTGCCAGGCGATCCGGGCTGTTTTTCTGGCAATATCCAGCGCCTCGGGAATGGCCCCGGCCTGGGAGGTCATGAACACCACATCCGCCGCCTCGATGGCCGCGTCCGCGCCGCTGCCCATGGCCGCGCCCACATCGGCTCCCGCCAGCACGGGAGCGTCGTTGATGCCGTCGCCCACAAACATGGCCGCGCCCTTCTCTTGGCGGATATTCCCCAGAATTTCCAGCTTCTGCTGAGGCAGCAGGGAGCCGTAGCATTCCTCCACCCCCAGCTCCTTGGCCACCGCCTGAGCGGCCTCCCGGGCGTCTCCCGTGAGCATCACCGTGGCGTAACCCTTCCGCCGCAGGCGCTCCATGGCCTGGGCCGCATCGGGCTTCACCGTATCAGAAATCAGCAACGCCCCGGCGTAGACTCCATCCACCGCCGCCAGCACCCGGGTGCCGTACTCCCACTCCAGAGCGGGAATCTCCACGCCGTTCTCTGCCATCAGCTTCTCATTGCCGCAGAGGATCACCTTTCCATCCAGTACCGCCCGGATGCCCCGGCCGGGGATCTCCGCCAGCTCCTGGGGACGGCTCCACTGCATCCCCCGCTCCCGGGCGGCGGATACAATGCTCACGGCAATGGGATGGGTGGAGGTTTCCTCGCAGGCGGCGCACAGCCGCAGCAGTTCCTCGTCCCCCCGAATCTCCTGCACCCGGAAATCTCCCTGGGTCAGGGTTCCGGTTTTGTCCATAACCACGGCACGGACGCCGCTCATGGCCTCCATGGCGGCTCCGTCCTTAAAGAGGATCCCCTTCCTGCTCCCCGCGCCGATTCCGGCGAAGAAGGCCAGGGGCACGCTGAGCACCAGGGCGCAGGGGCAGCTCATTACCAGGAAGGACAGGGCCGTGTACACCCAATATTCCCAGTTTCCGGTGACCAGGGAGGGGAGGATGGCCGTTGCGGCGGCAATGCCCACCACCACGGGGGTGTAAATCCGGGCAAACCGGGTAATAAAACGGTCGATTTTGGGTTTCCCGGCGGCGGCGCTCTCCACGCTGCGCAGGATCCGGGTGACCATGGACTCCTCCAGGGGCTTCTCCACCCGGACGGTCAGCTGGCCCTGGGTATTGACGCAGCCGGAAAGCACGGCGTCCCCCGGCTTCACGGCCACGGGCACCGGCTCGCCGGTGATGGGGGCAGTGTCCAGGCGGCTCTCCCCGGAGACCACCACGGCATCCAGCGGGATCCGGTCCCCCGGCCGCACCAGCAGCACGTCGCCCACCCGGGCCTGCTCCGCGGGAATTACGGTCATGTTATTCCCTTCCAGCCGGGTCACGGTTTCCGGACGAAGATCCACTGCCTCCATGATCTGGCTGCGGCTGCGCTCCACCGCCCGGTGCTCAAAGTATTCTCCCACACGGTAGAACAGCATGACGCCCACGCCCTCGGCGGCGCTGCCGATGCAGAACGCGCCGATGGCCGCCGCGGTCATGAGAAAGTTCTCGTCCAGAACCCGGCCCCGGAACAGCCCCCGCACTGCTTTCCAGGCGATCTCCCAGCCCAGAACCGCCAGCGCGGCCAGGAAAAACCCGGCGCTCCACCAGCCGCCGGTCAGCCAGCCCAGCACAAACAGCCCCGCACCGATCAGCAGCCCCAGGAGGCTTTCTCCTCCGTGGTCGTGGTCATGGCCGGCGTGGTCGCGGGCTTCGTGATGATGCTCCTCGTGATGGTGGCCGCACCCGCACGCTTCGTGGTCATGCTCCTCGTGATGATGACCGCAGGAGCATCCCTCGTGGTCATGCTCCTCATGATGGTGGCCGCACCCGCATTCCTCGTGCTTATGCTCCTCATGATGGTGGCCGCACCCGCATTCCTCGTGCTTATGCTCCTCATGATGGTGGCCGCACCCGCATTCCTCGTGCTTATGCTCCCCATGATGGTGCGCGCGTTCCTCTCTGGGGACAATCTCCACGTCCGGCTCCACAGTGCGGGCAAGCTCCGTAAGCTCCGCCAGCAGCGCGTCCGGCTCCTGGGCCGTCAGGCGCAGCTGCCGGGTCGGGAACACGATCACGGCTTTCTGAACCCCGGGATGGGCGTTGAATTTCTCCTCAATCCTGGCGGCGCAATTGGCGCAGCAGAGATTTTTCAGGATGTACACCTTGGTTTCCATAGGCTTCCTCCTTTATCGTTTAAACATATGAGCACTTGTTCATTTGTCGAAATCATTATACCTCATCCAGATGCCATTGTCAAGACGGAAAACGAGAAAATGGTGTTTGTCGGGCTGACGGAAAGCAATACCTTCCCCCGGGGGGAAGGTGCCCC
>CAMFFO010000286.1 GCA_945949735.1 uncultured Clostridia bacterium | reverse complement strand
TAAACAACAATTTTCCTGATTGTCCCGCGGCGCTTGGGTTTCAGAAAAAATTTTTGATAACCTCTTCCATTCCGGTTAAAAATAATGTATAGTTATGTTAACTCAAAAAGAGGAGCGAGAGACAGATGGAGCGGGAAGAGGAGCAGGGGAAAAAACGTGGGCACAGGTGGGCCTGGTGGCTGGCGGCGGCGCTGCTGGTTCTTGCGGCGGCAGGTGGGATTGCGCTATTCTGGGGCAATCAGTTCTCCTTGTCGCTGCTGCTGGAAGGCGACGCTGAGATGTTCCTGGAATACGGTCAGCATTATGAAGAGCCGGGGGTTCGGCCGGTGTTTGCCGGAACCAAGCTCCTCCGGGGAGGAATCACGCCGGAGGTATCCGTGGAAATCAGCGATGGCATTCACCCGGACCGTCTGGGCCGGTACCTTGTGACCTATACCGCCGACTTCCATGGGTACAGGGCCTCGGCGGAAAGAATTGTATGGGTCGTGGATACGGTCTGTCCGGTGATCGAACTGGTTCCGGGGCCGGAGGAACCCCCAAAGCATGGGGAGCATTACAAAGAGGACGGCTACCGGGCAGTGGACAACTATGACGGAGACATCACGGATCGGGTTGTGCGTACAGAACAAGAAGGGAAGATCCTGTATGCGGTGGCCGACTCCTCCGGTAATCCTTGCTGCGTGGAACGGCTGATTCCCGGTTATGATCCGCTTGGCCCGGAGATTACGCTGGAGGGCGAAGCGAAAATAGTCATTTCAGCCGGAACCTTTTTTGAAGAGCCTGGCTATCACGCCACGGACAATTTGGATGGAGATCTGACCGATCAGGTGGAAATCGAGGGAGAGGTTCTATGGTATAAGCCGGGCACCTATACTATTTTTTATACGGCAACGGACAGCAGCGGCAACATATCCACGGTGGTACGATGTGTGGAGGTTACGGGCCAGCCCAGGAAGGAACCCGTGGAGCCTGAGGGGAAGGTTATCTACCTGACCTTTGACGACGGGCCGGGGCCCTATACCCTGGCGCTGCTGGACGTTCTGGACAGATATGATGTGAAAGCCACCTTCTTTGTGGTGGACAACGGCTACGACGATGTGATGCGGGAGATTGTTCGCAGGGGACACAGCATCGGCATTCACACCATGAGCCATGCTTACAATGACATTTATGCCAGCCCCGAGGCGTATTTTGCGGACCTGTACGGAATGCACAGACGGATCGCGGACATCACGGGGGTGGAAACCACCCTGATGCGCTTTCCCGGGGGCGGCTCCAACACCATCAGCTGCCCCAATCCGGGCATCATGACCCTTCTGACCGAGGCGGTTCAGGACGCGGGCTTCCAGTATTTCGACTGGAACGTGGACAGCAACGATGCCGGGGGCGCGAAAACCGCCAACACAGTGCGGGATAATATCATCACCGGTGTTCTGGGGAACAGGGTGTCTGTGGTTCTGCAGCACGATATCCACGCCTACAGCGTGGAGGCTGTGGAAGGTGTGATCCGTTGGGGCCTGGACAACGGGTATACGTTCCTCCCGCTTCAGGCGGACAGCCCGCCCTGCCACCATGACGTGAGAAATTGAACAAAGCCCCGGGGAAAGTGCTTCTCCGGGGCTTCGTGATGTGTCGAAATTGTGGGTAATTAATAATTTCCAAAATATGATTGACATATGTTTGTGATAGTTGTATAATCACTGCATCCCCAAATTCTACATGGAGGAATATGAAATGAAAAAGTATTTGGCAATGATCCTGTCCATACTGATGGTTCTGAGCCTGCTGGCCGGCTGCGGCGGCGCGGGGCAGAGCACCGAAGCCACAGCGGCACCTGCGGCGGATTCCACCACTACCGCCCCGGATCCCGCACCCGATGCGCCCGTGGACGAGATGGAAGCTCTGATTGCTGCCGCGAAGGCTGAGGGCAAGCTGGTGGTCTACGGCTCCTGCGAGGAGGAGTACCTGGCCGCTGCCTGTGAGAAGTTCCAGGAGCTTTACGGAATCGAAACCCAGTACCAGCGTCTGTCCACCGGTGAGGTGCAGAGCAAGATTGAGGAAGAGAAGGGCACTCCCTCTGCCGACGTCTGGTTCGGCGGCACCACCGATCCCTACAACGTCTGTGCCGCGGAGGGCCTGCTGGAGGCCTACGAGGCGAAGAACGCCACCCATCTGCTGGGCAGCGCCTACCGGGATCCCGATGGCTGCTGGTACGGCATTTACAAGGGCATCCTGGGCTTTATGGTCAATAAGGATGAGCTGGCAAGACTGAACCTGGAGGCCCCCAAGGATTGGGCCGACCTGACCAAGCCCGAGTATGAGGGCCTGATCTGGCTGTCCAACTACAACACCGCCGGCACCGCCAAGCTGGTCATCAACACCATGATCCAGAAATACGGCCACGACGAGGGCATCCAGTACCTGGTTGACCTGGACAAGAACGTGCAGGTTTATACCAAGTCCGGCTCCGGCCCCTCCAAGAACGTGGGCACTGGTGAGTGCGTCATCGGCATCGGCTTCCTGCATGACGGCATCACCCAGATCGTGGACAACGGCTACG
>CAMFFO010000285.1 GCA_945949735.1 uncultured Clostridia bacterium | reverse complement strand
TGCCCAATTCGCTTCAACGGACTGCCCGTTTCGGATGAGCGGTGCGGGTAGTTCGGTTGAAGCGGTGTGGGTTTCGGGTCGTATTTTTTACTTGTTCAGCGGCGTCAGATCACGCATGTTTTTTCCGTTTATCTCCAGGCGATAGGAGTTATGCAACAAGCGATTTAGACAAGCATCGGCGTAGGTGTGCTCCTGGAACAGGTCGTACCAGGCATTTACCGGAAACTGGGAGATCACCATGGTAGACCGGCCAGGATCCCGGCTTTCCAGGACCTCGAACAGGTTCCGGCACTTGTTCAGATCCAGCTGCATCAGTCCAAAGTCATCAATCACCAACAGGTCAAAGGACACCAGACTCGCCAGGGTCTCCCGGTAACTGTCCATGGCTTCGGCACGGTTCAGCTCGTCAATGAGCTGGCTGGCTTTGCAATACTTCACGGCCTTGAACTGCCGCAGGGCGCAGATTGCCAGGGCGTTTGCCAGGTAGCTCTTGCCGGAGCCGGTCTGACCCGTAATCATCAGGTTCCGCCCCTGCTCCACCCACTTGCATTTGGACAGCTCCTCAATGATTCTGGTATCCAGCAGCCGTTCCGGATCATAGATCGTCTCATCCAGATCGGCATGGGGATACTTCAGCGTAGCCTTCTTTATGAAACGGTTCAGTTTCTTGTTGTAGCGCAGATCCCATTCGGCGTCCACCAGCCGACCCACCTTCTCCCGGAAGGGGATCAAGTCGGAATTGGGATCCCGGAGCAATTCTTCCAATGCCTCTGCCATGCCGGAGAAGCGCATGACCTTCAGCTTGCTGCACAGCTCATAGTCTTCGGTAGAAAGAATATCCGTCATCACTTATAGAACTCCTTTCCCCGGAGGTTCTCGTGGGACGGCAGCTTCTGCTGCGTCTTCACCTGACTGCGCTCCGTCAGCTGCTTCAGGCACCGCTTGAAATAGGAATACCGGCAGGCATTGCCCTCCACGCAGAGCCGGGCAGCTTCCTCCACCAGCAGCTTGGACTGGCCGGTGCACATATGGAGGATGCCGTTGCAGCTGTTATAGGACTGCTCCTCGTGCTGGTTGGAAAGAAGAACCGTATCAATCATCTTAGCGGTGTAAGGGCCGTATCCGGCGGCCCAGCGGCGGTAATAGGCGCCGTTCTTTTCGTTCACATCCCGGTAGAACCGATGCTCCTGGGGCATGTGTTCCGTCTTGGTGATGTACTTGGGAAATGTGGTATAAGACCTCCTGTGGGTGCAGATCAGCTTGTTATTGCGGTCACAGATTCGGATTTCCGCCATAGTCGCCTTCAGGAAAGCGGGCTGGCCGTACATCGTGCAGGGAACGGAATAATAGTGTTCGTCAAAAAGAAGATGGTAGTTGTTGGGCACCTTTGCAAAGTAACGGTACTCGCAGGGAGAGAAATGTCCGTTGGTCAGCGGACGCATTTTCGGCTTGTCATAGTTCCCGAATGCCTCCCGCCGGGAGAAGCTTTGGCCCTGGATCTTCCGGTCGTTCAGGTTATCCACGATCCGCCGGACATTCCGGTTCAGTTCATCCAGAGTGTAATAGACACACTCCTTCAGTTCCTCCAGCAGGTGGGTTTCCAGCCACTGGACACCCTTTTCGACCGTTGCCTTGCCCTTGGGCTTCCGGGCAGGAGGCGGAAGGATCACCACCTCATAGAACTGCTCCAGATCCTGATATGCGGAATTGAGGATCAGCTCGTCTCTGGTATGCTTCGTAACGGCGGCACGGAGGTTGTCGGGCACCAGATACTTGGGAACCGCACCATAGTAGTCCAGGGCATGGACGGTTCCGGCGATGAAGCTGGGCAACTTCTCGTCGGGGAAGGCCTCGGCGTAGATCATGCTGCTGACGCCAACGGTGGTGACGAAGATATGCACCTTCCGGACTTCGCCGGTTTGGGCGTCCACCAGAAGCTCCGGCTGGTCGCCGACCCAGTCGATGTACACCCGCTCTCCCGGGACCCGCTCCACTGCCATGCGAAGGCTCTGGGACCCGTGGTGAGTGCTGACATACTGGTTGAAATAATGGCAGAATTGGGTGTACTGGTAGCCGGAGGGATGCTCCTGTTTGTACCGGAGCCACAGGAAGTAGAGGTTTGCCTTGCTGCCCTCCCGGTGGATACGGGCGTAGATGGCCTCATAGTCCGGCATGATGTCCTCAGACTTCCTGCGGACATTGGAGGGCGGGTAGAAGGATGCTTCGACTTCCTCAGCCGGCATCTGCTTCAGAACCTCCAGTGGGACGCCCTTTTCCAGGTATCGGGTCATGATGAGATTCACGGTGCTGTTGCCAACACCGTAGCGGTTGCGGCAATCGTCGTAGGAGATGCCCTTAAGACGCATCTCGATGATGCCAAGAATGGTCGTGCTGTTTTGCATTGAAAATGATACTCCTTTCTCGCAGCAGCTGCTGCAGAAAAGACTGTATCATACCCAAGCCCGGAACGCACCGTTCATCCGAAATTACCGCACCGTTTAAACCGAAACGCGTACACCGCCCGAAGCGAAATCGTCACACCGTTCGGGCGAAATTTGCA
>CAMFFO010000284.1 GCA_945949735.1 uncultured Clostridia bacterium | reverse complement strand
ACCCTTGCGTCCGGGGATCCATGCGCCGGTTTCAGCGCGTTATGGGAGCTTTGAACCGGCACAGCATTATTCGCGGGCTTTCCTGCCGAACGGTGCGGTGCAGCCTTCAAAAAGGAAATTGGAGTTGCTGTGAGTGAAGTGTTCGAAATCATGATGATCGTGAGCTTTGGGATTTCCTGGCCAATGAACGTGATGAAATCCTACAAAGCCAGAACAACGCGGGGGAAAAGCCTGTCGTTCCTTATCTTCATCCTGGTCGGCTATGTCTGCGGGATCACGTCAAAGCTGTTGGCGGATACATTCAAATGGTATGTGATGTTCTTCTATGTACTGAACTTTGTCATGGTTTTCGCGGATTTACTCCTGTATATCCGGAATTACAGGCTGGACAAAGCCGTGCAAGCAAGTCCGCAACTTGGCGTTTGAAAGGGAGCACAGCAAAGCACCCGCGCTGCTGCCCGAAAGGGGAGCGCGGGTGCTTTTTTTCGGGGCGGAGGACGTCGTTTGGAGCTCAAAGGGTGCCGAAAAGGGTGAGCAGGGCGATGATGACGGTGACGCTGATGGGGATGGTCAGGGAGCTGACGCAGGCGGCCAGGGCGGGATCGCCGCCGGCCCGTTCGGACAGGGCGGTGGAGGCGATGGACACCGGGGCGAAGGAAGCAATGGCCATGGCCTGGCGGACCTCCGGCGGGAGGGGCAGCAGGAGACAGCCCCCGGCCGCGGCAGCCGCCATAGTCACCCGAACCGCTGCCATCCCGGCCACATCCTTCCACATCTGCGCTTTCAACTTCACGTTGAACATCATGCCCACCATCATCATGGATAGGAAAGCGTTGGCCGAGGCAAGAGGGCTAAGGAAATTCACGATGGGTTGGGGAATGGCCACCCCTGCCAGGGAGAGCGCAAGCAACACTGCGTAGGTCACGAAGGGACGGGAGGACAGCAGCTTTTTCCCGATCAGGCCCAGGGAAATCCTTCCGCCTCCCTCCAGAATGGCTCCGGAGAGGGCGTAGGTGCCGCCGGTACACATCAGTGCGCTGCCCGCGTCAAACAGGCAGCAGCTCACCACGCCTGCCGGGGACAGGAAGCTCTGGACAAAGGGAAGGGCAAAGGCCCCAATGTTGTAGCCCGGGACGCTGTTGAGCCACACGGCCCGGACGCTCCGGGGCTTCCCCCGGCTGCAAAGCAGGGCGATGCCAAGCACCGCCCAGTTGAGGCAGAAGCCCACCGCCGCGCACAGCAGCAGGGCCGGTTCCGGACGGTAGGAGGCAAAGCTGGTGATCACCGCTGCGGGCAGCGTGATGTTCAGCACCAGCTTCATGGGAATGACGTAATCCTTGGGGCCGAAGAAGCCGGTCTGCCGCAGAACGGCCCCCAGAAGCATCACAAACAGAAACGAGGAGGATCTCAGCAAAACCTGTGCCATTGTGCGCCTCGATCAGCGGTAGTAGCGGAAGCGGGTGCCCACCTTCATGCCGTTCCACACCCGATCGCAGGCCTCCAGCACATCCCGGGGCAGGGGGTCGGACAGGACAGCGCGGAGGTTGGGCTCCAGGTGGGAGAGCTTACTCACACCGATGAGAACCGCGTTGATGCCCTCCTGGTTGGCGCACCAGCGCAGGGCCAGCTCCGCCGGGGTCAGCCCGGCCTCCCGGGCCACGGCGGCCAGAGCCTCGGAGGCGTCAAAGTTTTCGTCGGACCAATAGCGGTCGTGATAGGTGGCGTTGTCCGCCAGGCGGGTCCCTTCCGCGGGGTGGCCCTTGGCGTGTTTGCCGGTGAGCAGGCCGCTCATCAAGGGGTTATAGACCACCACGCCCAGACCGTGGGTCTGAGTCTGGGGGATCAGTTCCTCCTCGATGCCCCGGGTCAGCAGGTTATACACATTCTGGGTCACCACGGGGCCGTTCCAGTGGTTTTCCCGGGCACAGGCCAGCAGGTCGGAGATCTGCCAGGAGGCGTAGTTGCTGACACCAATGTAGCGTACCTTCCCGCTGCGGACCAGGGTGTCCATGGTTTCCAGGGTTTCCGCAATGGGGGTACGGTAGTCCGGCTGGTGGAGGTAGTAGATGTCCACATAGTCGGTCTGGAGCCTGCGAAGGCTCTTGTCCAGGGCGTCCAGAATATGGCGGCGGTTAAGACCCCGGTCGTTGGGGTCGCCGCTCATGGGATTAAAGACCTTGGTGGCAAGAATCACGTTTTCCCGGCGGCCCAGAAGCGCCTTGCCGGTGACGGTTTCACTCTCTCCGTGGTAGTAAAGATCCGCCGTATCCACAAAATTGATGCCGCAATCCAGAGCGGCGTGGATGATGCGGATGCTGTCGGCCTCATTTACCTGGCCGCCGAAGGTCATGGTGCCGAGGCAGGCCTTGGACACGGCAAGCCCCGTGCCCTTCAGATGTACATAGTCCAAAAGAAATCCTTCTTTCCAAAATAAACTCGATGCGATTATAGCAGAAAACGGGAAATCTGTCCATATCCCTTGCAAAAAAACGGAAAGGCGGTATAATGAATGCAGAAAACAGATTGACGGAAAGATAAATTGGTGTTTGTCAAGTACTTGCTGTCATTGCGAACCAGTG
>CAMFFO010000283.1 GCA_945949735.1 uncultured Clostridia bacterium | reverse complement strand
TATGTAGCTTATTTTTTCGTTGATGACGATTTTCTTCATATTGACCTCCCTGCTCGTTTTATACTGATATTCAATCAAAAACTCCATGCGCATCGACTTAACGCAGCAAAATGATCGTTTATGCGGGCAAGGCCCGCGGCGAATGCGTTACGAACTCCCGCGCTGGACTTACATCCTCTGGGCCCCTCGACCATGGGTGCGGCAATTCGGTAAATGATCGTTTAGCATAGCAAATACGATGGATCCACCTGGGGCTGACGCGCACCAAAGGCTTCTCCTTGAGGAGAAGCTGTCTCGCGAAGCGAGACTGATGTGGTGTTACAGCAGTACGTTTTCGCCGAAATGTCTCGATAATCGCAACAGTGTACCGCACACCACATCCGCCCCAGTGTGCGCACTGGGGCACCTTCTCCTCAAGGAGAAGGCTTGGGCGCCGTAAGTGCCAGAGGGGCCAACGAAGATAAACGATCATTTATCAAAGCCGCCTGGGGAAATGTAACGGATTCGCCGAAAGCGGTGGGAAAACGCACCCATTACCGCCGGGCAAACGCGTTCCAACACTTGAAAGGTTTCTTCTTTGAACGCCCCAATGATCACCTCCGGAAAATCTTCTATTTCCCGGAAAGACCGCTGCTGATTGACTTTGATCAGCTCCTCCGAATACGGATCAAAGGTATCGAACAGGCTCATAATTTCCCCTCCCAAAACAAAAAGCGCAGGCTTCGGCCTGCGCAGGATAATACCGTATTCCCCGGTTACCGGGTCCGGACACCATGAGCGCGTCTTCTGCTGAATTCGCGCATCAAAGGCATCCGATTCATCATAAAACCCACTCCCTTTCCAAAAACTATGTGTATGGTAGCACACACCCGGGGCTTTGTCAAGATTCGTACCGGCTGCCGCAATGGCTTCCGGAGCCGCGCCGTCAGGCGGTGTCTTCCGGATGCAAGGGAAAGACTTTCATCCAGAAACGGCATCAAATCCGCGGCTTTTCGCAGCCCCGAAGGTTCCCTCTTTTCTACACCGCAAAACCCGGGACGCGCCGGCAGGAAGCCGTTACGTCCCGGGTGGATCAGGTTTCTTCGTAGGGCCGGGCGTCCAGTCGGTCCCGGATCCCCTCCTGTGCCCGGGGATTCTCCCGGGGGAGCGTATTGACAATCAGCAGCCGCATTGTTCGTTTCCTCCCATACATGTAGTTTCCGGGGCATTTCGCCTGCTGCAGGTCAGGAATCTCCCTTCCCGGCAGCATACGCTTTCCGCGGGACTGTTCTTGAGGCCCAGAAGCCGGTCCATCTCCACGGCGGCATTCCAGTAGGGCGTCTTCTGGTGATGCACCAGGATGTAGTCCGCCTCCCGGATGCTGCCCGCCGCCTGAAGGCAGAACGCCCGGACCGGAGCCGAAAAGCAAAAGACCCAGATGGGCGAGCAGACCGTCACATGGTCAAAGGACGCCAGATCCCCAGGGATCTCCTCAATGGGCATGGGCCAGCGGTGCATACCGTACCGGCCGCACCACCAGAAGCCCAGCGTTCCCTCCGTTCGCTCCCGGGCTTTGATCTCATACAGGCAGGCGCCGGTGCTGTTGGCCCGCTCCAGCGCCAGCTTCCTGGTATAGCCCATCCGGGAGAAGAAAACCACCAGGTGACTGGGATCGGTCCCGATCTTGGGATAGTCCCCTTCCGAAACGGAAAAGCGCTCCTGCTGATAAAACACCCAGGCCATATACCCGGTGATGGCCTGAAGAAAGCCAAACAGGAAATAGCTGACAGACAGCACATTCCTGGGAAACAGGTAAAACGGAATGCTGATCCAAAGCATCAGGGTCACACCGAACAGTCCGCCCAGCAGGATCCCCCCGGGCCGCTTCGCCAGCAGCAGTCCCGCGGCGGTGAGATTGGTCAGGCCGTTGACCACCAGCAGAGCGATGCCCGGGAAACGGTAATCCTGATACAGGACCTCCGCCAGCGGAAGCTTTTGAAAATAAGGCAGCAGCGTCTCCATGCCCAGGGAGGCGCCCGTAGGATCCAGCAGCATATTCGCCGCGCCGGCTACCGCGCCAAGCCCAATAAACACGGTCCAGAAAAGCAAAGCCCTTCTGGCCGGCAGATATCTGGATTTCATAGAACCCATCCTTTCTTCGCCTCCACGGCAATTTATCCGGCTCACTGCCCAATATTTTACAGGAAGCATCCGGATCCCGATAGGCGCGATTCCAAGAAAAATGTGTTTATTTTCGAGATGCTTCCCCAGGGGTCTGCAAAAGCTTCCCGGGGAAATCCGCAAAAGAAAACTTTTCGTTTTCCCGGAATTTGTGTATAATAAAAGTTATGATTCAGTCGTAGCCGAAATTTCTCATATAAATGATCGTTCATGCTCGCATCCAACGTAGGGCGGGGGCTTGCCCCCGCCGAGCAGGTGAGATACGCAATCTGCCGCATCAAACGCAAATATGTATAATCATAGGTGCGTCGGCGGGGGCAAGCCCCCGCCCTACGTTGGGTGCGGCATTGTATGGTAGATGATGCGGTAAACGATCATTTACCAAATTGCCGCACCCATGGTCGAGGGGCCCAGAGGATGT
>CAMFFO010000282.1 GCA_945949735.1 uncultured Clostridia bacterium | reverse complement strand
TGACGCCGTCGCCGATGTCCAGGATGGACACGTCGAAGGTGCCGCCGCCCAGGTCGTAGACCATGATCTTCTGCTCGGACTCCTTATCCAGGCCGTAGGCCAGGGCCGCGGCGGTGGGCTCGTTGATGATCCGCTTCACGTCCAGTCCGGCGATCTTGCCGGCGTCCTTGGTGGCCTGCCGCTGGGCGTCGGAGAAGTAGGCGGGCACGGTGATGACGGCCTCGGTGATGGTCTGGCCCAGGTAGCTCTCGGCGTCCGCCTTCAGCTTCTGCAGGATCATGGCGCTGATCTCCTGGGGAGTGTAGCCCTTGCCGTCAATGGTCACATGGTAGTTCTCGCCCATGTGCCGCTTGATGGAAGAAACGGTGCGGTCGGAGTTGGTCACGGCCTGCCGCTTGGCGATCTGGCCAACCATCCGCTCGCCGGTCTTGGAGAAGGCCACCACGGAAGGTGTGGTGCGGGCGCCCTCGGCGTTGGCGATGACAACAGGCTCGCCGCCTTCCAGGACGGCCACACAGGAATTGGTAGTACCAAGGTCGATACCGATAATCTTAGACATAGTTTTGTTCCTCCTATATGATGAATGATAATAATTTACTTTTTGAATTGACAATTGACAATGTACAATTGACAATTGTGGTGTCAGCTTCGCTGACAAATTGGAATAGGTTTGGGCAATTGAGAATTGTCAACTGTCAATTGTCAATTGTTAATTAGTTGGCAACCTGCACCATGGCGAACCGGACAACCTTGTCGCCCAGCTTGAAGCCCTGCTGGAACACCTGGGCGATGACGTTTTCTCCCAGGCTCTCGTCCTCGCAGTGCATCACCGCGTTGTGAAGGTTGGGATCAAAGACGTCGCCGGGCTTTCCGAAGATCTCCACGCCCAGGGAGGTGAGGATCTTCACCAGCTCGTTCATGGTCAGCTCCACGCCCTTTTTGTAGGCGGCGTCCTGGGTCTCCTGATTCAGGGCCCGGGACAGGTTGTCGTACACGGGAAGGATCTTCGCCACCGCGTCGGACTTGCCGTTGCCGTAGCTGGCTTCCTTTTCCTTGATGGTGCGCTTGCGGAAATTGTCGTACTCGGCAGCCAGCCGCAGGTGGGCGTCGTGCTCGGCGTTGTATTTCGCCTCCCAGTCCACCGCCGGCTCCGCCGGGGGCGCTTCGGGGGCGGGTTCCGCGGGAGCCTCCGCAGCCTCGGGGGCCGGGGTTTCCTCCTCGGGAATCAGCTCCTCAGCGGGCGTTTCCTGCTTATTTGCGTCTTTCTTTGCCACTTCCAGGCCTCCTTATGGTATGGGGAGAGAACATCGGATAGGAGATAGGAGATATTATCTTGTACCTTATATCTTGTATCTTATATCTTCTGTCCGTGGGTCTCCTCTTCGTTTTTTCCTTCGTTCAATTGGGGTGTTTCGGGTTTGGCGAACATTTTGCTGAGACTCTCGGCAAAATAGCTCAAGCGGGCGGTGACCTTGGCGTAGTCCATTCTGGTGGGGCCAACCACGCCGATCATGCCCTGCATCCCGTCGCCGATGTCGAATTTCGTCATGACAACGGAGGTGTCCTTCAATTCGTCCGCAACGTTCTCCGGGCCAACCAGGACCTTGGTGCCGCTCTCGCCCTGCATCACGGCGGGAAGGTTCGACAGGGTGTCCTCGTCGATGGAGGAGAGAACCCTTTGGGCCTTCTCCACGTCCCGGTACTCCGGCAGACCCAGGAGCCTGGACTGTCCGGCCACGGATAGGTTGGTGGCGGCAAGGCCCCGCAGAGCCTCGGTGGTGAAGTCCATGATCACGGGCACCAGGCTGGACGCCGCGCCCGCGGAGCGCATCACCCGCTCCATCAGCCCCGGAGTGAATTCCTCCAGCGTCAGGCCCGTCATGGCCGCGTTCAGCACGGCGGAGAGCACCTTCAGATCCCCTTCCGTCACGTTCAGAGGGAGCCTGACCAGCTTGTTCACCACCTGATCGCCGGAAAGCATCAGCACCAGAATGAAGCTGCCCTGGCCCGCCAGGATCAGGTCGAACCGGGTCACCGTGCCGCCTCCCTGCCGGGATGCGGCGGAGATGGCGGGAAGGTTGGTGGCCTGGGAAACCAGCTTGGCCACGTTTTCCACCATTTTATCGATGCGCTGCATCTTCTCCTCGATGGCGGTGTTGATGGATTTCGTCTCATCCACACTGAGCCGGTACTGCAGCATCAGCTCATCCACATACAGCCGGTAGCCCGAGGCCGATGGCACCCGGCCCGCGCTGGTGTGGGGCTGCTCCAGGTAGCCCAGGGTGGTGAGCTCCGCCATTTCGTTGCGGATGGTGGCGGAGGAATAGTTCATGTCCGGCAGCTCGGCGATGGCCTTGGAGCCCACAGGCTCGGCGGTGCGGATGTACAGATCCACCACGCTGCGAAGCACCTTCTTCTTGCGCTCGGAAAGCTCCATGAAATTTCCTCCTTTCACCGTTAGCACTCTTACTTCCTGAGTGCTAAGCAAACTATACCATCGAGTGCCAAACTTGTCAAGGGGTGGATTGTGAATGATTCATTAACTTTTCCCCGGAAGGGAAATCGAATGGACAATGGACAATGGACAAT
>CAMFFO010000281.1 GCA_945949735.1 uncultured Clostridia bacterium | reverse complement strand
GAGATTTTGTGCCAGTTCAAAGTTTCAAAAACGGGGGAATACTGTATGTATTTCCTGTTTTTGAAACTGCAGAAATGGTGAAAAAGATCCGCTGAGATCCGCAGACGCAATTGTGCGGTGTTGCCTTATTTCAAATTACAGCTTCCAGCACATCGGTCAGCACGGGGGAACCCGTTTCTTCCGGATGGGCTGCGCATTGCTTACACATGTCCGGATCGTCACAAATCAGGAAGCACCGGTTGCAGACCAGCCGCTTGCAGATGGGGCAGTAATTTAGCTGCTCGGCCGCGTCCCGAGTGGATGACTGCCGGGCAGCCTGGAATTCCTGTTCATAGACTACATCGAAGATGACTTGCTTTCCTTCTGTTTGGGGCACGAGTTCTGCTTTGGAAAAGCGCTGCGGTTAGTTGGTAAATTCTGTACCGCAAGCGATGCGAAAGAGGAATACATCCCTCGTTGGCAGATTCTCAAGAAGCAGTTCGACCAGTTTTTCAATCGCAGCTCACCGCCTTTCGCACTTTGGACGAAATCATTATACATATAAAATGGACGAATTGCAATAGAAAGCCGCAATCGTATTGATAAGTGACGATCCCAGCAGGGGCGGTTTGTTCTTCTGGAGGGAGGGGCGAAGTGTCAAAAGTATCGGGAAGTTACTGGATGATTATGGCAACACCGCACAATTGCGTCAGCGGATCTCAGCGGATCTTTTGCGCCATTTCTGCAGTTCCAAAAACGGGAAATACATACAGTATTCCCCCGTTTTTGAAACTTTGAACTGGCACAAAATCTCTCGCTGAGCTTCCTTGCCGAATTATGCGGTGTTGCCTTATAAGTAAACGCTGGTTGCTGAAATGAACCCCATAATTGAAAATGCACCCCACCTGCTAAATGGGGTGCAACTGGAACCTGTGGTATCATTATGAGGGTTCTTTGCCAATGGAAAAAGTCCTGGAGCCTCTAAGGTTTTTGGATTTTTTCTTTAATGCTTATCGGCTTGACTCAGCTTCCGGATAAATTGTTGCCTGAGGGATTGCAAACGCCACCGTAGGGGCGGCTATTAACCGCCCGAGACGTTCCAATTCTTACGTATTTCCGTTAGAACGCAGTGCTATCAGAACCGGAAGGCTGCGGGCGGCTAATAGCCGCCCCTACGATAGCATCCCGGCAAACACCGCTTTTCCGCCTTGCTGAGTTAACCCGATAAGCACATTTTCTTTTTTATTTCCGGGGGGTGGGGGAATTAAAACACGAAAATACATCAAAAGATGAGACTATTATGATGTCAAAATGGTGTCAGATTTTTGGCTCTGGATGCCCTGCTTTCAGCTCTCAATTCCGCAAGAATTATCACACACTGAATTCCTAACAGCAACGAAGGTGGAGACAGCCCCTTTCGGTGAGATACACCCTTCGGGTGGGTGAAATATTGCTTCGCAGTGTGTTCCCGCTAATTCAAAGGGGGTATTACATATTTTCAGTCAGGAAAATATTTTAGGCAGCAGCGCATAATGGGGCAAGGAGATTCGGCGAGAGATTT
The DNA here is from genome assembly GCA_945949735.1 of uncultured Clostridia bacterium. Classification (GTDB taxonomy): domain Bacteria; phylum Bacillota; class Clostridia; order Oscillospirales; family Oscillospiraceae; genus Faecousia. The sequence continues at coordinate 1,054 of CAMFFO010000281.1, read as the reverse complement.
TGGCGCAAGCGAAAGTATGGAAAATGCGGGAATACTGGATGTATTTCCCATTTTTCATACTGCACGATTGGGGCAAAAGATCCGCCGAAGCCCGCTGTCCCCATTGTGCGGTGTTGCCTTTATAGATTTTTTGGGGCGTGTTTCAGATTATGCTGAAACACGCCCCAATTGGTTTTTCAGATCTCCACATCCAGCTTGGCGACCACGGCGGCGCAGCGGGGGCAGAGGCCCTCGGCGTTGGCTGCGGTGCTGTGCATCCAGCAGCGGGGGCACTTGACGCCCTTTGCCTCACTGACACCGATGGTGACGGCGGGGAAGTTGACGCCCTGGGCGATTTCGGCGCCCTCCTCGGGCTCGCTCCAGGCGCAGTCGGACACGATAAACAGCTCGGCCAGGTTCTTGCCCGCACAGGCGTCCAGGATGGAGGTATCGTCCGTTTTCAGGGTCACATGGGCCTCCAGAGCCTTGCCGATGCGCTTCTCGGCCCGGGCTTTCTCCAGAACGCCGTTGACGTCCTGGCGCAGCTTCATGATGGTATCCCACTTCTCCATGGCTGCGTCCTCCAGAGTATAGGCGGCGAAGTCCTGGGGCATCTGGTTGAGGAGCACGTTGCGGCCGTCATCGCCGGAGCGGTGGGGCATGGACTGCCAGATCTCGTCGCAGGTGAAGGCCAGAATGGGGGCGAAGAGCTTGGCCATAGCGTCGAGAATCAGGAACAGGGCGGTCTGGGCGGAGCGGCGGCGGAGGCCCTGGGCTTCCTCGCAGTAGAGCCGATCCTTCAGAATGTCCAGGTAGAAGGAGCTCAGCTCCACCACGCAGAAATCATTGATGGCGTGGGTCACCACATGGTACTCGTAGCCCATGTAGGCCTTGCGGCAGAACCGGGTCAGGCCGTCCAGCTTGGTCAGCACCCAGCGATCCAGCTCCTCCAGCTGCTCCGGGGGAACCAGGTTGTCGGGATCGAAGTCATTCAGGTTGCCCAGGCAGTACCGGGCGGTATTGCGGAATTTCAGGTAGTTCTGGGCGATCTGCTTGAAGATCTCCTTGGAGCAGC
>CAMFFO010000280.1 GCA_945949735.1 uncultured Clostridia bacterium | reverse complement strand
TCCGTCAGGTTGGCGGCGGGGTCATAACCCCGCCCTACAGAGCGAGTGCGATAAACGCGCAATTTACAAGTGTGCTGACTAAAGCCGATAACCTTAACACCAATTTGTCGTACATCTGCGTCATCATCAAGACTTATTTCCCATTCTCCGCTGCTTCCGTTCCTCCCGCCAGGGCGAGGATGGCGTTGGCAAGCTGGCGGGCTGCCAGGAGGGCTTCGGCGCGGCTGTTCCCGGCGGCGCCCACCTCGATGAGCACCGCACCGGGGCACAGATCCTGGTTGAAGCTGGCCCTGCGCAGCACCAGGGGCCGGGTGATCCCCGGGCACTGCCGCTCCAGCTGGGCCATGAGCTTCAGGGCCAGGCTGAGGTTTTCCTCAAACCCCGCAAACCCGGAGCCCATCACCGGCATCAGCTGGGCCGCGGCTTCCCCCTCCACACTGGCCAGCGTCCGGTACTGCCCCCCGGAGGGGGCCTCCGCCGCATCCCGGTGAAGATCCAGCACCATGCGCACCGTGGGATACTCCTCCAACAGCGCCTGAAGAGACTCCCGGGCGTGGTCATAGGAGCCGTTGTAGGAAGGATAGTCGTGAACCGTCCGGTCGTGAACCACCCGGATCCCCGCCTCCTCCAGGCAGGACGCCACCGCGTCCCCGATGGAGAGCATATTGTAGCCCTCGTCCAGGGTCCGCCAGGCGGAAACCTCCTCGTAGGGCTCGTCCCGGCGGGTGTAGCTCTCGGTGGTGTGGGTGTGCAGGATCAGCACAGCGGGCTCCCCGTCCCGGAGGTTCCAGCTTAAGGGCTTTTCCAAAAGGGCGGCAAAATCCACCTCCACCCCCGCGGAGTTCAGCACCGCCACCTCCTCCGAGTAGCTGGGCAGCGTCGGCTCCGGCTGCGGCGCGGCGGGAACCCAGGGCGGGCTGGACTCCGGGGGGAAGGACGCGAAAACCTCCCGGGACGGCGTTTCCCGCACATCCCTGGAGGTTTCTGTATATATGGAGAAGGCGGCAAGCTCCGGTCCCGTAAGCCACCGGAAAAATTTCCCGGGCAGGCCCATGCTCCCCGCCCGGAACACCAGCGCGCAGCAAACCGCCGCCGCCCCCACCCGCAGACTCCGCCGATAATCTTCCATCCGCAACCCCCCGTAAGTAAATTGACAATTGACAATGCCCCCGCCCTCCCGATTCGGAAGAGCGTGACAAATTGGTGTTTGTCGAGATGCCACCGTAGGGGCGGCTATTAGCCGCCCGCTTTTGTTTCGTCAACGAGAGTGCTTCCGTTTATCGGAAATGCTCAGAAACTTGAACGTTTTCGGGCGGCTAATAGCCGCCCCTACGGTAGCAATGCAACGTGTTTGGAAATCTACAAACACCAATTTCCCGGTCAGGCCGTGGGGGCGGAATTGTCAATTGTCAATTCGTTTCCTCCACTTTGGCCTTGTCCGAAGCTCCACCCGCAGTTCCCGGAAGAAATCCGTCAGGAGCTTCGCGCATTCTTCCTCCAGCACCCCGGCTTCCACCTGGGGGTGGTGGTTGTAGGCCATACTGAACAGGTCGCACACCGAGCCGCAGGAGCCGGCCTTGGCATCCTTCGCGCCGTAGACAACCCGGGGGATCCGGGCGTTGACGATGGCTCCCGCGCACATGGGGCAGGGCTCCAGGGTCACATACAGCGTACACTCCCACAGCCGCCAGCCCCCCAGCGTGCGGCAGGCCTGGGAAATGGCCTCCAGCTCCGCGTGGGCGAGCGCCGATCTGCCCTCCTCCCGGCGGTTGCGGCCCCGGCCCACGATCTCGTCCCCCCGGACGATGACGCAGCCCACGGGCACCTCCCCGGCGGCAGCGGCCTCCCGGGCAAGGGCCAGGGCCTCCAGCATATATTCCCGATCCGTCATACCCGGCCTCCTTCCATAGCATAGCACCCTCCCGGTGCGGAGAAAAGGGAAACACGGCCCCGCCTCGCGGGGCCGAATTGACAATTTACAATTGACAATTGACAATTATTTCGCCCTTTCGGGACATTTCCGAAAAATTCCTCAGCGGCCTGGCAAATTGGTGTTTGTAGATTTCCGAACACGTTCCTTTTTTGCTGTAGGGGAGGCATTCATGCCTCCCGCGTACACGGTGCGTTTTCGCCTAACGGTGCGAAAAAACGGGACGTTTCTCCGCCGGGAGGCATCAATGCCTCCCCTACAGTGTTTTTCCAACGTTCCCAAAACAGCCCGGCAAACAACAATTTGTCGACCTGTTTTTTCGTCCCGAAGGGACACCTTAACTGTCCACTGTCAACTTTCAACTGTCCGCCTTTTCCGCGTTCAGGGGATCCACGCGGATGTCGGGGTAGGGGTTGACGACGGCGGTGCGGTAGGTGTGGTAGATCACCATGCCAGGCTTGCCGCTTTTGATGCGCTTGACCTGCTTGACGGGGGTCACGTCCACGCTCACGTTCTGTCCGGAGCCGGACTCGGAATAGTAGGCCGCCAGCTGGGCCGCCTGGGTCACGGTGTCGTCCGGGGGCTGTCTGCCGCCGCAGGAGATCACCACATGGGCCCCGTGGACCTTGGAGGCGTGGCACCAGACATCGTCCTTCCGGGCCAGCTGGAAGG
>CAMFFO010000279.1 GCA_945949735.1 uncultured Clostridia bacterium | reverse complement strand
GAAAGAATTTTTGATTTTGGACTTGACAAACGGGCAAATATTGCTATAATTGTCCATGTTCCATGCGGGTGTAGCTCATCCGGTAGAGCGCCACCTTGCCAAGGTGGAGGTAGCGAGTTCGAGCCTCGTCACCCGCTCCATAATCAAGCAGCCTTTGTCTTTCCGACAAAGGCTGTTTTTATGCGCTAATTGTCCTGACTCAGCTTCCCCGGCAAATTGGTGTTTGTCGGGCTGATGACAGGAAAATACCTTCCCCCGGGGGGAAGGGGGACCGCGAAGCGGTGGATGAGGAACGGCGACCGCTGTAGAATACTGAGTAGTCCCAATTCTTCGAAATTCGTCCAAATGTTGTACCGTAATTCCTACCGCTGCGGAAAATGTCAGGTTTCGCCGTTCCTCATCCGCCCCTGCGGGGCACCTTCCCCCCGGGGGAAGGTATTGCTTTCCGTTAGCCCGACAAACACCAATTTGTCATGCAGCTGCGTGAGCCCGATCAGCATATTTTTATCCCTCCCTGCCTGCGGCCGGGAGGGATTTTTTGCGGGAAGCATTTATTCCTGGGGCTCCTCCGGCGTTTGTTCCGGCTCCGGCAATTGTTCCGGCTCCTGCGTCTGTTCCGGCTCCTGCGTTTCCTCCGGGCCGTCCGCAGGCTCCCCGGCCGCGGGAGGCGCGGGTTCTGACTGCTCCGGTTCCGTCGGCTGGGGGCGGCCTTCACAGGCGGGGTAGGTGGAGTAGTCCCAGACATACCCCGCCATCTCGTTGTCGGTGTATTCCCGGAAGCCCCCCTCCCGGGCGCAGCGGATCAGATCCACATGGTAGCAGCTCTCCCCGTCGCGGACTATGTTCCAGGTCCAGGGCTCTCCCAACCGGGTTCCCGTCACCACCAGGCTCTCCAGCCCCGCCCGGCGGCACATGGCTGCGTAGACCACCGCGAAGGCCCGGCTGTCCCCCACCCCGTGGCACAGAAGGCTGTAGGAGGGGGTAATGGAGGTTTCCACCTTGTAGTCAAACCGCTCCATCAGGAAACCATAGAGCTGGGACAGCTTCTGATTCTCGGAGCCCTCGCCGCTGACGTAGAGGGCAGCCGCCTCGAATACGGGCTTCACCTGGGACTGCATCTGCCGCAGGGATTCCCGGCTGTTCTGGTAGGTGAAGTTCAGCTCCACCACCCGGGACGCGCCGCTGCCGTAGATTCCCTCGGACACCTCCGGGATCTCCATCACCTTCTGGGGATTCTCCCGGGCATAGTCCTGCACCAGTTGGATAAAATCCGTCTCGTCGTACCGGGTCACCAGCGCTGCCACCCGGGAGGCGTGGTCGTCCAGAGCCGTCTGAATGGCCGCAGCCAAATCGTCCATATCCGCCTTTTTCTGGATCCTTTGGATCTCCGTGCGGCTGCGGCGGTACTGGATGGACACGGCGATGGCGGGCCGGCCAAGGCTTGCGCCCACCTCATAGGTAATGTCCTCCACCGCATAGGCGCCCATGGGGAACATCTCCCGGATGTAGCGGCAGGCCGCGTTCATGTTGGGCTCCACCGCCTTCTGATCATACTCCGTCACGTCGATGACGCAGCTTTCCGACCCGGCGGACACCATCTGCTCCAGCACGCCGGTAAGTTCCTTGTAGTTTGCCGCGCTGATGGAGCCCGCGGGGCCGCTGGCGGTGGGCTCCTGGTGGGGCGTCACGGAAATGTATTCCCCGTCCATCCAGCTGCACCCGCCGAGCAGCACAACCGCCGCCAGCAGCAGGGCTGTCCATTTTTTTCGCATGGTATCCCCCTTTCACAGGACTTCCCGGGAATACCGGGCGAACCCGTCTCCCAGAACCTGGTGGGCCTCCTGCACGATGACAAAGGCATCGGGATCCAGCTCCATGACCAGCTCCTTCAGCTCGGTGAGCTGCTGCCTTTTCACCGCGGCCAGCACCACCTTGGTATTCTTGTGGCTGTAGCTGCCCTCCCCATGGAGGAAGGTGGCTCCCCGGTACAGCTTATCCCCGATAGCCTGGGCAATGGCCTCGTACTCCGGGGAGATGATCAGCACCACCTTGGAGTAGTCGAAGCGGTACACCACCGCGTCAATGACCTTTCCGGTGAGAAACACCGTCACGCCCGTATAGAGCGCGTTGCTCACGTTCCGGAACACCAGCCCGGTCAGCACCACCACAATGGCGTCAAAGTACATGGAGATCTGGCCGATGGGCACGTTCCGCCACCTGAGCTTCAGAAGCCTGATCAGGATGTCCGACCCGCCGGTGGAGGTGCCGGATACGAACACGATCCCCAGCCCCAGGCCGCAGATCACGCCGCCGTAGAGAGCGGCGATCAACGGCTCCACCTCCGGCGCGGGAAGGGTCGCCAGCGCATCGATCAGCGCAGAGCTGACCACCGTTCCCAGGGCGGAGCCCAGGAAGAACCGTTTGCCGATCTTCATGCCCCCCAGCAGAAACAGCGGGAGGTTAAAAAGGATGGTCAGGCCGCCCACACTGCCCACGCCCAGCAGCTCCACGATCACCATGGCAAGACCCGAGATGCCGCCGGAGCTCATTTCATTGGGCATCAGGAACAGCGCAAACCCCGCCGAAAACAGGGCGCTGCCCAGAAGCGTCGC
>CAMFFO010000278.1 GCA_945949735.1 uncultured Clostridia bacterium | reverse complement strand
GCGCTGGTCTGACCGCGCTGAACCTACTCTTTCTTGTCCTCTGTTTTGCGACCCTGATCCCCATTCTCTACGCCCTCAGCGTCTCCTTCAGCGGCTCCAACAGCCTTTTAAGCTCCGACTTTTCCTTCATCCCCCGGGACTTCACCCTGGATAATTACCGGGAGGTTCTCTTCGGCGAGGACATCACCGTGTGGCTCCGGAACACCGTGTTCCTGGCGCTCGTCACCGTGACATTGTCCCTCACCGCCGCGGTGCCCGCCGCCTACTGCTTCTCCCGGCGGCGGTTCCCGGGACGCAGAACCATTCTCAAGTGCCTGGTACTGCTGAACTCCTTCCCGGCGATCCTGTCCATGTTTGCCATCTACCGGCTGCTGCGGCCCGTGGGGCTGGTCAATACCCGGCTGGGGCTGATCCTGGTCTATACCGGCACCATGGCGGTGTTCAGTTTGTGGAACACCAAGGGCTATTTCGACACCATCCCCACGGAGATCGAGGAAGCGGCACGGATGGATGGGGCCACGGATCTGCAGGTGGTGGTGCGCATCGTGCTGCCCCTGGCAAAGCCCAGCATCATCACAACGGCATTGCAGGTGCTGATCTACGTCTGGAACGAGTATATCTACGCCACCACCTTCCTCACCGGGGAGAGCAAGTACACCCTGGCCGCCGGGCTCAACGCTCTGCAGGCCACGGAGATGACCGGCTCCTGGCCCGTATTCGCGGCGGCGGCCATCACGGTGTCCCTGCCGGTGCTGGTGATCTTCTTCCTGTGTCAGAAATACATGACCTCCGGTCTGACGGCGGGAGGTGTGAAGGGATGAAGCTGGACGCGATTGTGCACCGCCCCATGTCGGAATACTGCCACGGCCTGGACGAAACCCATATCCTGTTCCGGCTTCGCTGCGCCCGGGGGGATTTGAGACAGGTGACCCTTTTCTACGGCGACACCGCCTGCCGGGTGACCCCCATCGTCTTTTCGCCCGCCCCCATGGAGCTGGCAGGAAGCGACCCCCTCCACGATTATTGGCAGGTGATCCTGGACAGCCCCTATCCAAGGGTATATTACTACTTCCAACTGGAGGACGGAGTCCGGACGGTTCTCTACTATGGGGACGTGTTCACCGACCATCTGGTGGACGACCGCTCCCAGTATTTTAAGCTGCCCTTCAACCACCGGGCGGACATCGCACAGGTGCCCGATTGGGTGCATGACGCGGTGGTCTACAACATCTTCCCGGACAGCTTCGCCACCGGACGCCGTTGGATTTCTCTGGAAAGTGCCGAACTGGACTACCAGGGGCACCCCGTCCGGGGCCGTCTGGGCGGAACCCTCCGGGGGGTAACGGAAAATGTGGACTATCTCCGGGAGCTGGGTATCAACTGCGTGTACTTAAACCCTATCTTCGCCGCCGGGGAATACCACAAATATGATCTGCTGGACTACTTCCATGTGGACCCCTGCTTCGGCGGGGACGATGCCTTTCGGGAGTTGGTGAACACCCTCCACCGAAACGGCATCCGAATTCTCATCGACGGGGTGTTCAACCACTGCGGCTGGCATTTCTTCGCCTTTGAGGACGTAGTGCGCAACCAGGAAAAATCCCCCTACCGGGATTGGTTCTACCATCTGCAGTTTCCGGTGGAGCGGCCCCAAACCCCGGAGGAATACCCCTCCTACGCCTGCTTCGCCTACGAGCGGATGATGCCCAAGCTGAATACCGCAAACCCCCAGGTGCGGGATTACTTCTGCAAGGTGGGAAGGCATTGGGTGGAGGAATTTGGCATTGACGGCTGGCGGCTGGATGTGGCCAGCGAGGTGGACGACGGTTTCTGGCGCTGCTTCCGGCAGGCGGTCAAGGCCGCAAACCCGGAGGCCCTGCTGATCGGAGAGGTCTGGGAGAGCGCGGGCCACTGGCTTCAGGGGGATATGTTCGACTCCACCATGAATTACGATCTGCGCAAGCACTGTGAGCTGTTTTTCGCCCGGGATGCCATCGACGCAGCGGAATTCGCCGGACGGGTCACCCAGATGCTCATGCGCTACCGGGCCCAGCTGGTTCCCGCCCAGCTGAACCTGCTGGACAGCCACGACGTCAGCCGCTTTCTGTCCGTGTGCCATGGGGATACCGCAAAGTACAAGCTGGCGGTGCTCTTCCAGATGACCTTTGTGGGGATGCCCACCGTATTCTATGGGGATGAGCTGGGGATTCAGGGGGTCACCGAGGAGGAATACCGCAGTCCCATGCCCTGGAACGGCGGGGACGCGGAGCTGTACGCATTCTTCCGGAGGGCCATCGCTATGCGCCGGGAGCTGCTTCCCCTGCGCCGGGGGGATTTCCGGATGCTGTCGGCCCAGCCCGGCTCCGGACTTCTGGTCTATTCCCGCCGCGCGGGAAGCCAGCGGGTCACCGTCTGCCTCAACCGGGGCCCCGCCACGGCAGCCCTTCCCATAAAGTGCGGCAGCCCCTACTGGGCGGAGCACCTGACCGGAAATCACCTCTCCCCCCACGGCTTCGCCATATTTGTTGACGAAGAATGCTGAATGGGTTATAGTAGGGGGGTAAATTGTTGTTTACAGTTTCCAAGCACCTTACGTTGCTACCGTAGGGGCGGA
>CAMFFO010000277.1 GCA_945949735.1 uncultured Clostridia bacterium | reverse complement strand
GGCAAAATCTGCTGCCTTTTATTTGATCAATCCCGAAGGGATACCATAATTGTCAATTTTCAATTGTCAATTGTCAATTTGAATACAGAGTGGTTCGAATAACCAGATTTGTTCAGTCAGGCATCAACCGGCAAGCGTCAGGCCGTATTTCTCCGCCAGGGCGGGGAGGGTGCCGTCGGCGATCAGCTTCTTCATGATCTCATTGACCTTGGCGGTCAGGTCGGAATCCTTCCGGAAGGCGATGCCGTACTCCTCACTGGTCAGGCTTATGCCCACGCCCAGATCGGCGTAGCTGGTGCCCGGGCCGGTCATGGCGTAGGCCATGGTGATGTCGATGACACAGGCATCGGAGGTGCCCGCAGCAACCTCCATCACCGCGCTGGTCTGATCCTGAACGGCGACATAGTCCGTGATGCCGATGTCATCGAGCGCAAGGGCGCCGGCGGAACCGTTCTCCACGGCAAATCTCAGTCCCTTCAGGGACTCGGGAGAGGTGTAGCTGCCCACCGCGTCGGCCTTCATCACGACCACCTGAGCGTTGATGACGTAGGGGTCGGAAACGCTGGCGTTGAGCTTGGCCTCCTCGGTGATGGTCATGCCGTTCCAAACGGCGTCAATGTTTTTGGTTTCCAGCTCATAGAATTTCTGCTCCCAGTCGGACAGCACGAAAAACTCCACTTCCACGCCCAGCTCCTTGGCGACCAGCTGGGCGAACTCCGCGTCGAAGCCGGTCCAGTTGCCGCTTTCGTCCTTGTAGTCCATGGGGGCATAGTCGGTGATGCCCACGATCAGCTTGCCGTTGTCCTTAACGTAGGCAAGATCCGAATCCTTCTTGCTGCCGCAGCCGGCGAAGCAAGCCGCCGCGAGAACCAGCGCCAAAATCAATGCGATTACCTTTTTCATTTTTTCCAATCCTTTCTTTTCCTGAGGGGGATGATGGTTGAATTATACTTTAGTTCGCTAAAGAAGTAAAGCGTTTTTTCTGATTTTGTAAGAAATCGGCATTGTGCATAAGAATTCCCGTTACTTTAGCCATTTAGTTCGCTAAAGTAACGGGATGCGCCGCCGCGGCAGCCGGAATCGGCCCATGAAAAGGCTCCCGGACGCAAGCGTAGGAGCGGCTGACGCCGCTCCTACGGTAGAAACAGATTTGCTTGGGCCCGGTTCCCCCACGGCTGCGGGGGGCGCGGTAAACGGCTTAGTCCAGCTTCTCGCCCTCGTCCCGGTAGGGGCTTTCCAGGGGGGAGGCGGTTTCGGCCTCGGACTGGTACTTGCCCACCACCTTGGAGGCCAGCTCTACGCTGAGCAATGTGCCCGCACCGGCGACGCAGCCTCCCGGACAGGCCATGCCCTCCAGAAGGTAGCCGTTGTACTTGCCCGCCTTGGCCAGGGTCATCAGCTTGCGGCATTCCCGCAGGCCCTCGGCCCGGGCGGTTTTTACCTCGGCGTCGGGATGCTCCCGGCGGATCAGGTCGGAAACGGCCCCGGCCACGCCTCCGGATACCGCGAAGCCGCGGCCCGCGGCGGTGCCCTCGTTGAGGCACTCCCCGTCGGGGATGTTGGCAAAGTCGATCTCCTTTGCCTCGAACATTCCGTTCAGCTCCTCAAAGGTCAGCACGAAGTCCACATCGGAGCGGATGTCCGCCCGGATGGCCTCCAGCTTCTTGGCGGCGCAGGGGCCTACAAATACCACCTTGCAGCCGGGGTACTTCTTCTTCATCAGCCGGGCGGTGAACACCATGGGGGTCAGGGTCATGGAGATCTTGTCCTTCTCCCCGGGGAACAGCTTGTAGATCATGGAGTGCCAGGCGGGGCAGCAGGAGGTGGCCATGTAATTCTGCTGGGCCGGCACCTTCTCCAGGAAGTCGTGGGCCTCTTCAATGGTGCACATATCCGCGCCCACGGCGACCTCCACCACCCGGTCGAAGCCCAGCAGCTTCATGGCGGTGGTGAATTTTTCCGGGGTGGAATGCTTGCCGAACTGGCCGATGAAGGCGGGAGCCAGAATGGCGATGACCTGGTCGCCCTTCAGGATGGACTGGATCACCTGGAAAATCTGGCCCTTGTCCACAATGGCGCCGAAGGGGCAGCTGACCAGGCACTGGCCGCAGGAGACGCACTTGTCCTGGTTGATCACCGCCCGGCCATGCTCGTCGGAGCCGATGGCGTCCATGCCGCAGGCAGCCTGACAGGGCCGCTCCATATGGATGATGGCGTTGTAGGGGCAGGCCTTGGAGCATTTGCCGCACTTGATGCACTTGGACTGGTCGATGCAGCTCTTGCCGTTGACGAAGGAGATGGCCCCCTTGGGGCAGACCTTCTGGCAGGAGGCGGCCAGACAGTTCTGGCAGTTCTCCGTCACCCGGTACTGGTTGGTGGGGCAGGCGTGGCAGGCATAGGGAATGATGTTGACCAGGGGCGGCTCGTAGTACTGCTCGGCGATGGCCGCGTGATCCATGCCCTCGGTCATCAGGCTGCGGGTCTGGACGGGCCGGATGCTCAGGCCCATGGCAAGCCGCACCCGCTCACCGGCGATGGCCCGCTCCAGGAAGATGCTCTCCCGGTGCAGGGGCTGGTCGCCGGGGACGATCTTGTAGGGCAGATCCTCCGCCTGGGTGTAGTCCCCTCCGGC
>CAMFFO010000276.1 GCA_945949735.1 uncultured Clostridia bacterium | reverse complement strand
TTTCGGATTTATAGGAATGCTCCTGCTCCTCGTCCAGGATGATGAGGCCCGGGGTGCAGGGGGCAAACACGGCGGAGCGGGTGCCCACCACCAGCTTGGCCTCGCCGGAGCGAACCCGTTTCCACTGGTCGTAACGCTCCCCGGCGGGGAGGCTGCTGTGGAGCACCGCCACCTGATCCCCAAAGTAGGCTGCCATCAGCCCCAGCAGCTGGGGGGTCAGGGCGATTTCCGGCACCAGCAGCAGCGCGCTTTTCCCCTGTTCCAGGCATTCCCGGATCAGCCGGATGTACACGCTGGTTTTCCCGGAGCCGGTGACGCCGTACAGCAGCGCCACACCGGGATGTTCTCCCTCCATCCGCTGCCGCAGTCCCTGAAAGCAGCCTTCCTGCTCCTCGTTCAGCACCAGGGGCCCCTCCAGGGGGGCGGGGACGATCTCCCGGCACCGCAGAACCGGCCGGTCGGTGAGCGTCACAAAGCCCTTCTCCTCCAGCCGCCGCACCGTGGCGGGGGTGGCCCCGGTGAAATAGCACAGCTCCTTGACGCTGACCTGGCCCAGATTGCTCAGCATTTCCAGCACGGCGCGCTGTTTGGCAGATCGCTGGGCATACTCCCGGGCCTCCTCGGCGGAGGCGGTGAGGGTGGCGATCTTCTCGGTTTTGTCCCGGCCCCGGCGGAGATACTCCGTCTGAGCGGCGATCCATTTCTTCCCCGCGAGATACCGGAGGGCATCCTCCAGGGCTTCCCGCGTCAGTCCCAGGGCCTCCAGCTCCGGCTCCCTGGCCCCGCCGCCCCGCTCCTCCATGAGGCGCAGGATCTCGGCGGCGCCGGGTTTGCGGATGGTTTTCTCCTTCCACTCCCGGTTATCGGTGAGGGAATACACCGCCTTGGTGTCAAACCACAGTCCCGCGGGCAGGATAGCCCGGCAGGCGTCGTAAAAGGTGCAGAAATACCGCTCCCTCAGAAAAGCCGCCAGCCGCAGCTGCAAGGGGGAGAGCAGAGGCGTTTCGTCCAGCGCCGCCTCCACGGTTTTCAGGCCCTCCCGGGAGCCCTCCTCCACGGACAGCACCACCCCCTCGGCCCGGCGGTTCCCGCGCCCAAAGGGCACCGTCACCCGCTGTCCGGGAGTCAGGGTCATATCCTGTGGGATCCAATAGGAATAGGGCTTGTCAATGGCAAAATTCGCCGCCGATACAGCAATTTTCCCGATCATAGAACCCTTTCCCTTTCTGAATCAGTTTTTCGGGAGACAAATTGGTGTTATAGTTTTCAAACACATTACGTTGATACCGTAGGGGCGGCTATCAGCCGCCCGAGACGTTCGATAATCGAGCGTTTCCGATAAACGGGGATGCTGTCAATCCCGTAAGGCTGCGGGCGGCTAATAGCCGCCCCTACGATGAGGAATCTTCAAACACCAATTTGTCTGCCGGGCAAGCCCGGCAGGTGCGTCAATTCTTGTATTCGTCCTTCACGTAGCCGGAGAGCTTGCCATCGGCAACCTCCTGAATGGCCATGGTGACGGGCTTCTCGGGCAGCTCCTCCTGGAGCGCCTCCGCCTCCGCGGCAATCTGGCGGGCCCGGTGGGCCACCACGTTCACCAGCAGATAACGGCTGTCCACTTTTTTCAGCAAATCAGCAACAGGGGGGTAAAGCATTATATTCGTTCCTCCAAAATAAGAATAATTATCGGCAGCCGCCGGCATCCGAATTGACAATTCTTCCCTGACGCGGCGCGATATGTGATTTCAGGCGGTTTCCCCGCATTCCCCGGCGAGGATGGCAAGCATCTCGTCCACGCAGCGCTCCAGCTCATCGTTGACAACCACATGGTCGTACCAGAACCGCTGCTCCATTTCCCAGACGGCCCGCTCCAGTCGGATCCGGATCTGATCCTCGGGGGTGTCCTTCCGATCCCGCAGACGCCGCTCCAGTTCCTCCATGGAGGGGGGCATGATGAATACCAGCACGGCATCGGGAGCGGCTTTGCGCACCTGGGCCGCGCCCATGGGCTCGATATCCAGCAGCACGGGGCCCAGGGCCTTCTTTTCCTCGATCTGCCCCCGAAGGGTGCCGTAGTAATTGCCGTCGTGCTCGTCATACTCCAGGAACGCTCCTGAGCGGATCATCTGCTCAAAGCGTTCCCGGGTGACGAAATAGTATTCCCTTCCGTCCGCCTCCGAGGGCCTGGGGGGCCGGGTGGTGGCGGAAACGGAGAACCGCAGATCCTGCCGCCGCTTCATAATCTCCTTCAGCACGGTGCCCTTGCCCACGCCGGAGGCGCCGGAGATCACAAACAGTTTTCCCTTGCTCATTCCTTCTCCTCCTCCGATTCCGTCTCATCCCCGCTCCACCGGCCGCGGATGGTCTCCGGAGGGAGCGCGGACAGAATCACATGATCCGTATCCATCAGGATCACCGCTTTGGTTTTTCGGCCGTAGGAGGCGTCAATGAGCATTCCTCTGTCCCGGGCCTCCTGAATGACCCGCTTGATGGGGGCGGAGTCCGGAGCCACCACCGCCAGCAGCCGGTGGGCGGCGATCAGACTGCCGAAGCCGATGTTAATGAGTTTCATACAGCTTCCTCACTCGATGTTCTGGGTCTGCTCCCGGATTTTTTCCAGCTCGGCCTTGATGTCCAC
>CAMFFO010000275.1 GCA_945949735.1 uncultured Clostridia bacterium | reverse complement strand
CCAGTGTGCGCACTGGTCTCGCAATGACAGCATTTTTTCAAACACCAATTTATCTTTCAGGCATTCCGGCACATAGCGGATACAAAAGGAGGAAACTATGGATCAGCAGACTTTGGATACGCTGGCGCTTCGGCTGACGAAGCTCCTGTTTGTCCCCCTGGAGGCCTCCGGGCGGCATGTCCACCTGACGGCCCAGCAGGCGAAAACCCTCTTCGGCCATCCCCTGACCCCCAAGCGGCCCCTGTCCCAGCCGGGGCAGTTTTTAGCCAATGAGCGGCTTACCATTGTGGGGGAGAAGGGGGAATTCACCAACGTGGCCGTGCTGGGGCCGGAACGGAAGGAAGCCCAGGTGGAGATCTCCCTGACGGATGGCCGTGCTCTGGGGATCGACCCGCCGGTACGGATGTCCGGGGATACCCGGGACACCCCGGGGATCACCCTGAAGGGGCCGCTTGGCTCCATCACCCTCCCCCATGGGGTCATTGCCGCCCGGCGGCACATCCACCTGAGCCCGGAGGAGGCCGCCCATTTCGGGGTCACGGACGGCCAGAATGTCAGCTTGCAGACCTTCACCGACCGCCCGGCGGTATTTCAGGATGTGACCGTGCGGGTTCACCCCCAATTCCGGGCTGCGGTGCACCTGGACTTCGACGAGGCCAACGCCTGCGGCCTGGGGAAGCATAGCCTGGGGAGGATTCTCCCATGAACCGGGCGCTGCTCATTGGGAAGGAGCCGGGGAGCGAGCTGGGGTTTTCCTACACCGACCGGGAGCCCTATGACGCGGTGGTCATCGGGTCGCTGGAACTGGGACAGCTGCTGCGGTTCCGGGAGGAGCGGGTGCTGACCGCTCTCGCCCAGGGGAAGAGCGTGTACCTGTACACCCCGGGGCTGCCGGAGTGTCCCAAAAACCGGGCCCTTTCCGGCAGCCTCACCGCCGCCCAGCGGGAGCTGAAGAACTGGGGGGTGCTGTTCACCGACGGGGGCCGCAAGCGTCTGGTTACGGCGGAGGAGGCCAGGGCTCTGCGCAGCCGGGGAGCCCACCCCGGCCCCGGGGCGGTGCTCACCCCTCTGGCCAAGGAGATTTTGGAGGGATCGGAATGAAAATCGGAAAGGTAATCGGCTCTGTTTGGGCCACCCGGAAGGCCGCCTGTCTGCAGGGGCAGACCTTCCTGGTGGTGGAAAGCTGCGGCGAGGAGATCGTCGCGGCGGATCAGGTGGGGGCGGGCCCCGGGGACAAGGTTCTGCTGGCTACCGGAACCGTGGCCAGCCGGTACTGCATGGACGCCCCGGTGGACGCGGCGGTGGTGGCCATCGTGGATCAGGAGGGCCGGAATGTCCGCCCATGAAATCCTCATTGCGGTAATGGCCCTCTTCGCCCTGGCGGGGGCGCTGGATCGGATTCTGGGGAACCGCTTTGGACTGGGGAAGGAATTTGAGGAAGGGATTCTCGCCATGGGCTCGTTGGCGCTGGCTATGGTGGGAATTGTGTGCCTGGCTCCGGTGCTGGCGGCGGTGCTGAAACCCGTGGTGGTTCCGGTGTACACCTTCCTGGGGGCGGATCCTGCCATGTTCGCGGGCACCATTCTCGCCTGCGATATGGGCGGCGGCTCCCTGGCGGCGGAACTGACTGCAGACCCCCGGGCCGCGCTGCTGGGGGGCGTCATCAACGGCTCCATGCTGGGGGCCACGGTGGTATTCACCATCCCCGTGGCCATGGGCATCCTCAAGGAGGAGGATCGGCCCGCCATGGCCCGGGGCATCCTCTGCGGCGTGGTCACCATCCCCCTGGGGGTGCTTATCGGGGGGCTCACCGCCGGGTATCCCATGGGAATGGTGGCCAGAAACCTGACCCCCATTGTGCTGATTGCCGCCCTGATTGCCCTTGGGCTTTGGCGGGCGGAAAAGAAAATGGTGCGGGGTTTCGAGATTTTCGGGAAGGTCATTGTGGCCGTCATCACCGTGGGCCTGGCCGCCGCCATCTGGGAGGCCCTGACGGGATACGTCCTGATTCCCGGAATGGCTCCCATCTCCGATGGCTTCGAGACGGTGGGTTCCATCGCCATCGTGCTGGCGGGGGCCTTTCCCATGGTGGCGGTGATCACCCGGCTGCTGCGCAGACCTCTGATGGCCGGGGGGAAGCTCCTCGGCATCAACGACGCCGCGGCGGCGGGCCTGATTGCCAGCCTGGCCAACTCCATCGCCACCTTCGGCATGGTGAAGGACATGAACCCCCGGGGGAAGGTGATGAACATCGCCTTCGCCGTATCCGCGGCATTTGTATTCGGCGACCATCTGGGCTACACCGCAGGCTTTGCCCCGGAGCTGCTCCCCGCCATGATCGTTGGCAAGCTCACAGGCGGCATCAGCGCGTTGGCCCTGGCCTGGTGGTTTACAAGAAAAGAGACGTAAGCAATCCCCTTCTCTGTCGGAACCGAAAAGGTTTGACAAAAGAAGGGGAGGTTTCTTATAATGGGGGTATTGGGAAGATAAATTGTTGTTTACAGCACTATCACCGTAGGGGCGGATATTATCCGCCCGCAACCTTACCGCATGGATAGCACGCACATTCACCGGAAATGCTCAAAAACCGGAACGTTTCGGGCGGATTATATCCGCCCCTACGGTAGCAACGTAAGGTGCTTGAAAACTGTAAACACCAATTT
>CAMFFO010000274.1 GCA_945949735.1 uncultured Clostridia bacterium | reverse complement strand
ATCCCGGGAGGTGATGGTGCTGTCGGCTTTCAGCTGGATGTACCCCTCAGACTGCATGAACTCCACCAGATTGTTTGCGTTCCGCTTGGCGTGCTCCTTGTTTTCCGCCGCCCGCTGGCTAACCGTGAAACGGTAGCTATTGGCCTGGAGCCGTTTCAGACCCTCCAGACACCAGAGGAAAATGCCTTCCGCTTCCTGTCTCAGCTTGTCGGAAAGATACGGATCATCCACTCTACCCGGCGGCTTCCGTCTGGTCTGCAAAATCAGCTGCCGCCGGAAGAATCCCTCGGATTTATCGTACAACGCTTCCAGATCGCCGTTGGAGAAGGCCATGAACCGCACATACATATCCCCCTGAAAGCTCTGCTCCTTTTTCCGCTCCAAATCCATGGGCGTTTCTGCGGTAATGATGGACTTCACATAGTGGGTGGAGGACAGGGCCTCCATTTTGGTATCGTCATCCACCATCACCAGCACATGCTGCAAATCCGCCCGGGCAAAGGCGCTGTTTTCCACCTTGTCGATGCTGCCATTCTTGGCGTTTGGGCCGAACAGGGCGTGCATGACAACACCGATCCGGGACTTGCCCTCGCCGCCGTTGCCCTTGATGAGCAGCATGACCTGCCCCCGGGTACAGGGAATCAGGCAGTAGCCCATGAACTCCTGCAAGGTCAGATTATCCTCCGGCTCCAGAAGCTCAGATAAAAACCGCAGCCAGACCTCCGGCTGCGGTGCATTGGGATTGTAGCGAATGGGCAGGCGATTCAGGCAGAAACCCTTTTCCTCCTCGAATCTCCCGTCCAGAAAGAGAGTGCCGTTGGCGAGGAAAATGCGATCCTGATGCTTTTCCAGTTCTCCACGGTCATAGCACTCCATGCGAATGGCTTCCAGAAGATTTTTGGCTTTCGTCACCAGCCCGCCGGTTAGGTGCTCTTTGATATCATCGAACACATCCCGCAGGAGCCGGTCTTTGTCGGTGACGATGCCCTCCGTGGTGAAGAAGTCCTCTCCCTTGCTGAGCATGGGCTGTTTCTCCAGAAAACAGCGGCAGTATCTGTGCTCGATGATCTTCCCCTTGTCATCCAGCCACTCCGGCGTACCGCTCATGCACATTCCCTCTCTTTCTCAGATAATATCTTGAGATACTCGGACAGTTGGCGGATATGCCCCTCCCGGCAGAGCGCCTCCGCTGTCTGCCTTGCCAGAAGCAAATCATTTCCCAGCAGACAGTCCAGAAGGTGATTGACTGTGGGCAGAGCCTTCATTGCCTCGGCAAAGCGGGGATGAATGGGGTCGCCCGGTTCTTCAGGACGATACCGCAGTTGCCAGATACGAAGATGTCGCAAATAGTCCCGGAGAACACAAATGCAGAGCCGCTCCCTGTCCCGGGGTGGCTCTGCATAGATGGGAAACGGCAGCGGTTCGTGCTCCGCACCAATTCCGAAATCGGTTTTCAGTTTCCGCACGGCGGCGTAGGGCGAAAGCCCAAAGAGGCGGGAAGTGAAATCAATCACATCTCCGCTGGCTCCGCAGCCGAAGCAGTAGAAATAGTCCTCATTCAGCTTCATGCTGGGGTGCTGGTCCTTGTGGAATGGGCAGCAGGTCATGCCGTTTCGGCTCACTGTCAGCCCGTAGTGTTCGGCAGCCTGCCGCAAATTGACGGCTGCCTTTACGCTTTCAAATTGGTTCATTTTCTTACCTCCTGATTCTTGTTTTGCGCCCTGTAACCATTTACAGGGCAATTTTGGGTTGGGGAATATCACTGTACCACCTTTCTGAATCCGACCTGAAAAGTCCTTGCGCCCCAAGGCTTTTTTGGGGTCAATGCGTTACACTGCCGCTTTGTTCCTGTGCTTGCGCACTCTGGCAGCGGTCTGCTTTTTCCGGGCTGCATTTGCGCATTTGTCGGAGCAGTACACTCTTCGCTCGCTGACCGGGAAGGGCTTTCCACAGTGCTTGCAGCGTTTTGTAGGCATCGCCTGCAAGGCTGCTTCCAGTTCCGGGTCGTTGGGCAGAACCGATTCCCGAAAGTACCGGCACATGGCGCTGTTTGTGTAGCAGATGCCCAACATGGGGCATTCGCAGTCCAGCGGCAGGCAGCCGTAGTCTCTGTCGTAGTTGGCGCAGCTTCCGGTTACCAGCTTCCGAATGGATCGTCGTTCCTGTACAGTCAATTCCCGCTCTGTTTTTGCCATAGGCAGTCATCCTCCTTTCTTCGTTTTTGGGGAGCGTAAGTTGCCGGGCTTACCCTCTCACTATGGTTATGGGGAAATTTTCGAAAAACAGGCTAATCGCAGGACAAGCCCATTTCAAAAAACAGGACAGCCCCCATATGTATTTGCCGCTCTGCCCGAACCAGTTCCTGCCCGGTGTTTCACCCGGCGTTTTCTCCTCCTTGGCACGCTCATGGTCATCGCGATGCTTCCCTGGAGGACATATCCCTTTCGGACGGTCATTCAATTTTCAAGCTTCACCCGTAGCTTCAAATACAGGAAAATCTGTCCGTATTCTACAACAGAAAAAGGGCCTTTCCCGGATATCCAAGAGGATGGAAAAGGCCCATGAAATTTCATATTTCCACGGTTATAGACAGCCGTGATATAATAGAAAAAAACTGTTTCGAGGACTGCTTTATGAACACCAAACTGACAATACAGGAGAAACTGAAAGACCTGCGGGTGGAGCGGCGCCTGACTTTGGAGCAGC
>CAMFFO010000273.1 GCA_945949735.1 uncultured Clostridia bacterium | reverse complement strand
GCCACGACCAGTGTGCGCACTGGTCTCGCAATGACAGGTAATTGGGAGTCAGCCCAACAAGCGCCAATTTATTGTGCGCGGAAGCGGTCTTATGATGCATCTGTTTACATAATGTTGCATTGTAACAATCTGTAACAGTTCAAAAGAAAGGACTTATCCACATTCTCCACAGGTTTTTCCACAGCCCCCGGTGGAAAAGACTGTGGAAACTGTGGACTTTTTGGGGCCGGTTAAAAAAATTCCACAGCCGGGGCTCCGGCTGTGGAATTTTACAAGGTTAACAGAACACCATTTTCAAGGCAACGCCGCATAATGGGGCAAAAGCTCCACCGAAGCCCGCAGTCCCCACCTAAGCGGTGCCGCCTTAATCGTATTGAATCCGCAGACCAAAGACGCGGGCCTCCTTATCCCCCTCCCGGCGGTAGCTGTCGGCCTGGAGCAGCCCCGTTTCGGGGAAGTCCCAGCGCAGCGTCAGCTCCTGGCCCTCCTTGCCCTCGGAGTAGTAGCACACGGTGAACTCCCGCACCCGGTGAAGGCTGTGGAATTCACTGGGAAGCAGGTCGTCGATCCAATCCAGGCACCGGGTGTTGTTCATGTGGCCGTTCCGATCCAGATCCGTGTAGCGCACGGTTCGCACGCGGCTGTTGCGCAGCTGCCCGGGGGCCAGGGCCTGGGGGACTGCCAGCTCCGTGCCCCGGAGCGCGCCGGACACAACGATGCCGCTTTTCCCCGGCAGGATCATGTTCCGGGTGTCCAGATCCATCAGCACCCACAGGCTGATGGAGCGGAAGCACTCGCCGCCGTTTTCGTCATAGGCCACCACGCTTCTGGGGTAGGCGGCCCGGGTGGTGGGCATGGGCCAGGTCTCCACCCGGATGGTCTCTCCCCGGGTGGGGAGCCGGGTGATCTGCACCCGGTGCCGGATCACGGCCCAGAACATCCGCCGCTTGGCCAGGGTGTCGTAGTCCAGGGCCAGGGCCTTGCAGTGCTCCCCGGCCACCTCCTGGGCAAAGAAGAGAATTGCCGAGGGCTTCAGATACCCAAAGCGATCCACAGCCATGTCGTCCACAAGAAAGTTCTGCACATATTGCGGTTCCAAAAGATACGCCTCCAATGATGAGATACTTCAGAGCAAATTGGTGTTTTCGAGATGCCGCCGTAGGGGCGGCTATTAGCCGCCCGCTTTTGTTTCGTCAACGAAAGTGCTTCCGTTTATCGGAAACGCTCAAAAGTGAGAACGTTTTCGGGCGGCTATTAGCCGCCCCTACGGTAGCAATGCAGCGTGTTTGGAAATCTGCAAACACCAATTTGTCTTTCCGCCCTAATTTTTCGCTTCCTCCACGGTGAGGTAGACGGTGCCCTGTTTGCCGCTGCGGTAGACGGTGGCGCGGATGGTGTCGCCGATCTCACAGGCGCTCAGCACGGCGTTGAGGGTGTTCATATCGTTCACGGCAGTGTCCCCCAGGGTCACGAGCACGTCCCCCGGCAGCAGGC
Source organism: uncultured Clostridia bacterium (assembly GCA_945949735.1). Taxonomy (GTDB): domain Bacteria; phylum Bacillota; class Clostridia; order Oscillospirales; family Oscillospiraceae; genus Faecousia. Next base: position 1,229 of record CAMFFO010000273.1, on the reverse strand, counting down.
CCGCCTGATCCGCGGGGCCGAGAGACTCCACCTGGGTGATGAGCAGCCCCGCGGGCAGCCGGTAATAGTGCTGGTAGAAAGCGGACAGGGTCTCCCCGCTGAGCCCCAGGGTGGGCCTGCCGGACACATAGCCCTGGGAGATCAGCTGATCCACAATGGTTTTCACCGTGGCGCTGGGGATGGCAAAGCCCAGGCCCTCCACCCCGGCCCGATCCACGAAGGAGCCGATTTTCAGGGTGTTGATGCCCACCACCTGGCCGTAGCAGTCGATGAGGGGGCCGCCGGAGTTGCCGGAGTTCAGGGCGGCGTTGGTCTGGATCAGGCTCATGGTGCGCCCGTCCACGGTCACGTCCCGGTTGATTGCGGAGACGATGCCGTCGGTCATGGTGCCCCGAAGCTCCGCGCCCAGGGGGTCGCCGATGGCCACAACGCTGTCGCCCACCCGCAGGCTGTCGGAGTCCCCGAAGCAGGCGGGGGTCAGATCCGCCGCGTCAATGGACAGCACGGCCAGATCCGAAACCTGATCCCGGCCCACGATCCGGGCGGGAAACTCCCGGTCGTCGGAAAGCCGTACGGTGATGCTGTAGGCTCCCTCCACCACATGGGCGTTGGTGACCAGGTACCCGTCCCGGGACAGCACCACGCCGGTGCCGCTGGCGGACTCCGTGGTAATGGAGATCACCGAGGGGGCGCAGCGGGCATAGATCTCCTGGAGGGACAGACCGCCCTCCTGGGGAATGTTGGGAGCTGCCTGGGGACTGCTCCGGAGCTCCAGGGAGAATTCCTCCCCGGACAGGGCGGGGGCCGTGGTTTCCGGAACGGTTTCGGGGACGGTTTCCTCCTGGGTAAAGGAGATGGAAAGCTCCGATTCCTCCTCCCGGGCGGAGAGCTGCCGGAACAGGCGGACGTTCAGCACCCCCAGCACCGTGACGATGCCGGTGAGGAAAATCACCAATATCAGCAGCACGGCCATGAGCCCCGTGCGGTTTTTCGGCGGATCCGTCCGCCCGGTGCCGTATTCCCAGCTGTCCTGGGGAGAATAATGATAATCGTCCATATAGCATGCTCCATTCACGAAGGGTTGGCGAGGAATGAATTGACAATTGACAATGGACAATTGACAATTATGGCATTCCCCCGGATGAAGATAATCGATGAGAATAAGCCGCCCGGCAAATTGGTGTTTAGCGGCTTCGCCTTCAAGTTTCCTGTCATTGCGAACCAGTCCG
>CAMFFO010000272.1 GCA_945949735.1 uncultured Clostridia bacterium | reverse complement strand
TACAGCCGGAAGTTGCCGGAGGGCGCCGTCCCCGGTCCGGAGGGTGCAGGGCGCCTCTGCCGGTTCCCGCCCCGGGCCGCGGGCCTTTCGGCAAAAAAAGCACGGCAGCTTCGGATACATGGGTATCAAAGCCGTCGTGCTTGTTTGGTGCGAGTGTTGGAAAAAAGGCCCGGATTCTTAGATAAAAGATAAGAGATAATAGATAATAGAGAATACAGAAACGCCGCGGGCTGCGGAGAATCTATTATCTATTCACCATTATCTATTATCTCTTATCTGCTTCCGCCCCCAGCAGGGGCGTTTCTGGTGCGGGCATGGGGATTTGAACCCCAACGCATCTCTGCACAAGAACCTAAATCTTGCATGTCTGCCAGTTCCATCATGCCCGCGTGGAATCTGTGGGGATAACCGGGATCTATTTTATCACGGCTGCCGGGTTCTGTCAATGGAAACCGTGAAGGGCCTGTTGGGGGTCATGGGAGCATCCGGATTTGGGAATGGAAGTACTGCTCCTGAAAGCGCACCTGCTCCCGGATCTCCGATTCCGTGAAGCTGCGGTCCTCCGGGGCCACGACCCATTTGTCCTCCACATCATCCAGCCGGTGGATGACCGCGATGAGTTTTCCGGTGAAGGACTCCACCGGCTCCTCCACGCCCAAGATGTAGGCGTCCTGCTCCTCCCCGTCCGGGGCCATGATGCCGTGGACGTAGCCGTAATTGACCGGGTAGCGGATATCCTCATGCTTCGGGTGGCAGCTTCCCAGAGGACGGTCCACGGTCACGGTTACCTTGATTGCCATGATACCGCTCCTTTCCTGTTTTTCCGGAGATTCCATGGGCTATGCGCCTTCGGCGACGGGCGACCGCAAGGAGAGGTCCGGCCATAAACTGGGGCTTGACGGGGCCTCCGTTTTGGAATATACTGATTGTGTATTAGGCGAAACGCCTCGATCCACGTCTGTCAGGGAAAATCCTGGCAGACGTGTTTTTTTATGGGAGGAATTGTTATGAATCACAGAAAAATCCATCCGGGCCGGCTGCTGCCGCTGCTTCTGGTTCTGGCGGGCAACGCCCTGTACGCCCTGTCGGCCAAGCTGTTTCTGCTTCCGGCCAATCTGATCAGCTGCGGCACAACGGGCATCGCTCTGGCGGTAAACCGGCTGACGGGGATCCCCCTGCCCGGATTCATCCTTGGGTTCAATCTGGCCATGCTGGCCCTGGGCTGGTGGGTCCTGGGAAAGCAGTTCGCCCTGACCACGGTGTTTTCTTCCCTGTTCTACCCCGCTGCCCTGGAGCTGCTGGACCGCTGGCTGGGGGATATCTGCGTCACAGAGGATATCTGGCTGAACGTGATCTTCGCCGGGCTGGGGCTGGGGCTCAGCCTGGGCATGGTCATGCGGGGCGGCGCCTCCACCGGCGGCATGGACATTCCGCCGCTGATCCTGAAGAAGTTTTTCCGGATCCCCGTGTCCGTCAGCCTGTGGGCCTTCGACTTCTGCATTCTGCTGGCCCAGATGACCTATCACACCCTGGAGGAGCTGCTCTACGGCGTTCTGCTGCTGATCGTGATCTCCGCCACGCTGAATAAGGTGCTGCTCCTGGGCTCCAGCAAGACGGAGGTGAAGATCGTCAGCCCCGAGGCCTCCCGGATCCGGGATGCCATCCTGGCCAGGGTCGACCGGGGCGTCACCATGCTGCACGGCGAGGGCGGTTATCTGCGCAGCTCCACAGAGGTGATCCTGAGCATCGTATCCAACCACGAGCTGCCCAAAATCCAGCGTCTGGCCCGGGATATCGACCCGGAATGCTTCATGATCGTCAGCCGGGTAACGGAGGTCTGGGGCCGGGGCTTCAGCCTGGGGAAAAAAGCCGGGGCCTCCCGCCCTTCCGCAGACTGCTGACGGTCCCCGCTCCCCGGGCCGGAGTCATTCCGGAATCCGGAGGGTGTTTTCCGTGGTGTCCGCCGTCAGGTCACAGCGGGACCGGATGTCGAAGGCCTCAAAATACCGCTGCTCCATGGGGATCCATTCCTCAAAGAACCGCCGGTGGAGAAATTCCGGCCGCAGCAGGATCCGTTCCCGCTGCCGCTCCGGAGACACCGTCAGGAAGATTTTCAGATCCCAGGGGTCGCCGAAATAAGGGTGCAGGCTGTAGGAGCCTTCCACGATGCTGAGGGCACCGGGAACTGCCTCCACCGGCGGGGCCAGCTCCAGCACCCGGCAGTCGAAGGGCCGGTAGGAGAAGGGCTCCCCTGCCAGCAGAGGCGTCAGCACCTCCCCGGCAAAGCGCTCATAGTCCACGTTGCCCCCGGGCTGGGCATACCGCTCCGGCCTGCGCTGGACCGGACGCAGAAAGAAGTCGTCCATGTGAAACACTCCGCAGTCAAAGTCCCGGGCCAGCCGGGCGGCCAGGGTGGTCTTCCCGGCGGCGCAGTTCCCGTCGATCCCCACCAGAACCCGGCCCTTCCGGGCCAGAAGTCCGGCGATCCGGTTTTCGATCCGATCCAATGCGTCCTCCATACTCTGCCTCCCAAATGCTCCGCCCCAACTCACGGGGCGGATTTTTCTAAGTGCTTATCGGCTGAATGATCGTTTATGCGGGCAAGGCCCGCGGCGAATGCGTTACGAACTCCCGCGCTGGACTTACATCCTCTGGGCCCCTCGACCATGGGTGCGGTAATTTGGGAAATGATCGTTTAGCTTCGTTGGCTCCTCTGGCGCGGCAGCGCCCATAGCTTCCCCCGGGGGGAAGCTG
>CAMFFO010000271.1 GCA_945949735.1 uncultured Clostridia bacterium | reverse complement strand
TGAGTATTCCGCCCGAGATTGAGCACCTCGACCGGGCAAATTGAGCACCGTCACCGGCGGAATTGAGCACGGTCGCCGCAGCCGTTGAGCAGCACGGTAAAATGTAGATATGTACCCTCCAGGGTGCAAATTCTACAAGGAGGTCAACCATTATGACCAATTACCGTGAGATCCTCAGACTGCATAGCCTTGGGCTCAACAAAACCGAGATTGCGGCCAGTTTACACTGTGCCCGCAACACCGTGGCCGCAACGCTGCAGCGTGCAGGCAACTGCGGCTTGCAGTGGCCGCTGCCGGATGAAATGTCCGACAGGCAGCTGGCAGATCTGCTGTTTCCCAGCGCTCCAGGCAAGCCGGTATACAAGATGCCGGATTACGCCTATGTGTACCGGGAAATGCAGAAAAGCGGTGTGACGCTGAATCTGCTGTGGCTGGAATACTGCGACCAGTGCAAAGCGTCCGGCGAAATTCCGTACCAGTCTACGCAATTCAACAAGTATTATAGCGACTATCTCAACAAGACCAATGCCACGATGCATCTGAACCACAAGCCCGGAGAGATCATGCAGGTGGACTGGGCGGGTGATACTGCTTCCGTCATTGACACAGATACCGGCGAAGTCATCCCGGCTTATGTGTTCGTTGCGACCCTGCCTTACAGTGGCTACAGTTATGTAGAGGCCTTCTTCTCCATGAACCAGGAGTGCTGGACTGCAGCCCATGTCAACGCCTACCGGTATTTTGGCGGCGTCACGCGGATGATTCAATGTGACAACCTGAAAACCGGTGTGGAAAAGCACGGAAAAGATGAGGTGGTTCTGAACAAATCCTACCAGGAGCTGGCTGAGCATTATGCCACTGCCATTGTCCCTGCCAGAGTCAGAGCACCAAAGGATAAAGCGGCTGTGGAAGGAACCGTAGGGATCATCTCCACCTTCATCCTTGCAGCTCTGCGGAATCGGCAGTTCCTGTCCTTGCCGGAGCTGAATGAAGCAATTTGGGAGCGCCTTGAAGCGTTCAACAACAAGCCCTTCCAAAAGAAAAACGGCAGCAGAGCCAGTCTCTTTGCGGAGGAAAAGCCGTTTCTGCGGCCTTTGCCGCCCTATCCATTCGAGCTTGCCACCTGGAAAAAGGCAACCGTTGGCCCCAACTACCATATTTCCGTGGAACGGATGAACTACTCGGTTCCCTTTGAGTATATCCGCCAGAAGGTGGATGTGCGTTTGACCAGAGCCACCGTGGAGGTATTCTATAATGGGAGCCGGATTTGTTCCCATCCCAGGCTGTACGGCAAATTCAACCAGTACAGCACCATTCAGGAGCACATGCCGCCTGACCACCAGAAATATGTGCAGTGGAACGGGGAAAGGTTTATCCGCTGGGCCGGAAAGATTGGCAGCAGCACGGAATGTGCTGTCCGTGCCATTCTGAGTAGTTACAAGGTGGAGCAGCAGGGGTATAAATCCTGTTTGGGACTGCTGAAGCTGGGTGACAAATATTCTGCACAGCGCCTGGAAGGTGCCTGCAAGCGGGCATTGGAATATACGCCAAGACCCTCTCTGAAAAATATCCAGGCCATTCTTGCCTCCGGGCAGGACAAACTCCCCACGGAGCCGGAGCCCACGTCTTCCTCCCAATACGGTTTCACCCGTGGTGCTGACTATTATGACAGGGGGAAGAAGGAATGCTGACAGAAACAACGATTACAAAGCTGCGGGAAATGCGCCTGAGCGTCATGGCGAGTGCCTTGAAAGACCAGATGTCAGACCCTCAATTCCGGAACATGGCCTTTGAGGACAGGCTGGGGCTGTTGGTGGATGCGGAATGGAATGCCCGCAAAAATAACCATCTGCAAAAACTGATCCGCCAGGCCGCCTTCTCCGACCCCGGCGCCTGTCTGGAAAATGTGGAATATCTTCCAGACAGAAATCTGAAGCGGGAGGAATTGCTGCGGTTTGGCACCTGCAATTACATTCAGGAGCGCCACAACATCATCCTGCTGGGAGCGACAGGGAGCGGCAAGACCTATCTGGCATGTGCGCTGGGAATGGCGGCAGTCCGACAGTTCCTGACAGTCAAGTACATCCGTCTGCCGGATCTGCTGGTGGAGTTTCACATTGCCAGAGGCGACGGAAGCATCCGAAAGCTTCTGACCCAATACAAGAAGTACTCGCTCCTGATTATTGACGAATGGCTTCTCTACCCGCTGAAGGAGACGGAGGCCAGAGATCTTCTGGAGATTATGGAGGCCAGGTACAAGAGGGCTTCTACGATCCTGTGTTCCCAGTTTGACATTCCGGGCTGGGCAGAGAAGCTCTCCGATCCGATTCTGGCAGACGCAATCTGTGACCGCATTGTCCATGACGCCTACACCATTGTCATTGGCGGCAAGGAGTCCATGCGGAAACGGAAGGGCTTACAGGAAACCTGATGTAAGAGCCTGCGGCTCACCGGGCTCTGCCCGGACCCGAGGTTTTACGCATTCCGGTTTTCCAGGAGAGTGATTGGGATGGTGCAACAAAAAAGAGAGCGATGCTGACGACATCACTCTCCTGCCAAACCCCATATACGGCGCTCATGTCGCTCCTCAGCGTTGCACTATCCTCCGATATGGCTAAAAGCAAATTTATGATACCAAGTACAGCATAGTCTGTCAATATTCAATCCGAGCGGTGGCACTGCTCAATCCGGGCGGTGCCATTGCTCAATTTCAGCGGAACGACTGCTCAATTTCGCCGGTCGAGGTGATCTGGCGAGGCGGCGTACGCA
>CAMFFO010000270.1 GCA_945949735.1 uncultured Clostridia bacterium | reverse complement strand
TGGGGGAGCTGGCAAAAATCTTTGATTTTTGACTGAGGGGGTGACGGGAAAGCTGTGCTCCTAACCGACGTCACCCCCTCCGTCAGCCCGTTCGAGCTGCCACCTCCTCCCACTGGTGGAGGCAAGGGTGCTGCCGCGCCGTGGTAACCAACGAAGCATAAACGATCCTTTATCGGAATAAATGGATGATATCGCTCCGAGGGGGAGGTAATGCGGGTGCTCCGCAAAATGGCTCTTTGCCGCTTTTCCGGAACAACCCGTCCGGAAGCCGTCAATGGGAGAATTTATTCCGCGGTAAAGAACGCCGCGGCAACCGCGCCGGGGCCCGCATGGGTACCGACCACACTGCCGATCACCGCGTAAGGGGGCTCGCCGCCGCAGGCGGACCAGAAGGACGCGCTTTCTTCCATATATTTTTTCAGCAGGGTGTCCTCAATGCCGGTATAACCCAGCATCACAGGCTTGCTGAAATCCACACCTCCGGCTTTGCCGATCAGCTCGGCAAGCTGCCCGTAGGCCTGCTTGACGCCCCGGGCCTTGCTCACCATCTTTACCTCACCGTCGTCGATGGTGATCAGGGGCTTGATGTTCAGCAGGCCCCCGGCGAAGGCCACGGTAGCGGAGATCCGGCCGCCCTTCTTCAGATATTCCAGCGTATCCACCATGGCCAGCAGCTTTACCTTATCCCGCTTCTCCATGAGCGTCAGGGCGATATGCTCCGCGCTCATTCCCTGGTCCACCAGCTCCAGGGCGTACTCCACCAGAACCCCGGCGGCAATGGTCACATTCCGGCTGTCCACTACGAAGACCTTGCCGGGATAATCGGCGGCGGCGATGGAAGCACTCTGGAAGGTTCCGGAAAGCTTGGCGGAAATGGTGATGCACACCACGCTGTCCCCTGCCTCCACAGCCTGGGCGAACACCTTGCCGAAAGCATGGGGGGTGGGCTGGCTGGTGGTGGGAAGCACATCGCTCTGCACCAGCATCCGGTAGAACCGGTCGGTATCGATATCCACCCCGTCCACAAATTCCCGCTCCCCGAAATGGATGGTCAGAGGGACCACCTGCACCCGACGGGCCGCCTGGGGTCTTAAATCCGTGGTGGAATCCACAATAATCCTTACACTCATGATGATACTCCTTTATCCTTCCTGATTCTCTTCCTGCAGGCCGTTTTTGCAGATGGTGTGCAGGCTGCCCGCGATCATAGCCAGCACACTGTAAAATGTCTCTCTGGAATGCTCGTCGTAGCCCTCGCTGGCCTGTTCCACAGCCTGCCGGGCGATTTCGCTCACCGCCTGAGCCGCCGCCTGACCCTGGGGTGTCAGCAGCAGGCTAGCCCGATAGCGTTTGCCGTTGTTCTGAACCCTCCGGATCATGTTCGCCTGCTCCAGCTCCGCCACCGTCCGGGAAATCGCCGCCTTGTCCTTCTCGCAGACTTCGCACAGCTCCGCCGCGGTGATACCTGCCGGGTTGCGGCTCATGGCCAACAGGCACTGGGCATGGGGGCCTTTCAGGCCATATTTCGCCATCTGAGCCCGTTCGATCCTCTGAATGTCGTGATAAATGCAGCAGATGGACGAGGAAAACAGTTCATACCCGTACTCATTTGCCATGAAAATCCGCCTCCTTTGTTGACGTATCAACAAGTATACAGACATTTTGTTGATTTGTCAACCTATATGGAGCGGATTCCGGGAAATATTCCAAATCCGCTCCATAACCGCCCATTGGGCAGTGTGATTCCCCTACATCCCGGCAGTCAGACCGGGAACGGGAGCCACATCCATCTTCGATTTCAGCGTCAGGGCGGCTCCGGTGACCGGGTGAAGCAGCTCCAGAGATTTGGCACAGAGCATCTGGCTTCCGAGGCCAAGCTCCGCGGAAAGGGTCTGGGAGTCCGGCGTGCCGTACTGGGGGTCCCCCAGTATGGGAAAGCCCATATAGGCGCAGTGTACCCGCAGCTGATGGGTCCTGCCGGTGACGGGCCGCAGCGCAAGTTTACATAACTTTTCATTACGCTCCAGCACCGCAAATTCCGTAGTGGAGGGCTTTCCCCCGGGGCTGACGCAGCGCAGCAGGCTGGGCAGGGGCAGCCGGGCGATGGGCGCGTCGATGATCCCGGCATCCTCCTCCGGACCGCCGTACACCAGGGCATGGTAGGTCTTGCGCACCGGGACGTTCTGCAGCAGCCAGTGAGCCCGGGCGTTTTTCGCCAGCAGAACAATTCCGAAGGTGTCCCGATCCAGCCGGGTCATGGGGTGAAAGGCGCTTTTCTGCCCCGTGGCCCGGTAATAGCCCGCCACGTAATTGGCCAGGGTCCCCTCATTGCGGGACCGGGAGGGATGGATCAGCATTCCGGCGGGCTTGTCCACAGCCAGAAGGTCCCCGTCCTCATAGAGGATCTCCAGAGGCCCCTCCTGGGCCGGATACTCCGGCTCCTCCTCGTCCAGCCGGACGGTGATCACGTCTCCGGGCTTCACGGGAAAATTGGTCCGCTGCGGCACCCCGTTGACCCGGATTCCGTCGCCCCATTTGAGCTTGTTCATCAAGCCCGAGGACATTTTCAGTTCTCCCAGCAAAAAGGACGACAGCCGCCCCTCCCGGTCCGCTGTATGACAAAGCTCCATAAATTTCCCCCTTTTCCATGATGCCACGCTCAAGGCTTTCCCCCAAGGGGCGCGGTGCCCTTTCCTTAAGGATTCCCTCCGTTGGATAAATGATCGTTTATGCGGGCAAGGCCCGCGGCGAATGCGTTACGAACTCCCGC
>CAMFFO010000269.1 GCA_945949735.1 uncultured Clostridia bacterium | reverse complement strand
GCTCAGAAACTTGAACGTTTTCGGGCGGCTATTAGCCGCCCCTACGGTAGCAATGCAACGTGTTTGGAAATCTGCAAACACCAATTTGTCGTTCTGACAGCAATCAAAACCCCCGGCGAATTCGTTCGCCGGGGGTTGTGCGGTTTTATTTGCGCAGGAACAGGACGCCCAGGCAGTTGGGGCCGCAGTGGCTGGATATGGTGCAGCCGGCGGAGGTGACCAGAACCTCCCGGAAGGGCTGCAGCTCCTTGACCAATGCCACGGCCTTGTCCTCGATGTCCTGGGGGACGCCGGAGTGGGTGATGAAAATCCGGCCGCAGTCGATGTCCGTCCGGCCCTCCAGACGGCCCCGGATGTAGGCCAGGATGGTCTTTTCCATGGTGCCCCGGTATTTCCGGCCCACCTGCATTTTGCCGTCCACGACCTCGATTTCCGGCCGCAGCTTCATCAGGTTGGCTCCAAAAGCCGCCACGCCGGAGCAGCGGCCGCCCATGTGCAGGTACTCCAGAGTCTGGAGCACGAAGCTGACGTCCAGCTTGTCCCGGGCCGCCTCCAGAGCCGCCACGATCTCCTGGGGGGATTTGCCCTGATCGGCCAGCTCCCGGGCCATAAGCACCAGGTGGCCGCTGCCGGAGGACAGGTTCCGGCTGTCCACCACATAGACATTGCCCACCATCTGAGCCGCCAGACAGGCGTTCTGGTGGCTGGAGGAAAGCTCCGAGGACAGGTTGATATGGATCACCGAATCCCCCTGAGCCGTCAGGGAGCGGAACAGCTCCTCGTATTCGCCCACGGAGATGGCGGAGGTTTTGGGAAGGGAACCGGTGGCCGCGGCGTAGTCGTAAATGTCCTGGGGCTTGATGTTTACCCCATCCCGGCGGAAGTCGTCCCCCAGGCTGACACCCAAGGGAATGGGCTGGGCGCGGTAGGCTTCGTAAAGCGCGGCGGTCAGGTCGCAGGTAGAGTCGCAGGTGATGCGGATGTTTGACATATTGATCCTCCTAAAGCAAGCCGGACGATAGATTCAATTGACAATTGACAATGAACAATTGACAATTATGGAATCCCTTCGGGAAAAAAATACAGGATTTATTTCGAAAATTGTACCCTTTTGGCACAATAATTGTCAACTGTCAATTGTCAATTGTCAATTCATTATGCCTGGCGGTTCGATCATTCCGGGGTGCGGATGCTTACCGGATGTCCCCGTCGTCGAAGGGGTCGCCGCATTCGGGGCAGAATTTGGGGGGCTTGGTGGGATCCTTGGGCTCCCAGCCGCATTTGTCGCAGCGGTACTGGGGCACCCCGGCGGGCTTCTTCGCGCCGCACTCGGGGCAGAATTTGCCCTTGTTCACCGCGCCGCAGGTGGGGCATACCCAGCCGTCGGCCTGGGGCTTCTTCGCGCCGCACTCAGGGCAGAACTTTCCCGTGGCGGTGGCTCCGCAGGCGGGACAGACCCAGCTTCCCGCGGCCTTGGGCTCCGGCTTTTTCGCGCCGCACTCGGGGCAGAATTTCCCCGTGGCCGTGGCCCCGCAGGTGGGACACACCCAGCCGGGGGCGGTCTGCTGGGGCTGCTGGTACTGGGGCTGCTGATACTGAGGCTGCTGATACTGGGCCTGGCCCATCATGCCGGCCATGTTCATGCCCATAAACCCGGTCATGGCTCCCTTTTCGTTTTTTGCGGCGGATTTCATGGCCTCGGCCATGGCGCTGGTGCGCATGGCGTCCGCCATGCCGGGGGCGCGCAGAGCGGCGGTGCGCTGCAGCTCCTTGATGGCGGCCTCGTCCTCGGGGCTGGCGGTGACGCTGGACACGCCGAAGTTCACGATCTCCAATCCCCGCTGGCTGCGCCACTGGGCGGAGAGCACCTCGTTCAGAGCGGCGGCAATCTCCGTGGTGTGGGCCATAAGGGCGCTGTAGCGGATGCCCATGGCGGAGATCCTGGCAAAGGCGGGAGCGAGAGCGGTGAGCAGCTCGCTCTTGAGCTGGCCGTCCAGCTGCTCCCGGGTGTAGTCGGAGCTTATATTGCCGCAGACGTTCTTATAAAACAGCACCGGGTCGCAGATCCGGTAGGAATAGGTGCCGAAGCAGCGCAGCGACACCTCCATATCCAGGCCGATGTTGTTGTCCACCACCCGGAAGGGCACGGGGGTGGGGGTGCCGTATTTGTTGCCCACGATCTCCTTGGTGTTGAAGTAATAGATGCGCTGATCCTTGGCAGGCTCCCCACCGAAGGAGAAACGCTTCATAAAGGCAGCGAAGGATTGACTGATGCCCTCGTCCAGGTCGCCGGAAAAGATGGAGGGCTCGGTGGAGGCGTCGTAGGTGTACTCGCCGGGCTCGGCGGCAAATTCCGCGATGCGGCCCTGGTCCACGATCATCATGCACTGACCATCGGCCACCAGGATCACGGAGCCGTTGGTGATGATGTTGTCCGTACCCCTGGTATTGGAGGAGCGGCTCCCGGCGCTTTTGCGGCCCTTTGTCGCGAGAACGTCCGCAGGGATGGCGTCACAGCGGAAAAATTCCTTCCATTGATCCGCCAGAACGCCTCCGGCAGCTCCAAGAGCGGCTTTGATAAGTCCCATAGCTGACTCTCCTTTATGTTCAAATCTTCCGGCTCATCAGAGAACACCGCCGGATGCTATCACTATAGCAGAAAAGAAGGGGAATTTCCACCCCGAACGCAATATTTTTTTTGCAAACACGACAGGAACCCGCGCTCCGGTAAATTGGTGTTTGTCGAATACTTGCTGTCATTGCGAGCCAGTGCGCACAC
>CAMFFO010000268.1 GCA_945949735.1 uncultured Clostridia bacterium | reverse complement strand
CGGCAGGTCACGCCCGCTGAGGAGGACGCCATCCTCCACGCCGCCGCCAACAAAAGCCGCATGGAGCGAAGCAATACCAACGACGTCAAGCAGAGCGTCACCGCGGAGGCAAATCTGCGGGACATGACGGAGATGATGACAAAGCAGCGCCAGGAGAAAGAGCCGCTCATCCACTGCGCGGTCTACATGGACATTACCGCCGCCGATACAGACAAATTGCGAACGGCGCGGGATACCATCTCAGCGCAGCTCATCCGCTCCCGTATGGGCGCCGACCCGCTGACCCTGCGCCAGAAGGACGGCTTCCTCTCCGCCAATCCCGCGGGCGGCGCCCAACTCTCGAACTTTGCCGAGCGGGTGCTTCCCGCCAGGAGCGTTGCAAATCTGTATCCCATGAATTATTCCGGCAAAACAGATCCCAACGGCTTCTTTATCGGACGTGACCGCTTCGGCTCCAACATCATCGTAGACCTGGATCGCCGCGCACCGGACAAGACCAACGCCAGCGCCCTGATCCTCGGCAACACCGGCCAGGGCAAGAGCTTCCTTCTGAAGCTCCTGCTGTGCAATGTACGGGAGGCGGGCAAGAGCGTCATCTCTCTGGACTCCGAGCATGAGATGGAGGATGAGTGCAGAGGGCTGGGCGGCTGTTTTCTCGACTACCTCAGTGGGCAGTACCGCATCAACCTCCTGGAACCCCGCTGCTGGGACGATGGCAGCGAGCCGGACGATGCGGACGCGCCGGCAGCGTTTCACGGAACGCTGTTGGCACAGCACATCTCCTTCCTGCGGGATGTCTTCCGCGTCTACAAGGGCTTTGACACACCCCACATCGACACGCTGGAGCTGATGATAGAAAAACTCTATCAGAAATGGGGGATCTCCGACAGCACCGATTTTACGCGGATGCGTCCGGAGGATTACCCCATTCTCTCCGACCTGTACGAAGTCATTCATGACGCCTACGAGACCTACGACGCAGCGGACACCCTCTACCCGAAGGAGATGCTGCGGGATCTGCTGCTGGGACTGCACTCCATGTGCAAGGGCGCCGACTCCCGCTTTTTCAACGGGCATACCAACATCGACGCTTCCAAATTCCTTGTCTTCTGTGTCAAGGGATTGGACAACGTGGCGGCAAACCTGCGGGACACGCTGCTGTTCAGCCTGCTGTCCTATATGTCGGACCAGCTCCTGACCGCGGGCAATTCCGTGGCCGCTATCGACGAACTGTACCTCTGGCTCTCCAACACGACGGTGGTCACCTACATCCGCAACTGCCTCAAGCGCGTGCGGAAGAAGAATTCCGCCCTCATCCTCGCCAGCCAGAACCTGGAGGACTTCTACCAGCCGGGCATTCGGGAACTGACCCGCCCGCTGTTCTCCATCCCAGTCCACCAGTTTCTGTTCAACGGCGGTAATGTGGACAAGAAATTCTTCATGGAGAACCTTCAGTTGGAGGAGTCTGAGTACGCCCTCATTCGGGACCCCATGCGTGGATCGTGCCTCTATAAGTGCGGCAACGAACGCTACTTATTGCAGGTGCAGGCGCCGGACTACAAGAAGGAGCTCTTCGGAACGGCAGGTGGCAGGTGATGGCTGTCCCTGCCGCGGCACTGGCAAAGGCCGCCGCTGCCGCACTCTCAGATGAGGAGACCAGGAAAAGGCTTGGCTGGATCATGGCGGCGATCCTCTCGCCGATGATCCTGGCCCTCGCTTTTTTCTGTTCTCTGCTCTCCGGCAGCGTGGATCACAACAACTCCGCCGTGCTGCTCTGCTTCCACGGTGGAGAGATCCCCGCCAGTACCCCTGCGGAATATGTGGCCTACATCGAAGAAATGCGCGACAGCTTTCAATTGCTGGATGAGCTGATCAGCACCGTCAATGAGATGACGGAGGATGGAGACAGTCTTGACGAGATCCGCGTCAAGGCTGTTTTTTACGCTCTGTACTTCGGCGAGGATGCTCCCAGCCGCCGCGCGCACCGGCAGTTCGCGGACTGCTTTGTCACCTATGAGGAGCGCACTCGCACCGTGACTGGCGAGGATGGTACGGACATCGAGGAGAGCTACACGGCGGCGATTCCCATCACGGATATGGCGGAGGTCTATCGGAACATCGAAAGCGTTCTACACCTGGAAATCACGGAGGAGCAGAAAGGCAATGCCGACAGCGTCTACAACCTCGTCCGCTACGGCGTCGCTGCCGGAACGGATGGCTGGATACCCGGCACGGATGTTCCCTTCATTGGCGCGGACGGCTTCTGCTCGCCCATCGGGGCGGGATGGGAAAGTCGCGTCACCTCTGAATTCGGCAGCCGCATCGACCCGATCACCCACAAGCCGAAGGGACACTCCGGCATGGATCTGGCTGTCCCCACGGGAACGCCTGTCCGAGCGGCGCTGCCGGGAACAGTGACGGTCTCCAAGTACAACGCCGGCGGCTACGGCTACTACGTGTGCATCGACCACGGCAGCGGGCTCTCCACGCTCTACGGTCACTGTTCCAAACTGCTGACAAGGGTGGGACAGACCGTGGAGGCGGGCGACATCGTTGCCCTCTCCGGCAACACCGGACGCTCCACCGGTCCGCACCTGCACTTTGAGGTGCGCGTCAACGGCGAGCGGACTGATCCGCGATACTACCTGCCAACCAGTTAGACTGTAATGAAAAACAGGAGAAGAACGATCATGGATATTGTAATGAAACAACTCACACCGGAGCGAGAGCGGGAACTGTGGGATCGGATCGCCGGATTTCTCAGCAGCCGCTTTTCGGACGGCGACCTCTATGACATCC
>CAMFFO010000267.1 GCA_945949735.1 uncultured Clostridia bacterium | reverse complement strand
GAAGGCCGCAAAAATGGGATTTGACATTGAGACCGGGGAGGAACTTGAGCCGCCTCCAGTTTGAAATTGAGAAAGATGAGAGAGGTTTTCAGGACGTCTGAATTGGAGTGCCCTCCGCAGGAGCGCACGCAGTTTCCCAAGGGGAAACTGGTAAGTGCGCCTTTTGGAATTTCCCGGCGAGAAAGCGAAGCTGCCGAGCCGGGCAGGTGGGAGGTGTAGCACAACTCCCATCCTGCCACGAAGAACCCTGATCGTATTCGGGGGAGTAGGATTGCCAGACGATCCCGGATAGCATAGTATTTTTATGGGGCAGTTCCTCCGTAAGGAGGTGATTGCCTATGGTGCAGTTCCTGCTGGACGTAGCAGGCCAAGTTCTGGCCTCCGTCTTAGCGGCTCTTGTCCTTCGTCGCATCTTCCGCGACTAAGCAAACAAGTAGCCCCTAGGGAACGTGCCATTCTCTAGGGGCAAAACTTTGACCGTTTCGCTACGGTGATTCTGTCGGGGAACTGCCCCGGGGCGGGGGTGTGTCTGCACTCCCCGCCCTTTTTTTGTATCCACTGGTGGAAGCGTTGGCAAGGGGAGGAGTAACGGGCTCAATTTTGAGCTCGTTGACCAACTACCTGAAATCATTTAACGGGCTGAATTTTGAGCCCGTTGACCGTGAGCTAACCTATTGAAATCTCCGTATAGCTGAAAATTAAGCTCTCGATATGGGCACTGAGCTCAAAATTGAGCTCAGATTAACATATTGTTTTTATTGTAGTTTTTAAAATATGAAGGCAGAAAAAAGAAAGAGAACGAATCCGATCTATCACTATCCATCACTACTTATCACTATCTATCACTATTCATCACGAATCGTCACGATTAGTGATAGTTAGTGATGCATCGTGATGGTTCGTGATGGATCGGATGCAAAGAAGAAGGCAGGACAGGTAAAGTGGTACCACTTTTTCAAGTGGACCACTTCCCGCCCTGCCCCCTCAATCGCCGGGGGTGGCTGCTTACTCGCCTTCGGCTCGACGCAAAAAGAAGAAGCCCGCCGTACTGCCGATACGCCGGGCTTCTTTGCGTCTCACCTGGGAAACGCAGATGATCCATCCTACCAAGAAGGTAGGACTTGAAGATAGCAGGAAGACCAGAGGCAGGGCAAGCGGGGGGCTGGGGGCAGCGCCCCCAGTAATCTTGACTGGCGGGGCCGTGGCCTCACGGCCCCGAAACAGTCCGCTTCCAAAAGCGCCGGCAGTGCCGGCAGCTTTTCCTCTCACGGCCCGCGTAAGCGGTTGTACGGGTCAAGACGGCCAAAAGGCAGAGGCCCGGAGTATTCCGGGCCTCTGGGGACTAGCTTTTTCTGCCGTTTTGTGATGTCTAGAAAAGAAGCGCCCCCAGAAGACCGTGGCATGGTCTAACTGAGGGCTGTCAACTTCCACCCGTGGCATGGGCGGCGTTGCTGGCTTTCTTCTACCTTCTCCCCGCGATTCCCGCAAGAGATGCCAGCCCCACCGAAGGCAGGCATCAGTGCAGACACTCACCACACCTCACAGACCACAGCAAAAGCCTCTCCCCATGATAATGGGCGAGGGGGCTTTGTCGCGTCCTTTGTCTGGTACGACAGGACAGGCGTTTGGGGCGCCGCTTGGTAATATTGGGGAATTTGTTTCCACTCCTGAAATCATTGATAAATTTTCTACTCTTTCCGCGATGCGTCGAGCGCGGCGGGAAGGCGATTTGACGTTCAGGCATGAGGTCTTTCGGTGTCGGACGGGTGCTATCCCTGGCAAGGAGCTTTCCATCGACAGATACGAGGGGGGAGAGGATGGCACGGGTCACCACGCCTATAGAAATTTGCGTCGGTGTGCCTCGGCTATGGTTTGCCCGGTCTGCGGGCCTGCGCTTCGGCATTTGCGAGGGCAGGAGTTGCAGGCGATTGGGGAAAAAATGATTCGTGCCGGATATAGCTATGTATTCGGGACTTTTACGGCGAAGCACACGATTGCTACGGATTTTCGTGCATTCGTGAAGGGATTTCAGGCCGCGCAGCGAAAGATGAAGGCTGTGAGGGCTTGGCAAGAGCTAAAAAAGGTCTATGGCTTGCATTTTGCCATGCGGACGGTGGAGGTTACGGACGATAACCCCTATTTGCTTGGGCCGAAATCTGGCTTCCATTTTCATGCGCACGTGGTGCTGTGGCTGGATCATGGTTTGTTGACTCCAGAGGAGGGAGAGGAGCTACAGGCGGAGATCAGGCGGCTCTGGTGCCGTGCCCTTGAGAAAGAGGGACTGGAGGCCAGCGAGGAGCGCGGCTTCACGCTGGAATTGCCTAGGACGAAAAATGGCGTACTGGACAAAGCCGAGGCTATGCGCGGCGTTGTTCACTACCTCTGCAAGCAGTTTGCCGACGAAATGACGGGTGATTGCCGCAAGTCTGGGCGTGGGGGACGGCGTATCTCCATATGGGAACTCCAGCGCATGGCGGCGACGGAGAAAGATCCGGAAATGAGCCGGAAGCTCTGGCGACGTTGGCAAATTTATGCCGAGGCCATGAGGGGACTGTCGTTTCTTCAGCTCACGCCGGGCCTGCGTGACTTCTGCGGACTTGGTCGGGAAAAGACAGACGACGAGCTTTTGCAGGGCATCGCGGGCGAGCCTGTGCGCACGATCTCCGATGAGGAGTTTTCTTGGGTTGTACTCCAGGCGGGACAAGGCAAATTGTTGCGCAAGGCTGACGAGGGTGGACTTGCTGGAATTGAGCAGGGATTGAAGGCCGCAAAAATGGGATTTGACATTGAGACCGGGGAGGAACTTGAGCCGCCT
>CAMFFO010000266.1 GCA_945949735.1 uncultured Clostridia bacterium | reverse complement strand
ATGCTGTCATTGCGAGACCAGTGCGCACACTGGTCGTGGCAATCCCCCGGTTGAGAGGAATCAGGTAACGATTACCACCAAGAATTGCGGCGAATCCCATTATTCCAGGTGCTTTTCGGTACGTTTCCTCTCTATCCGGGGGATTGCCACGCCAGTGTGCGCACTGGCTCGCAATGACAGCAAGTATTCGACAAACAACAATTTATCGTTCCCGGCGGTGGGATGAAAAACCTCCCCCGAAAAATTTCGGAGGAGGGAGCGGGATTATTTGTTCGCCTGCTTCATGGACAGGCTGATGCGGTGGCGTTTTTCGTCCACGGAAAGGACGACCACTTTCACAATATCGCCAACCTTGACCACCTCGCTGGGGTGGCGCAGGCGGCGGTTTGCCACCTCGGAGATGTGCACCAGGCCGTCCTGGTGGACGCCGATATCCACGAACACGCCGAAATCTATGACGTTCCGAACGGTACCGGTAAGCTCCATGCCGGGTTTCAGGTCCTTCATTTCCAGCACGTCTTTCCGAAGGATGGGCTTGGGCAGCTCGTCCCGGGGATCCCGGCCGGGCTTGCGAAGCTCTTTGGCAATATCCAGGAGGGTGGGTTCGCCCAGAGCCAGCTCTCCGGCGGCTTTGGAAACGCCGTAGGCCTCCAGTTTGTCGGGAAGCTCCCGGGGGTCAGCACAGCCCAGCAGCTTCAGGAGGGACTTCACGGCGGCATAGGATTCCGGATGGACGCCGGTATTGTCCAGCAGCTCCTTGCTCTCGGGAATCCGCAGGAAGCCCGCGCACTGCTCAAAGGCCTTGGGCCCCAGCTTGGGAACCTTCTTCAGTTGGGTACGGCTGGTGAAGGGGCCGTTTTCCTCCCGGTAGGCAACAATATTCTTGGCAGTGGCGGAGGTCAGCCCGGACACCTGCTCTAAGAGGCTGCGGGAGGCGGTGTTGGCATCCACGCCCACAGAGTTGACACAGTCCTCCACCACAGCGCCCAGGGCGGCGTCCAGCTCCTTCTGGGGGCAGTCGTGCTGGTACTGCCCCACACCGATGGCCTTGGGGTCGATTTTCACCAGCTCCGCCAGGGGATCCTGGAGCCGCCGGGCGATGGATACCGCGGAGCGCAGATTCACATCATATTCCGGGAATTCCTCGGCGGCAAGGGGGGAGGCGGAGTAGACGGAGGCTCCTGCCTCGTTGACAATGGCATAGGAAGCCTCCGGGAAACGGGTCAGCAGCTCCACGGTCATTGCCTCGGTTTCCCGGGAGGCGGTGCCGTTTCCGATTGCGATGTGGCGGACGCTGTGTTTGCGCATCAGACCAGAGAGAACGGCAATGGCCTCCTGCTTTTTCTTCTCGCTGAAGGTGGGATAGACAACGGAGGTGTCAAGAACCTTCCCGGTGGGATCCACCACGGCCACCTTGCAGCCGTTGCGGTAGCCGGGATCCAGGCCCATGGTCACAAAACCCTTCACCGGGGGCTGCATCAGCAGTGGCTTCAGGTTCAGGGCGAAGTTGTGAATGGCTCCGCCGTAGGCACGGTCGGACAGGTCACTGCGCACCTCCCGCTGGATGGAGGGGAAGATCAGCCGGTCATAGGCATCCTCGGCGGCGGCGCGGACAATGGGACAGACATGGGCGGTGGGCTTCAGAGCGGCGCGGCAGACCAGGGCGGGGCCCTCGGAGCCGGGGAGGGCTACGGTGACCTTCAGGACTTCTTCCTTTTCGCCCCGATTGATTGCCAGGATCTGGTGATCCAGCAGCCGGGAAATGGGCTGGGAAAAATCGTAGTAGAGCTTGTACACCGTGTCCTGCTCAGGATCCTCCGCCTTGCAGATGAGGCTTCCTCTGCGCATGACCAGCTCCCGGAGGGCTTTACGGATGGCGGCATCGTCGGACAGGTTCTCCGCAATGATGTCGCTGGCGCCCTGGAGGGCCTCCTCCACGGTATTGACTTCCTTTTCGGGATCGAGGTAGCCTTCCGCCAGCTTGGCGGGGTCAAGTCCCTCCTGGGCAAAAATGGCGGCGGCCAGGGGATCCAACCCCTTTTCCCGGGCAACGGTGGCACGGGTGCGGCGCTTCTGCTTGTAGGGCCGGTAGAGATCCTCCACCTCGGTCATGGTGGCGGCGGCATCGATGGCAGCGCTCAGCTCCGGGGTCAGCTTTCCCTGGTTTTCGATGGATTTCTTCACCTCGTCCCGACGGGTCTGGAGGTTTCGCAGATAGGTCAGCCTGGTTTCCAGGGCGCGCAGCGTGGTATCGTCCATGGATCCGTGGAGCTCCTTGCGGTAGCGGGCGATGAAGGGAATGGTGTTGCCCTCGTCCATGAGGGAGATCACATTCTCCACATATTCGAGCCGCTGATTCAGCTCCCGGGCCAGAATTTCAGATATGGCAGACATAGTTTCTCCTTTGCATATTCAGACTCGGAGGGTATCATAGCACATTTTTTCCAAAAAGGGAAGGGACAAAACCGTGAAAGGAACGCGTCCATCGGGGCAGCGCCGGGCAGAAGGGCGTTTTGCCGGTTTCCGCTTCCGTTTTCTTTCATCTGCCCGATTCTGTTCCTTTCCGGGTTTAGCAGATAACCCATGATGTGATAACAATTGTTACTGGGAAACCGACAAATTGGTGTTTGCCGCTTCGCGTCCAAAATTATCTGTCATTGCGAACCAGTCCGCAGACTGGTGTGGCAATCCCCCGGATAGAGGGGAAATGTACCGAATAGCACCCGAAAAACGGAAGTCTCCGCGAATTTTGGCGGTAATTGTTACCTGGTTCCTTTCAACCGGGGGATTGCCACGCCAGTGTGCGCACTGGCTCG
>CAMFFO010000265.1 GCA_945949735.1 uncultured Clostridia bacterium | reverse complement strand
ACTTGGTGGTGCACACGCCGCAGCCGATGCACTTGTTGGGGTCCACCACGGACGCGCCGCAGCCCAGGCACCGGGCGGTTTCGATTTTCACCTGCTCCTCGGTGAAGGGGAGCTTGGGATCCCGGAAGGAGCGCTTGCCGCTGAGGGAGGCATCCACCCCGGGCACCTGCCGGGAGGCGTTGTCGTAGTGCTCCACACGGATATTCTCCTTGTCCAGGGCGATGAAGTCCCGGCGGTTGCGGCCGATGGTCAGGCTGGAGTGGGGACGGACGAACCGGTGGATGGAGATGGCTCCCTCCCGGCCCGCCGCGATGGCGTCAATGGCAAACTTGGGGCCGGTGTACACGTCGCCGCCCACAAAGATGTCGGGCTCGGCGGTCTGGTAGGTCAGCTTGTCGGCCACCGCGCCGTTCCCCCGGCCCAGCTCCACCTTGGAGCCGTCCAGCAAATTGCCCCACTGGATGCTCTGGCCGATGGACAGGAACACCCGGTCGCAGGGGACGGTTTTGCAGTCGTTTTCGTCGTAGCTGGGGCTGAAGCGGCCGTTCTCGTCCCAGACGGATACGCAGCGCTTGAACACGATGCCGGTGACATGGCCGTTTTCGGTGAGAATCTCCTTGGGGCCCCAGCCGCAGTCCAGGCTTACGCCGTCCTCGGCGGCCTCGGCCAGCTCCTCGTTGGAGGCAGGCATCTTATCCCGGGGCTCCAGGCAGAACATGGACACGCTGTCCGCGCCGCAGCGCACGGCGGATCGGGCCACATCCACGGCCACGTTGCCGCCGCCCACCACCACGGCCTTGCCGGAAACCGGGTAGCTTTCGTCCAGACCCACGGTGCGCAGGAAGTCCACGGCGGTCATGACGCCCTCGGCATCCTCGCCGGGAACCCCGGCCTTCCGGCCGCCCTGGCAGCCGATGGCGATGTAGAAGGCCTTGTAGCCCTGCGCCCGCAGCTCGGGGATGGTCACATCCTTGCCGACCTCCACGCCGCAGCGGATTTCCACGCCCATGGCCTTGATGACCTCAATTTCCGCGTCAATGACATCCTTCTCCAGCTTGAAGGAGGGGATGCCGTAGCGGAGCATACCGCCGGGCTGGGGGTTCTTCTCGAAGATGGTGGGGCTGTAGCCCTTCTGGGCGAGATAAAACGCGCAGCTGAGACCCGCGGGGCCCGCGCCGATGACAGCGATCTTCTCCGGGAAGCTGCCGTCCAGGCTGGGAACCACCTTCTTGGGGATGTAGCGGGTTTCCGCGTTCAGATCCTGCTGGGCGATGAATTTCTTCACCTCGTCGATGGCGATGGCCCGGTCGATGCTGCCCCGGGTGCAGGCGTCCTCACAGCGGCGGTTGCAGATCCGGCCGCAGATGGCGGGCAGGGGGTTATCCTGCTTGATGAGGGCCAGCGCCTCCTGATACCGGCCCTGGGCGGCCATTTTCAGGTAGCCCTGAACGGCGATGTGTGCCGGGCAGGCGGTCTTGCAGGGGGAGGTGCCCACGTCGTAGCAGTTGATCCGGTTGTTGTCCCGGTAGTCCTCGTCCCACATATGGGGGCCCCACTTCTGCTCCGAGGGCAGGGGGTGTTTGGGATACTGAATCTCGCTCCCGTCCTTGGTGCACAGCTTCCGGCCCAGCTTCACGGCTCCGGCGGGGCAGCTTTCCACGCACTTGCCGCAGGCCACGCAGTCGGCCTTCTCCACCCGGGCCACATAGGCGCTGCGGGACAGGTTGGGGGTGTTGAACAGCTGGGAGGTGCGCAGAGCGTAGCAGACGTTGACGTTGCAGTTGCAGATGGCGAAGATCTTGTCCTTGCCGTCGATGTTGGTGATCTGGTGGACGAAGCCGTTTTCCTCTCCCTGACGGAAGATTTCCAGGGCCTCCTCCCGGGTGATGTAGCGGCCGCCTTTGCCGGTCTCCACCACATAGTCCGCCATGTCGCCCACGGCTACGCACCAGCCCTCGGGATCGTCGGCGCAGCCCTCGTCAAAGGTCATCCGGGAGCGGCGGCAGGAGCAGGGGGAGGCGGCGTATTTGCCGTCGTATTTGTCCAGCCAGTGGGAGATGTGCTCCAAGTCAATGGAGGTATTTTCCGCCTCGATGGCCTTCTCCACGGGGATCACGTGCATACCGATGCCCGCGCCTCCGGGGGGCACCATGGGGGTGACGGCCTCCAGGGGCAGGCGGCTCATGCGCTCGAAGAACCGGCCCATCTCCGGGTGCTCCGCCAGAATGGCCGCGTTCATGTTGGTAAATTCCGCGCTGCCGGGGACAAACATGGGCAGTACATACTGCTTGGTGTGAGTGGGGTTCTCCCAGTTGTATTCCAGAATGCCCCGGTAGGACATTTCTTCCAGCAGGGGCTCCAGCTTCCCGGCCTCCATGCCGGTGATCTTTACCATATCCGCCAGGGTTTTGGGCTTGCGGACGCCCATTTTCAGGGCAATTTCGGCCATTTCATCGGTAAGCAGCAGCGAAAGACCCCAGTATTCCGGGTCATACTTCGTCAGCTTCTTCAGCCCCAGACGGTAGGGGATGCGGTTTGTGACCATGTGGCCCAGCTTGAGGATGACCTCCCGGGGCTCCTCCTTCTCCACAAAATCCGGGACAAAGCCCGCTAAAGGATCTGCCATATTTTTTTCTCCCTTCTAAATTCAGTTGACAGTGGATATTGGACAGTTAACAGTCAGGGTGTCCCTTCGGGACGAATTCCAATATAGGGTAACGGTCAGAAAAATTGTTGTTTACAGCACTATCACCGTAGGGGCGGATAATATCCGCCCGCAACCTTACCGCATTGATAGCACGCACATTCACCGGAAATGCTCA
>CAMFFO010000264.1 GCA_945949735.1 uncultured Clostridia bacterium | reverse complement strand
CCTTTCGCTTAGGAGGCGAACGCTCTATCCTGCTGAGCTACGGGCGCATATTATGAAATTTAGGTAAATTAGGCTTTGAAGGCATATCCCTTACGTTTTCCCGAAAAGGCACCAAAGGGTACCAAACAGGGTGCCAAATCTCCGAAAGCGTTGACACAAGGTCGCGAAATCGGCGTTTTCCTCGCGTTTTCTCGCTTTACTGCGGGTATCACACGGATAGAGCAAGACCTTAGGAGGCGTGTGCGCTATCCAACTGAGCTATTGCGACGCATTGAATTGTTCCGGGCGACCCCTATGAATATGAGACTTGAGTCGGCATTGTGCTTCTTCAAGACAACTGCAGATGTACTATCCTCGATACCAGGGGTCGGGAGATTCCTTTACACAGGATGCTCTTTATTGTAACCAATTTTTTTGATGCTGTCAAGGAAATACGGCACATTTTTTATTGTATCCGGAATATACTGTTCTGGATTGTTCCCAAGGGGGTGGAGAAATGTGTCAAAATGGGGATGCGGGTTTGGATTTGGACGATCTGATATTCGATGAGAACGACGGAGGGCCCAGTGAGAGGTGATTTTCCTTTACAAACCGCAGCAAATCAGATATAATTAAAACATAGGCGATATTCCTAAGAAAGCTCTGACCGGCAAGAGCAGGCACCAGAAGATCCGAGCTCAGACGAAGGCTCTGAAAACTGCGGAAGGCTGTCCGAATTTCCGGTTTCAGCATTTTTCGGTTGGGACAAAAGCTTGGCCGACACCCGCAGAGTTTTTTCGGAGGTTCCCACAATCAAAGAAAGACGCGAGGGATTCCATGAGATCGTTTTACTTTATGCGCCACGGTGAACCGGATTTCCCGGAAGGGGACAGTGTCTGTCTGGGTACGGAGGAGCTGCCGCTGAGTGTTGCTGGAGTTCAGCAGTCCCATGAAACGGCTGCTCTGTTTTTCGGAATGGAGGTCACGGTATTCTCCAGTCCCAGGCGGCAGGCTGTGGAAACCGCCCGGCATTTCGGGACGACGATCGCGATTCTGGATGACCTTCGGGAGCGGGACATGGGAATCTTTGACGGAAAAACCTACAGCCTGATCCGGACCCGTTATCCGGACCTCTATGCGCTGTCCCGGAGAAGAGCCATGCTGGTTCCACCGGGAGGGGAGGCGCTGGAGGACGCAAAAGTCCGGTTTTCCCGGGCGGTGGAGTTCATCCGCGGAAGCTGCCGGGGGGACGCGGTGATCGTTACCCATGCGGATGTGATGGAGCTTTTTCTCGGTGTCCCCGCGCCGGATTACAGCGGATTTCTCCAGGTCGAGGTGAATGACCGGGAAGCAGGGGAGGAACGCTACCGGGTCGTGCGGCGGATCGAAAGTAGGATGGAGAAAGACAGCCTATGGTGGTTTCGGAAGAACTGACCTGTGGGGACAGATAAAAAGGAGGAAATACCAATGGAAAATCCCAGAAAGGCATATTACAGCAAACGCGGCGATATCCTGGTGAAGAATCTGCGCAGCCGTCATTTTGAGGCCTATTATTGCTCGGACGCTGCCTCCGCGCTGGAGAAGGCGCTGGAGCTGATTCCTAAGGGGGCCAGCATCGGTTGGGGCGGGGCCATGTCTGCCCAGCAGATCGGACTTCTGGACGCGGTGCGTTCCGGCGATTACCGGGCAATTGACCGGGAAGCTGCGCAGTCGCCTCAGGAACGGGAACGGGTTATGCGGGAATGCCTGTCGGCCCAGGTTTTTCTTTCGGGAGCCAATGCTCTGAGCCTGGACGGCCAGATGGTGAATATTGACGGGAACGGAAACCGTGTGGCTGCCATTGTGTACGGGCCGGAGTCGGTGATTGTGGTAGCCGGGATGAACAAGGTGATGGATACCCTGGAGGATGCCATTACCCGGGCGAGAACGGTTGCAGCTCCTATGAACAAGCAGCGGTTCGGTGCGGTGACGGGATGCGGGGAAACCGGCGTCTGCGTAAACTGCAAGGCTGAGGGCTGTATCTGCAACCAGATTCTGATTACCCGGCATTGCCGTCCGGCTGGAAGAATCAAATTCATCCTTGTGGGAGAGGACCTGGGACTGTAACCGGAAAGAGGAAATGGAAGCAAGTTATGATGAAGCGAATCCGTGAACTTATCCAAAAGAACCGTGACATCCTGTTATATCTGGTTTTCGGGGTGCTGACGACCCTGGTCAATTACATCGTGTACTTTCCCTGCTGTTACATGGGGATTCCCGCCTCCGTAAGCAACATCCTGGCCTGGGTGGTCAGCGTCCTGTTTGCGTATGTGACCAATAAGCCATTTGTGTTCCGAAGCAAAGACTGGTCTATGAAAACCGTGGTACCGGAAGCGGCGAGATTCTTCGGATGCCGGATTGGCTCCGGGGCGTTGGAGTCGGCGATTCTGTTTGTGACCGTTGATCTGCTTCACTGGAACAGCGCAGCCTGGAAAATCTTTACCAGCGTGCTGGTGGTGGTGCTGAACTATGTGGGAAGCAAGCTGCTGGTTTTTCGGAAGAAAAAATAACGCGCGCATGAAAAGTATGTGTGCCCGCGTTTTCCACGCCGTTGTCCGCATTCCTCCGCGGCGCAGAATGCAGGAACCCCTTCTATTGACCGAAAGATTTTTTCTGTCAGATTAATTGGTGTTTGTCAAAAAAACGATGTCATTGCGAACCAGTGCGCACACTGGTGTGGCAATCCCCTGGTTAGCGGGGAAATGTACCGAATAGCACCCAAAAATGGGAACTTCTGCGATTTTTGGTGGTAATCGTTACCTGGTTCCATTCAACCGGGGGATTGCCACGACCAGTCTGCGGACTGGTCTCGCAATGACAGGTAATC
>CAMFFO010000263.1 GCA_945949735.1 uncultured Clostridia bacterium | reverse complement strand
CTTTCAACCGGGGGATTGCCACGACCAGTGTGCGCACTGGTCTCGCAATGACAGGTAATTTGCAGCACTCCCTTTCAATCACCAATTTGTCGTTCCATTCGGGATCAAATGCCGCTTGAAAGCATTTCCATTTATAAATAATCCGCCTTTTCATACCCTAATCCAAGAGGTGAGGGTATGAAAAGGCGGATTCTGATTCTTTTGGTGCTGTTTGCTCTGGTGGTGATGCCGGTGCGGGCCGAACCCATCCGGTGGGTGGATTTTGACGTGGGCTATGAGGCTTTGAAATATGCCCTGGATCAGGATATCGCATCCTTCGACCAGGAAAAGCATATCTCCTGGATTGACACGCTGTCCCTGGCCGCCTGCCGGACAGGGGGAAAATGCGGCCTGGCTTCTGTGAAAAAAGCAGCGGCGGATTTGAAAGGGGCCCGGTCGCCCCAGGAGCTGCTGGGGGAGCAATACAAATACTATGATTATTACCACCGGGCCTACGACGCCGCATTGGGCGGCTTGGTGGGGAGCTACGCCATTGAAATCGACGGGGAGTGGAAAGCCGGTTATGGGCTCAAGGCTTTTTCCCCGGTGGCGGCGGGCTATGGGTACAGCCACTGCGACGATTTCGGCGTCAGCCGGTCCTTCGGATTTCAGCGCAAACACTTAGGAAACGACTTGATGGGCAGCCTGGGAAGCCCCATTGTTGCTGTAGAGGGGGGCATTGTGGAAGCCATGGGCTGGAACCGGTACGGCGGCTGGCGGGTGGGCATCCGCTCCTTTGACTCGAGGCGCTACTATTACTATGCCCACCTGAAGAAGGACACTCCCTTTGCCCCAGGCCTTCAGGAGGGGGACGTGGTGCAGGCGGGGGATCTGATCGGGTTTATGGGCAGAACCGGCTACTCCGACCGGGAAAACGTCAACAACATCGAAACGGTTCACCTGCATTTTGGCCTTCAGCTGGTGTTTGACGAGAGTCAGAAGGAATGCAATTCGGAAATCTGGATTGACGTGTACAACATTGTAAAGCTCCTGTCCGCCCATCGCAGCAGCCTCCGGAAAACGGCGGAGGGCTGGCAGAGGGTGTATCCCTATCGGGATTTGGACGTGGAGGAGTACCCGGTGGGGGAATCAGGGGGGTGAGGGGTAAATTGTTGTTTACCACGCAAAAAAAGAACTGTCATTGCGAACCAGCGCGCACGCTGGTGTGGCAATCCCCCAACTTTTCTGGGTGCTTATGTAGACGGAGCCCCCATTTTACGGACTTCTCGGAAGATCCGGGGGATTCCCACGCCAGTGTGCGCACTGGCTCGGAATGACATGGCTTTCATTTACTGTAAGCGTAAACAACATTTTACGCGAGGAGGAGTCTGTGGATTTCCTTGGGATGCCGGGTTTTCAGGGGTCCAGGTTGACCTCTTCGAAAAGAGGGGACTGGAAAAACTCGCTGATGCTGATCCCGAAGCCCTGGCAGAGCTCATGGATGATTCTCAGCTTCACAGAATCATAGGAGCATTGAATCAGATTGTGAATGGTGGATTTCGGAACGCCGCTCTTTGTAAAGAGCTGGTATTGGGTCATGCTCCGCTCCTTCAAAAGCTCCTGCATCCGCAGGCTGACTGCCTGATTCAATTTCATATCCACCACCGCCTTTGACGGTATTATATGAAATCTTAAGAAAAGAATAGTACCTGTAGCTGAACTAGTTGTTGCATTTCGGGAATTCCTGTGCTACAATATTTCCATATTCTGGAGAAAGAGGTGGTTTGCTTGATCGGAAGCGGACTCAAGAAGCTGGCAAAGGAGTACGGCATGACTGTCAGCGGCGGCATCGCCTATGGAAGCATGGGCGGTTTTGCAGCGACATTAAGCGAGGGCGCAGGCTATAAACGTCTGGTGTTTTCCACTCGTTTCAGCGATCCCGCAGGACGCGCCGGCTTTATGGATGCGGTAAATGGCCGGGATATGAAGAAGGATTTCCGCGTAAGCGGATTGGGGATTGATGCCAGAACCATTGTGGTTAACTTTCTGGACAACCCCGGCACCATGAAAAAGATCCGGGAGTTTCTGGAATGGGTTCTGCCCATACTGCGCACATTCGGTGCCAGCGGCGTGGAGATTTGCCCGGAGTGTGGAATGCCCATCGACGCAGGCCGATGGTCTATGGTGGGCGGCGTTGCCCATCACTTCCACGATGCCTGTGCGCGCAGGGTGCGCCAAGCGGTGGAGGAAGGCAACGAGCAGCGGAGCCGGGAGGACACAGGCAACTATTTTACGGGCCTTCTGGGAGCTCTGGCGGGATCCGTTCTGGGTGCGGTTGCCTGGGCCATTGTGCTGAGCATCGGTTATATTGCCTCCATCGTCGGCCTGCTGATCGGTTTCCTTGCGGAAAAGGGCTATGATCTTGCCCGGGGAAAGCAAGGCAAGGGCAAGGTGGCAATTCTGATCTTCGCCGTGATTTTCGGTGTTCTGCTAGGCAATCTGGGAGCGGAGGCTTTCACGGTTTTCAGCATGATCCAGAGCGGGGAGCTGCCCGGCATTGCGGTGGGGGACATCCCGCTGGTGCTCTGGCTGATCTTTACGGAGGACGCCGAATACAGGGGATATCTGATAAAGAACATTCTGATGGGGCTTCTCTTTGCTGCGTTGGGTGTTTTCGCCCTGCTGCGGCAGGCTGGGAAGGATGTTTCCGGCGTTAAGTACATCGATCTGAAATAAAAGCAAAAGGAGCGCCTCGGCGCTCCTTTTCATTATGGATTCTTATATGCTTATCGGTTTAACTCGGCAGCACGACAAATTGGTGTTTGTCGCTTCGCGTCCAAAATTATCTGTCATTGCGAACCAGTCCG
>CAMFFO010000262.1 GCA_945949735.1 uncultured Clostridia bacterium | reverse complement strand
ATTGCCACGACCAGTGTGCGCACTGGTCTCGCAATGACAGGAAATTTGGAGTCAGTGCGCTAAACACCAATTTTCCATCCCGTATTTTCCTGGAGCACGGTTCCCTCCGCGCATACCACGCAGAAAGGTGCATCGCCATGAAGAAGGTTTCAAAAACGGAGCTTTTTTTCAAGGCCGTTGAGATCGGCCACACCGTGTCGGAGCTTCATGTGGGGCTGCACGCGGCCAGCGCCTGTTACTTTCTGGTGCTGGCGGTGTTTCCCGCGCTGCTGCTGGTACTCAGCGCCCTGCGGTATATCCACCTGGAAGCGGAGCAGCTGGCCGAGCTTCTCCAGGGGATTCTTCCCCAGGCCTTTATGGAGCCCGCCCGGAATCTGATCCAGTCAGCCTACCGCAATTCCTCCGGAACAGCCCTGGGCATCTCGGCTCTGGTTACGCTCTGGTCCGCCAGCCGGGGCACCTTCGGCTTTATGAACGGCCTGAACGCGGTATACGGCGTCCAGGAGAACCGGGGATATGTTTCCCGCAGGCTGATCAGCGTGATCTATACCTTCGCGTTTATCGTCGTTCTGGTGCTGACCCTGGGCCTTCACGTCTTTGGTTCCTCGCTGGTGAATCTGATCCAGCGGATCAGTCCCGGGCTGTACAGCTTTTTTTCGGATGTGATCAATCTGCGGTTTTTCCTGCTTCTGTTTGTCCAGACCGTGTTTTTTACCGCCGTGTTCATGCGTCTGCCCAACAAGAAGAACACCCTGATGGGAAGCCTGCCCGGGGCTCTGATGTCCGCCTCCGGATGGCTGATATTCTCGGATCTGTACTCCATCTATGTGGAGCGGTTCGCCAAGCTCAGCAACGTCTACGGCAGCGTGTACGCCGTGGCGCTGAGTATGCTGTGGCTGTACTGCTGCATCAGCATCGTATTCTACGGCGGCGCCCTGAACCGCCTGCTGGGCGGCTGGAACCGCAGCAGCACCCAGGATAGATCCTCATGGCGGTAAATTGGTGTTTGTCGCTTTGCTCCAAGTATCCTGTCATTGCGAGACCAGTGCGCACACTGGTCGTGGCAATCCCCCGGTTGAAAGGAACCCGGGAACGATTACCACCAATAATCGCGGCAAATCCCGCTCTTCCGGGTACTATTCGGTACATTTCCCCTCTAAGTAAGGGGGTTGCCACGCCACTCAAGCGCACTGGCTCGCAATGACAGCATTTTTTGAGCGCACACCTGCAAACACCAATTTCCGGATTCCGGAAAAAACTGTAAAATCTTCAGAATGTTTACCGGGAGTTCATGTTTGCCCTGTAGCGTTAGGAGAAAGGGGGCTGGGGCTTTGTTTGGATATGTTACCGCCAACTACGGGGAGCTTACCCGGGAGCAGGCGGAGCGGTACGGAAGTGTATACTGCGGCATCTGCCGGGAAATCCGTCTGCGCTCCTCCCAGGCCGCCGGGCTTGCCTTAAGCAATGATATGGCCTTTCTCGCGATGCTGCTCATGAGCCTGTACGAGCCCCAGGAGCAGGAGGGCAAAAGCATCTGCCTGCTCCATCCCATCCGCCGCAGGGCCTGGGTGGACAACGAATACATCCGCTATGCCGCGGATATGAATGTGGCGCTGGCCTACTACAACGCCCTGGACGACTGGGAGGATGACGGGAAGCAAACCGCCCGGATCCTGGCCGGCGCCTTGGAAAAGCACTGCCCCCGGATCGCGGAAGCCTATCCCCGGCAGATGGAGGCCATCCGGGACTGCCTGCAGAGGCTTTCCGCCCTGGAGAAGGAAAACTGCCCCAACCCGGACGAGCCCGCCGCGGCCTTCGGGGAGCTGATGGCGGAGCTATTGGTGTACCGGGAGGATCTGTGGGCCTCCGGGCTGCGAAAGATGGGCAATGCCCTGGGGCGGTTTATTTACCTGATGGATGCCAGTGTAGACTATGACAAAGACAGGCAGCACGGCAAATACAACCCCTTCCTGGCCATGGGCACCGGGAAAGCCCCGGAACAGTGGCGGGAATACCTGGTGATGACAATGGGACGCTGCACGGACGCCTACGAACGGCTGCCCCTGGTGCAGGACAAAGGGATTTTGGACAATATCCTCTACAGCGGGGTATGGATCCACCAGAAATCCGAAAAAAGGAGGGAAAAGGGCAATGATTGACGATCCGTATAAGGTTCTTGGTGTCAGCCGGGACGCCTCCGACGAGGAGATCAAGCGGGCCTACCGGCGTTTGGCCAAAAAATATCACCCGGATTTAAACCCGGGTGACGCGGAGGCTGCCCGAAAAATGCAGGAGGTCAACGCAGCCTATGAGCAGATCAAGGATCCGGACAAGGCAGCCCAGAATCCCTCCGGCGGCTATAACCCCTACGGTTCCGGCGGGTACAATCCCTTCGGCTCCGGCGGCTATGATCCCTTCGGCTCCTCCTACCGGCAGAGCTCCGGCCCCTCCTACCAGCAGTCCGCGGCCCAATATATCCGCTTCGGCCGCTACCGGGAGGCGCTGAACACCCTGGAGGCTTCCTCCGACCGGGATGCCCGGTGGTACTACCTCAGCGCTCTGGCCAACGACGGTCTGGGCAACCAGGTAACCGCGCTGGAGCACATCCGACGGGCGGTGAGTATGGAGCCGGACAACCCGGAATATCTTCGGGTGCTCGATGCCATGGAATCCGGCGGCTCCGCCTACCGCCAGCGTACCGGAGATTTCCGGGGCTTCTCCATGGGGGCCACCCCCTGCTCCAGTCTGTGCCTGTGCTACCTGCTCCAGCTTTTCTGCTGCCGGGGCCGTTTCTTCTGCTGCTGAACAAAACTGCCGCGCCATCTTTGGCGCGGCAGTTTTGCATCGCTCCCGGAACGGAAAAATGGTGTTTG
>CAMFFO010000261.1 GCA_945949735.1 uncultured Clostridia bacterium | reverse complement strand
GGGGCGCGAAAGATCCTGCCGATCAAAAAACCCGCCTGTACCGGTTGGTACAGGCGGGTTCTTAGCTTACAATCAGGCTTCCAGGTTGATGCCGGTCTCCTTGTTGAACACATGGCACACATGGCCCGCGAAGTTGAACTTCACGGCGGCGCCGCCGGTCAGGGCGGCAACCTCGGCGCCGGTCATGTTCATGGTGGAAACCACCAGCACCACGTCCCGGCCCATGGCGGTGACGTGCAGGTGCACGGAGGAGCCCATCATCTCAGACACGTCGACCTTGGCGTCCACGCCCTCAGAAGCCAGCTCAATGTGCTCGGGACGGACGCCCAGAACGATGTCCTGAGGCTCCACGCCGTTGGCGGCGAGCTTGGCCTGCTTCTCGTCGGACAGCTCCACGGTGATGTTGGCAAGCTCCACAGCGTACTTGCCATTGTTCTTCACCAGCTTGGCGTCGAACAGGTTCATCTGAGGCGTGCCGATGAAGCCGGCAACGAACAGGTTGTAGGGGTGGTTGAACACTTCCTGAGGCGTGCCGATCTGCTGGATGAAGCCGTCCTTCATGATGACGATCCGATCGCCCAGGGTCATGGCCTCGGTCTGGTCGTGGGTAACGTAAATAAAGGTGGTGTTGATCCGCTCACGCAGCTTGATGATCTCCGCGCGCATCTGGTTACGCAGCTTGGCGTCCAGGTTGGAGAGGGGCTCGTCCATCAGCATGACCTGAGGGGCGCGCACGATGGCACGGCCGATGGCCACACGCTGACGCTGACCGCCGGACAGAGCCTTGGGCTTACGGCCCAGGTACTGGGTGATGTCCAGGATCTCAGCGGCTTCCTTAACCTTCTTGTCGATTTCGTCCTTGGGGGTGTGGCGCAGCTTCAGAGCGAAGGCCATATTGTCGTACACGGTCATGTGGGGGTACAGGGCGTAGTTCTGGAACACCATGGCGATATCCCGATCCTTGGGGGCCACGTCGTTGACCAGACGGTCGCCGATGTACAGCTCACCGCCGGAAATCTCTTCCAGACCGGCGATCATACGCAGAGTGGTGGACTTGCCGCAGCCGGAGGGACCAACCAGAACGATGAATTCCTTGTCGGCGATCTCCAGGTTGAACTCCTGGACAGCCACAACGCCCTCATCGGTGATCTGAAGGTTGTTCTTCTTCTCGGGCTCGTCTCCCTTTTTCTTCTTCTTTTTCTGCTTGGCATCGTCGCCGTTGAAGGGGTAGACTTTCTTGATGTTCTTCAGGGTTAAGCTTGCCATACTTTTACGACTCCAGGCATACTGAATCCTCAATGTATGCCCTCGCGGACGCCGGGTAAAACAGCGAACGCATTACGACAGGTCTCCACACTGCCGCACCGCGAGTCAACGGATGTTTGTCCTCCTTTATTTTAGTGAACGGCGCCTATTGTGTGGAGTAGACGCAATTCACCCGGATACATACATACTACCATACTTTCCGGCCCCGGGCAATTGGGGATTCTTGACAATAAATACAGATGAAATTGGTGATTCTGCTCAGAGACCGGCGACCAGCACAACCAAGGCCAGCGCCCCCAGCAGGAAGGCCAGGGCCCCCGCTCCGATGCACAGGGCAAGGACATTCCCCGGAAGGGAAGTAATGCCGGACAGAATGGTATTCAGCAGAGGCTGAGGCTCCTGCGGCCGCGTCCCGGGGTCTGCCGGGGGCTTCGTAAGCTCCCCATAGCCGCTGTCGGCAAACAGAGCCTTGCGGAAAGCCTCCATATTTACCGGACGATCCTCGATTTTCAGCTCCAGAGCCCACATCAGGGCCTTCTCCTGCCGGGGCGTCAGCGCAGCGCCCTGGCTGATGGGGGAGACGGGGGATTTCCCCGAAAGCAGTCTCGCGGGCGCGTCCGGGGGAATCAGGCCGGTGAGGCAGTAGTACACCGTGGCGGCCAGGGCGTAAACGTCGGTACAGGGCCCCTGGCGACGGGTCTGGTACTGCTCCAGAGGCGCGAAGCCGTTCTTCACCGCAACGGTCATGGTGCGGTTGTCCAGCGTGGAACGGGCGGAGCCGAAGTCCAGCAGCTTCCAGGTTCCGTCGCGCATCCACATGATGTTGTCGGGGCTGATATCCCGGTGTACCACCCCCCGGGCGTGGAGCTTGCCGATGTCCTCCATCAGGGGCTTCAGCCGGGGCATCAGCTCCTGCGCCGGGATCCGGCCCCGCCGCTCCACGATCCGGAAGAGGGGCGTTCCGTCCAGGTACTCCATGACCAGGTACGCGGTGCCCCCGTTTTCCAGGTACTCCAGGCCCTGCACCACCGAGGGCATTCCCCGCAGGGAGGAGAGCATCTGGGCCTCCTTCAGGAAGCTGCGCTTGCCCGCCTCATACTGTTCCCAGGAGCCGGTGACGGGCTCCAGAATGCCGCTTCCGTTCCGCCGTGCCGTCTGGGAGGGGAAGTATTCCTTCACCGCCACCCGCTGCCCGTTGGTCAGATCCATGGCGATATAGGTGACGCCGAAGCCGCCCCGGCCGATGACCGCGCCGATCTGATAGGGCTTCGCGCCCCTGAGGATGGTGCCCACCGGCAGCAGTCCGGGATCGTTGACGCAGGCCAGCTCCCCGCCGCAATGGGTGCACACCGCTCCCTGGGTTGGGCGCATACAGTGGGGACAGTATTCCATGCCGGATTCCTCCTCTCTCGCTGACGGTGGATGGTTAAGACGATTTGAAAAAGGGCGTGCCGGGTCTCTCCGGCTGCACGGAGAATTGGCGCTTGCCGCAGGGCCGCAGTGGACAGTTGACAGTGGAAAGTGGACAGTTATGGTATCCCCTTCGGGGATTATTGGAAATTGTGCATATCGGCTTAAGTCAGCAAAACGGAAAAGTGGTGTTTGAAAAAATGCTGTCATTGCGAGACCAGTGCGCACACTGGTCGTGGCA
>CAMFFO010000260.1 GCA_945949735.1 uncultured Clostridia bacterium | reverse complement strand
GCGGCGTTTCCGCGAAGCGAACCGTAAAATATCACCCCCGACAAAATAGTACTTGAATTTTCCAAAAAGGTCTGCTATAATACCCTCACTGTGCAGGGTTCGTATATCGGTAATACAACAGCTTCCCAAGCTGTGAAGGCGGGTTCGACTCCCGTACCCTGCTCCAGACAAAAACCAGCATCCTTTCGGATGCTGGTTTTTTTGTTTGTGAAATCCCGCACTCACGGAATCTCCCGATACCCTTCCTCCGTCACTGCGTAGCCTCTTCCGGGCCGGGGCTGCCACTGGTAGCGGTTTTTGCCCTCCCGGGGGAACAGGGCCTCCATGATCGCCGCGATGACGCCGCCGTGGGTGATGAGCACCGTGTCCTCCCGGAGGGTTTCGAGAGCAGTCAGCACCCGGGCGCGGAACATTTCACCGCTCTCCCCCTGTGGGGGGATATTTTTTTCGTTGTCGCCGGTGATCCAGGCAAGGTAGGCGGGGTCATTTTTCAGCGTTTCATAGCTTTTCATCTCGAAAATGCCGAAATCCACCTCCCGGAACCGGGAATCCCTTTCGTAGGCCTGACCGGGGAAGAGGATTTCCATGGTTTCGTTGGCCCGCCGCATCCCGCTGGTGAGATACCGGGCCCGGGGTGCGGGATAGTGCAGAAGCTTCAGAGCCTCCGCTCCTTCCGGCGACAGGGGGAGGTCGGTGCTGCCGCAGTACAGATGCTCCAGATTTGCCCGGGTGGCCCCGTGGCGGATGAGATACAGGTTCATTTCAGCCGCTGCTCCAATCCGCAGAAAATCCGGCTGACCCTGCCGGCCTCCCGGCTGAGATACTGGCAGACAAGCCCCGTGGTGTGCCGCCAGGAGCGCAGCTCCGTGTCAATGGGCACCACCCCGCAGAAGAGATCCTGGCAGAGAAAGACGGTGTTCTCCCACTGCGCCCGGTGGCTTTGCAGGTACTCCACAGGGTCAATTCCCTGCCGGACGCACGCCAGGGTGAATTCCTCCAGAGCGTAGATACAGGGCCTGGAGAAGTCAATCTCCGTCCCGGAGCAGGTGAACACATCGTCCTCCCCCAGGGAAAAAGCCTCCCGGGCAAACTCCAGCTTCCCCTGGTACGCCCCGCCGATGATGAGTGTCATAGCCTTCTTCCTTTCCGTTTTGCAAAACATCCGTCCATAGCACAAAAACGATCAATTGGTGTTTGTCGAG
The DNA here is from genome assembly GCA_945949735.1 of uncultured Clostridia bacterium. GTDB lineage: Bacteria > Bacillota > Clostridia > Oscillospirales > Oscillospiraceae > Faecousia. The sequence continues at coordinate 1,715 of CAMFFO010000260.1, read as the reverse complement.
ATGACACCGTAGGGGCGGCTATTAGCCGCCCGCTTTTGTTTCGTCAACGAAAGTGCTTCCGTTTATCGGAAACGCTCAGAAACCTGAACGTTTCCGGGCGGCTAATAGCCGCCCCTACGGTGGCAATGCAGCGTGTTTGGAAATCTACAAACGCCAATTTGCCGCGCTACAGCAGCGCCCAGACGGCGACGGCGGCAAGTTCGCCCAGGGTCAGGCTGTAGCCCGCGATGTCGCCGTTCATGCCCCCCAGGGAGCGGTACCCCCGGCGCAGGGCCAGGCCGTAGCCCGCGAGGCACCCCACCAGGGCAAAGCCGTATTTCCCCCAGACCAGGAACCCCGCCCCCACAGCAAGAATCAGCATCGTGAGGAGCAGGGCAATGTGCGCCTTCCTTTTCTCCCGCTGAGCGTACTGGCTGGTGGACATGGGGGGCAGCGTCTCCACCGCCAGGGCGGAGCAGCACCGGCTGACCCCGGGGATCAGGGCAAGCAGCCACACCGGCCCCTCCCCCGCCAGATTCAGGGCAAACTGAGAAAGCAGCACCAGGGCCAGGTAGATCACCGCGAAGGAGCCCACATGGGAATCCTTCAGGATCTCCCGGCGGCGCTCCGGGCTGCGGCAGGACTTCACCGCGTCGGTCACATCCATGAAGCCGTCCAGGTGGATGCAGCCCGTGGCAAGATAGGGCAGCGCCGTCAGAAGAAGCGCACGCACCGGCCCCGGAACCCCAAGGCACCCGCAGCCCCAGGCAAGGGTCGCCCACAGTGCGCCGATTTCCAGCCCCACCAGAGGCAAAAACAGAAGCATCCTGTCCCTCGCCTTTTCGTCCCAGACCTGCCAGGGGCAGGGAATGGCGCAGAACATACTCTGACACATGGCAAAGGCGTGCAGATAAGTTTTCATACGGGCAGCACCCCCTTGTGCGTGATCACCTGTCCCGCGGAAACCTCGATGACCGTATCGCTGACGGCGGCCAGCGACCGGTCGATATCCGCCAGGGCCTTGCGGTAGGTTTCCGTGACTTCCTCATACCGCTGAGCGTCGGAATAGATATAGTCGCTGACCACCACCGCGTTTTTTACGCTCCGGACAAATTCCAGCAGTTCCTCCCGACAGCGCTCCGGGGCTGCCGGATCCATCTCGTAATTCCGCTCCGGGTCGAACAGCTCATTCATCAGCAGGGCCGTGGTGCTGTCCAGAAGGAAGGCGGCGTCCCGATCCGCCCGCTCCAGGCAGGCGGGCAGATTCCGTCCGCATTCCAGCGTCTCGAAGCCCAGTCCGGCCCGATCCTCCACATGGCGGCGTATCCGATCCCGATCCTCCTGATCCACGGGGATCATGGTGGCCACATAGTAATGCTTCCCGCCCCGGGCCAGCCTCAGGGCCAGCTCCTGTGCCAGGGAGGATTTGCCATTCTTGGCCCCGCCGGAAATAAAAACGATCATGGCTCTTTCTCCACAGTGAATTTGTCCCCCTGGCGCAGCTCCTCCAGGTAGTCGTCGTTGATGCCCGCCTGGTCGAAGGTGGCCATGCCGTTCATGACGCCGCAGGCAGCGGAGAGGATCTGGAAGGCCAGAGGGCAGCCGCTGCCCTCCCCCAGCCGCATCCCCAGCAGCAGCATGGGCTGCAGCTTCAGATCCTCCATGGCTCTGGCGTACCCGATCTCAAAGGAGGCATGGCTGGGCACCAGGTAGCCCCGGACATTGGGGCACAGCCG
>CAMFFO010000259.1 GCA_945949735.1 uncultured Clostridia bacterium | reverse complement strand
GGGAGGAATTTCTGTGACCCATTATGATACCATTCTCGTTGGCGCCACCGCCTTTGCACTGGGATACGCCCATCGCGCGGAAGCGGAGGGACGGCACTGCGCCGTGATTGAGGCGGGCTGTATCTGTATGCCGGAGTTTTCCGCCGCGTGGAGCGGGGAAGCGTATATGCCTCAGCACCGCTATTCGGATGAAACGGAGCCATTTGTGCGGGAAATAGAGCAGCGGGGTATTTGCCGGGAAAAACAGCCTGCTTACCCGGAAATGGGCCCGCTGGCCGCCAAATGGTTTGATCATACCGGCTGTGATGTTTGGTTTCTTTCCCGGGTCACAGAGGTATCCCGGGAAGCTGATGTTTGGAAGCTGACGGTCAGTACCATCGGCGGCAGCTTTTCCGTAACCTCCGATCGTCTGCTGGATACCACCCCGGACTTTGACCTGCATTGGTTCTTTGGCGAACCCGCACCCAAGGGAAAGTATTCTCTGACGGTCGCGACAGAAGATGGGTTTGATGTTCTCCCTGTCGCCGACAGACTTTCCATGGCGGAGGCCCGGGCCGCTGTGTGGGAGCATTACCCCCGGAAAATTCTCGCTTTCGCGCCGGCGCTGTCCTTTACAACTGCGGAAGAGCCCCGTTCGGTTTGGTATCCTTCCAATACAGCGGGAAGTGTGGCGGACGCGATGGAACTGGGACTGCATCTGGAAGCGTTTCCCACATCCGCACCCTGCCGGGGAGAGGTGCTGGAAGAAACGGCCGATATCGTTGTGGCGGGACTGGGGACAGCCGGTTCTATGGCCGCCATCCGGGCCGCGCGGAGCGGCTTGCGGGTGATGGGAATTGAGCAGCTGGGTTTTCCCGGCGGCACCAATACCGCGGGTGCCATTCAGGGCTGCTACGCTGGGGTCAAGGGCGGACTGTATCAGCAGATCGACCAGCGGGCAAGTGAGATTGGCGACAAGCTTGTTTCCTGTCATGTGGCATACAGCAAGTCTATCGCCCTGCAGGAAGCGTTTTCCCAGGCGAACGTGATCACAAAATACGATGCCCGGGTCTGCCAGGTTCTGACGCAGGGGCAGCGGGTCGTCGGGCTTCTCTATCGTGACGCCGAGGGCTTACACCGGGTTCGGACGAAAATGGTCATCGACGCCGCAGCGGACGGTACGGTCTGCCGCCTGGCCGGATGTGAAATGCTCCCGGGCCGGAAAAGCGACGGCGGCTTTATGACCTTTTCCAATACCTGTCAGTATTATGACCGTACGCTGAAGCGAATGGGGTGGGACAACCGGGATAACGGAATTCTGAACCAGTATGATCCCATCCAAATGGGGCATCAGCTGCTGCATTCTTCCTGGGAGGACAACCAGCTTCCCCCGGTGCCGGATTCCAACAAACGGTATCTTGGCATCGCACCCCTGATCGGCATTCGTCAGGGGCAGCGGATTTTGGGCGAAGAAATTCTGACCTTTTCTGATTTCCTGCAAGGACGGTTGACACAGCAGCCCATTTTCTGGTGCCGCACCAATCTGGACACCCACAACAAGGAATTCGCGCTGGAGGATCGGCTGCTGCGAAGCTGGTTCACCATCGGCGGCATGTGGGGCTGGAATGTGGGCGTGCCCGTTGGCGTGGGAACCCTGATTCCAAAGGGATGGGGCGGCCTTCTGGCTGCCGGAAGATGCCTGTCCTGTGATCACAATTTCTCTCAGGGAGTACGCATGATGGATGACTGCTCCAAATCCGGCGAGGCGGCGGGGGCATTGGCGGCGCTTTCCATAGAACTGGGGGAAGCGCCGAAGAAGGTTCCCTACGAATTGCTGAAAGCAAAGCTGGAAGAAACCGGCTGCATCAAATCCGGGGACTGCCTTCGCATCGAGCGTCAGGGAAAGGAGCCTCTGCGTCTGCGAGCGGACAGTTTTTCCGAATTATGGCTGGAGGAATGGGAGATTTTGGAACAGTTGGGAACCGATTGCCCGGGCTATGCCATCTGGTCCGCGAAAATTCGGGGAAGAAGCAGTATCCCGATGCTGCGAGCCGCACTGTTATCGGAAGATCCCCTTCTTCGCTGTCATGCCGCACTGGCCCTTAGCCTGCTGGACGATGCTTCCGGCGAGGATATCCTGCTGGATTTGGCAATGGATCGTTCCGGGTGTGCTCCAAACACCAGCTATATGTACGTCATGCCCTATGCCGTCTGCGCGATCTCTGCCCTAGGGCGGCTGGGAAGCAGGAAAGCCATTCCGGCGCTGATGGAAATTCTGGAGGATCCCTTTCACCGCTTTGAGGCCCAATGGAACCGGCTGATCACAAACGAGGAAGATGCTGCTTTCCAATTTGCGTCCCACGCCGTTTCGGCACTGGCAGAAATTGAAGCAAAACATCCGGACTGCGTCCCGCTGAAACAAATTCAGGCTCTGCTTTCACAGCCGGATTTTCCCGGCAACGTTACCATGATGGGTACATCCAAAAGATGGAATTTCCGGGATGCCCTAGCGAAGCTGATTTGAACTGGCGTAAATGACCGTTCCTATCTGCATTCTTCACAAAAATTGCATCAAAAGTGATTACAGCGCAGCAGATTTTACCTCACAATGCCGACATCGTGACCGCACCCAATACGCTATCATACAATCAGTCAAAATGCAGACGCCGGTCAAGCCACAGCTTGACAAGCGCCTGCATTTTCCATTTTTATACTGATATTCAATAGAAAAGCCCCGATACTCCGTCACATTCCTCATATACTCCCGGACATCTCCGTGGAGCAGCAGGTTCACATAGTCAACCGGCGCATTGTACACCAGCCACTCCAGCTCGATGCTCTCATATATATTCGTGCAACCTCCGCTTCCACCAGCGTGCAGTCAATGGAAATCATGCTTCCGTCAGCGAATTTGACCTCCACACAGGCGGTGTCGATATT
>CAMFFO010000258.1 GCA_945949735.1 uncultured Clostridia bacterium | reverse complement strand
CGGATAATATCCGCCCCTACGGTGGTAACGCAATGTGTTTGAAAACTTCAAACAACAATTTATCCCTTTTTTGTCCCGGCTGGATTGTCACATCCCCGCTTTACATATTCCGCGGGCTATGCTATAATTTCCTATATACGAAACTTTGCGAAATATTACACGAAGGAGATCCCACTGCCATGCAGGACAATTACGATTCTCCCAGCTTTGAGCAAGCCTATACCTATTCCGGTTCCGACCTGGGGGCCATCTGGACCCGGGAGGAAACCCGCCTTCGGCTCTGGGCGCCCGAAGCTGCCCAGGTTCGCCTCCGCCTGTACCGCAGCGGCGACCCCTGGGCGAACGACCTTCTGGAGGAGCTTCCCATGGAGCCGGATGTCCGGGGCACCTGGCGCGTCACCCTCCCGGGAGATCGGAACGGGGTGTACTATACCTACCTGGTGGACGGCCGGGAGGCCTGCGATCCCTACGCCAGAACCACCGGTGTCAACGGCCGCCGGGCCATGATCCTGGATCTTGCCTCCACCAACCCCTCCGGGTGGGAGGATGACGCTGATCCCCACGGGGGGCAGCCCATTACGGACGCGGTCATCTATGAGCTGCACCTGAGGGATCTGTCCCTCAACCACCGCTCCCACATCCGCCATAAGGGCAAATTCCTGGGCCTGACGGAGACCGGAACCACCCTCCCCGACGGCACTCCCACGGGCCTGGATCACATCAAGTCCCTGGGGGTCACCCATGTACAGCTGCTTCCGGTCTTTGACTACGGCTCTGTAGACGAAAGCCGGCCGGATCTGCACCAATACAACTGGGGCTACGACCCCATGAACTACAATGTACCCGAGGGCAGCTATTCCACGGATCCCTTCCACGGAGAGGTTCGGGTCGCCGAAATGAAGCGGATGATCAGGGCCCTCCACGAGGCCGGTCTCAGCGTGGTGATGGATGTGGTATATAACCATGTCTATTGGGCCGAGGATTTCTGCTTCAACCAAATCGTCCCCGGGTATTTCAGCCGTCCGGGCTCCAACGGCTCCGCCTGCGGCAACGATACCGCTTCTGAGCGAGCCATGGTCCGCAAGTACATCGTGGATTCCCTGTGCTACTGGGCGGAGGAGTACCACATTGACGGCTTCCGCTTTGACCTGGTGGGTCTCATTGACACCCAGACCATTCGGGAGGCCATGGACGCGGTACACGCCGCCCATCCCAGCGTCCTCTTCTACGGAGAGGGCTGGTTCCTGGACACCAAGCCCACCCGGCCGGGCGTTCACCTTGCCACCCAGGGCAGCAGCGGGGAGCTTCCCGGCTTCGGTTTTTTCAACGATTCCATCCGGGATCTGCTCCGGGGCTCCGTCTTTTATCCCCGGGAGCTGGGTTACGTCACCGGGGCTTTGCCCGACGGTGACGCCCTGCGCTCCTGCTTCATGGGTGTCACCCCCTGGGCCTGCGCCCCGGGGCAGAGCATCAACTATGTCTCCTGCCACGATAACCACACGCTTTTCGACCGGCTGGCCCTGGCCCTGCCCGGCGCCACCCGGGAGGAGCTGATCCGCAGGAGCAATCTGGCGGCCTCCTTCTGCATCCTCTCCCAAGGTGTCCCCTTCTTCCAGGCGGGAGAGGAAATGCTCCGCTCCAAGCCCAAAGGGCACGGAAAATTCGACGGCAACAGCTACCGCTCCCCGGACAGCGTCAACGCCCTTCGCTGGGGCAATCTGGAGGAAGCGGAATACCGCGAGACCCTCCGGTATTACCGTGGTCTGATCGCTTTCCGCAAGGCCCACCCCTGCCTGCGGCTTCAGCGGCGAGAGGAAATCTTCGCAGCCATCACCCCCATTCCCTGCGCCAATCCCCACACCCTGGCCTTCCGCATCCGGGGCGACGGGGAACGGCTGCTGGTGGTTTTCCATGCGGATACGGAAGGCACCCGGTTCCCGCTCCCCGAGGGCCGGTGGCAGCTTTTCATTGATGGCAAACGCGCCGGGACGGAATCCCTGGGTTCCTTCGCCGAAAGCCTTTGGATCCCGCCCTTAAGCGCCGCAGTGCTGGCCTGCGCCGATTGACAAAATCCACAATAGCCGGGAAGTTTCCCCCTTTCCGCTTGTTGACATTCCCCCGGCCCTGATTTATAATATAGACGGAAAACCTGTTCCCCCATTATCCGGAAGGAGGCATTTGTATGGAAAAGAAAATCATTACCATCAGCCGTGAATTTGGTTCCGGCGGCCGTACCATCGGGCGCATGGTGGCCCAGAGGCTGGGTATCCCCTTCTATGACAAGGAACTGGTGGATCAAATCGCGGTGGAATCCGGCTTCGCGCCCAAGTTTGTTGAGGAAAACGGCGAGCATTCCCCCGGCAGCAGCCTCTTCTCCTACGCGTTTGCTCCCCAGGGCGTCCCCGGGGTCATGAACGGCCTGTCCACCGCGGATTTCCTGTGGAATATTCAGTGCAGCGTGATCCTCCAGCTGGCGGACAAGGGCCCTTGCGTCATTGTGGGCAGAAACGCGGACTACATCCTCAAGGATCGTGAGGACGCTTTCCATGTGTTTGTGTTTGCCGACATCCCCTTCCGGGCCGACCGAATTGTCCGTCTTTACGGCGAGTCCGAGAAGAGTCCCGAGGCCCGGCTTCAGGAGAAGGATAAGCGCCGCCGGGTGAACTACCACCACTACACCGGCAGGAACTGGGGTCAGGCCCAGAACTACGACCTCTGCCTGGACACCGGCGTGTTGGGCATTGAGCAGTGCACCGATATCATCGTGAACGCCGTCAACAGCTTCAAAAAGTAAAACTGCGCCCCGCGCCGAAATAGGCGGGTGTTCATAAGACAGTTGACAGGCACAACAGCTTAATCTGTTGTGCCTGTTCTTGTATATCCTGACAAATTATGGTATTCTAAGGCAACACCGCACAATTGCGTCTGCGGCCGGATGGCGGG
>CAMFFO010000257.1 GCA_945949735.1 uncultured Clostridia bacterium | reverse complement strand
GCCCTGATCTTCTCGCTGGGAACCTTCTCCGGTACGGTGGCGATTGCCATCTTCACCTTTGGCGTGGTGTCCAAAATGCTGTATGAGAGTATCGAGACGATCGATATGGGCCCCTTCGAGGCCATGGAGGCTTTGGGCGCCAATAAATTCCAGGCCTTTTGGTCTGCCTGCGTTCCCCAGATCCTTCCTGTTTATCTGAGCCACTGCCTGTACTGCTTTGAGATGAATATCCGTGCCTCTGCCATCCTAGGTTATGTCGGCGCGGGCGGCCTGGGTATCACCATCAACGAGCGGATCGGCTGGCGTGACTACGAAAGCCTGGGCATGGTCCTGCTGACCCTGTTCATCGTGGTTGCGTTCATCGAATTCTTCAGCGCTTACCTGCGCAAGAAACTGAGCTGAGAGGAGGGTGCGTATGGCTGCAAGAACCAAATTGGAAACTTTTGAAGAGACCTTCCACCGGAAGCTTACCGCTGCGGAGGCCTATGCCAACCGTCCCCGGAACTGGATGCTCTACACCCTGATCGTGCTGATTATTGTGGCAATGGTCGGCTGGTCCTCGTCCAGTGTCCAGTATAACGGTATGACCGTAACGGGCTCTGAGGTGGCAAAGGGCGTCCTGCATGGTGTTTTTCACCCCGACACCGCGCTGCTCTTCGGCACAGGAGAGACGGATGTGCCCTATCTGCTGCTGCAGACCGTGGCCATTGCGGTGCTGGGCACCCTGATTGGCGCAATTCTGGCAATTCCCTTTGCTTTCCTGGCTGCCACCAACATCATGCCGAAACCCATTGCGTATCTGTTCCGACTGCTGATCTTGATGATCCGCACCATTCCCAGCCTGGTGTGGGCGCTGATGTGGATCCGCGTTACCGGACCCGGCGCGGCTTGCGGCGTGATTACCCAGTCTGTCTGCTCCATTGGCATGATCTCCAAAATGTACATCACGGCCATTGAGGATCTGGACACCCACATCCTGGAGAGTCTGGACGCCATGGGCTGCAACGCTTTTGAAAAGATCCGCTATGGCGTCATCCCGCAGCTGACGGCGAGCTTCGTTTCCACCACCATTTACCGCTTCGATATCAACCTGAAGGACGCAACCACCCTTGGCATCGTCGGCGCGGGCGGTATTGGCGCTTCTCTGGTTCAGTGTCTGAACAGCCGACGCTGGGCTATGGTCGGCTCCTTTGTCTGGGGTCTGATGGTTCTGGCGCTGATCATCGAGTTCTTCTCCACCAGGATCCGCCGGAAGCTGGCACACGGTCAATAACTATTCAATCATGAAAGGCTCCTGCGTTCCAACGCCGGAGCCTTTTTAAAGGAGTATTTCAATGAACCGAAATCTGACAATCTGCTTTACAAGCGACATTCACGGCTATTTTTCCGATATGGATTACGCCTTGGGAACCCCTGGCGCTGCCGGACTATCCCGATGTGCTTCCACCTTTCCCGATGACGGCAACACCCTGGTTCTGGATGGCGGCGATACCCTTCAGGGAAGCCCCTTTGCCTACTGGCTCAGCCGGGACCCGGTGGAGGGAGCGAAGGTGTCCGCCCAGGCGATGAGTCTGGCAGGCTATGATTTTGTCACTCTTGGCAATCACGATTTTAACTACGGCAGGGAAGCGCTGGAAAGCTACCTCAGTCATTTGGACGCCCGCTGCGTCAGCGCCAATGTAGAGGGTCTGCCCGGCGTGGATCGAACTGCCGTAGTCAAACTGCAAAACGGGCTGCGTGTGGGTATTACCGGTGTCACCACTCATTTTGTCAATCTCTGGGAGAAGCCGGAGAATCTGGAGGGGATCACGGTTCACGAGGCATTCCCCGCTGCGGCAGCTGCTCTGGAGGAACTGAAGCAGGCCAATGTGGATGTGACGGTCTGCATTTACCACGGTGGCTTTGAAAATGATTTGATGACCGGTGAGCTTCTCTCGGATACCGGGGAAAATCAGGCCTACCAGATCTGCAGGGAATTGGATTTCGACATTCTGCTGACAGGACACCAGCACCAGGCCAAGGCAGACCTACAGCTCTTTGGTACCCACGCCTGCCAGTCCCCGGACCGAGGGAAGCAATATGTCCGGATGGATGTAACTGTGTCGGGGGAGGGGGAAGTTACCACCCATTCCCAACTTGTAAATCCCGGAGAAGCAGAGGAAAGTCTGGCAGCCTTTCTGGCCCCTCTGGATGCGCAGAACGCTGTTTTTTTGGATCAGCCGCTGGGAGAGCTGGATACCCCTCTGCTGTCCGGAGACCATATCGAGATGGCGGCAAATGGCTCAGCCATTGCCAATTTCTTCAACCAGGTCCAGTTGGAGGCCTCTGGGGCGGACCTTTCTGTTACCAGCCTTGCCAATGTGGTGAAGGGCTTTAACAGGCAGGTCACAATCCGGGATGTGGTTGCAACCTATGTGTTCCCCAATACGCTGAAAACCCTCCAGGTGGATCGCCGGATTCTGAAGGCCGCATTAGAGCGCAGTGCGGAGTATTTTGACCTGGATGAGGCCGGACAGCTGCGAGTGGGGCAGAGCTTCCTGATGCCTATCGTCCAGCACTATAACTACGACTATCTATCCGGTCTGGAAGTGACCATGGACATCCGCAGACCGATTGGCGACCGGGTCACATCCATGCTGTATGAGGGGAAAGAACTGGAAGAAAACCGCCTGCTGACGCTGTGTATGAATAATTACCGGGCTACCGGTACGGGTGGATATCCGCTCTACGCACAATGCAAATTGGTGAAAGATCAGCCAACGGAAATTTCTCAGATGATAATTGAGTATATCGATCACCATAAGTATGTCGTTGTGGATAAGCGTAAATGGCTGCACATAGTATACTAAAGCATAGATGAGGGATCCCTCAATGTCAAAATACAAATCTTTGATGTAATTCAGTAATATACGGACACAGAATATTCTCAGAGCTTTGCAATTTCATCAGGTGAAGCCCTGGGAATTTTCTGCGTTTTGCCGTTTTGAAATGAATGCCCATAAACCATTTTCCCTTTGTGGGTACTCATTTCAAAACGAGCTGGGA
>CAMFFO010000256.1 GCA_945949735.1 uncultured Clostridia bacterium | reverse complement strand
TTTTCAAACAACAATTTACCGCAATGCCGGCAGGGAGTCGGGGAAGGATGCATAGGAGGAACCGGGAATGGGAATTGTGGTCATCGGCGCGGTTTTTGTGGATATCAAGGGGTATCCGGAGGCAGGGTTTATTCCCACGGGACGCAATGTGGGCCGGGTGGAGCAGATTCACGGCGGTGTGGGAAGGAACGTAGCGGAGGACGTGGCTAACTGCGAGCTGCGGCCTACCTTCGTCAGCCTGGTGGACGAGAGCGGCACCGGGGCGGATGTGATCCGGAAGCTGGAAAGCCACAAGGTGGATACCCGGTTCATCCGGACGACCCCGGACGGCATGGGAACCTGGCTGGCGGTCTTTGACAATGACGGAGACGTGGCGGCCTCCATCTCCAAGCGCCCGAATCTGATGCCCATTGCCCAGATCCTGGACGAGGAGGGGGAACGGATTTTCCGGGACGCGGACAGCGTCATCATTGAAATTGATATGGACAAGGAAATCGTGAAGCGGGCATTCCGGCTGGCCAAGGAATACGGAAAGAAAATCTACGGCGTGGTGGCGAACATGAGCATCGCCCAGGAGCGGCGGGATTTTCTGCAGAGCGTGGACTGCTTTGTGTGCAACCTGCAGGAGGCCGGAATCCTGTTTTCCGATGATTTTACCGGGAAATCCCCCGAGGAGATGATCGGGATTGCGGCGGATAAGGTTACTGCGGCCCGGATTCCCTCCATAATCATCACCATGGGCGGCCAGGGAGCGGTGTATGCGGATATGCATGGGGCTTCGGGATACTGCCCGGCCCGAAAGGTGGAAGTGAAAGACACCACCGGGGCGGGGGATGCCTTCTGCGCGGGGGCGGCCATCGGACTGACCTATGGGAAAAGTCTGGCGGAGGCCTGCGAAATCGGGGCCCATCTGGCGGCTTCGGTGATCGTCACCTCGGAGAGCGTATGCCCCCGGTTCCTGCCCCGGGAGCTGGGACTGGATATGGATGTGGAGTGAGCCATGGGAAACAAGCGAATTCTGGCGGTTCAGGATATTTCCTGCGTGGGGCAGTGCTCTTTGACGGTGGCGCTGCCCGTGCTCAGCGTCTGTGGACATGAAACCTGCGTGCTTCCCACGGAGATCCTATCCACACACACAGGCTTTCAAGGGCCCGCCGTCCTTCATCCTGGCAGGGAAACCCTGGAGCGCTTTTGGCGTCATTGGCAGCGGGAGGAGATCACCTTTGATGCGGTCTGCACGGGCTATCTGGGCAGCGTGGACGCGGCGGAGGTGATCCTGGAGCTGACGGAGCAGCTGCTGAAGCCGGAGGGACTGCTGATTGTGGACCCGGCAATGGCGGATCACGGGCGGATGTACGCGGGGCTGGACGGAGCCTACGCTGAAAGCATGAAGGAGCTGTCCCGCCGGGCCGATATTCTGCTCCCCAATCTGACCGAGGCCGCCATGCTGGCGGGAACGCCCTGGCGGGAGCAGCCGGAGGAGGGATACATCCGGGAACTGATGAACTGCTTTGACAACCCCGATGTGATTCTCACCGGGGTGGGACTGTGCCCCGGAGAAACCGGCGCTGCCTACAGAAGCGGGGGAAAAACGGAATTCTATTCCCACCCAAAGGTGGAGGGCCGCTTCAGCGGAACCGGGGATCTGTTCGCCGCCTGCTTCGCTGGGGTGCTGCTGCGGGGATATTCGCTCCCTGATGCCGTGAAAACCGCCGCGGATTTTACGGCGCAGTGCGTTATGCTGACCCGGGAAAGCCCCGCGCGCCGGTACGGCATCCGGTTTGAAGAGGTTCTGCCCTGGCTGGTTCGGGCACTGGAGGAGCAATAATCTCCGCTTCGCCGTTGATTGCCTTTTTCGGGACTCAAGCGCTGCTTGAATTGGGACGTTTCAAGGAGCAATTGATAGGAAAATGTGCCTCCCGGTGCTATGCTTGGGCCATGGCAGAACAGCCAGGAAAGGACGGAACAAAAATGTTCGATACCATGAAAGTGGCCAGGAAAATCAAGCAGGCCCGCGCGGAACGGAATATGACCCAGATGGATCTGGCGGATGCTATGGGCGTCAGCTATCAGGCGGTGTCCAACTGGGAGCGGGGAAACTCCATGCCGGATATCTCCAAGCTGGAGGAGCTGTGCCGGGTGCTGGAACTGAGCATCGGAGAACTGCTGGGAGTGGAGAGCCGGGAAACCCGGGCCGTTGAAAAGATGCTGACTCAGGAGGATGCGGCACTGACAGTGGAGGAGTTGTCCGACATTGCTCCCCTGCTTCCACCGGAGCAGATGAAGGAGCAGACCCGGAAGAATTCCGAAGAAAAGACAGCCTGGAATCTGGAGGCGATTGTGGAAATGGCCCCCTTCCTGGATGACGATTTTCTGGATGAAATCGTGGAGAGCATGGAAGTGAACAGTCTCGGGGAGCTGAAGGAGCTGGCTCCGTTCCTCAGAGAGGAAACGCTGGACCGGCTGGTGCGAAAGGCCCCCATGGAGGATTTGAAGGGCATTGCGGAGCTGCTGCCCTTCCTGGAGGAGGAAACCCTGGATTACCTGGCGAAGCAATGCGAGGGAAATGTGGACCCTGAAATGCTGGAAAACCTGGCCCCCTTCCTCAGCGAGGAGGCTCTGGACACCCTGACAATGTCCTGCCTGCGCAGGGGGGAGCGGAAGAACCTCTCCAAGCTCTATCCATTCCTGGGAGAGGACACCCTTCACGAGATTGCCCGGGAGCTGATGAAGCGGGGGGACATGAAAGGTCTGAAGGAAGCCGCGCCGTTCCTGTAAAAACTGATCTCTTTCGGGAGCGATCCACTCGCGGACCGCTCCCGTTTTTCCGTAGGATGGGAGGGGGTTCCTAAACCGGTAAATAGTTGTTTACAGTTTTCAAGCACCTTACGTTGCCACCGTAGGGGCGGATATTATCCGCCCGAAACGTTCCGGTTTTTGAGCATTTCCGGTGAATGTGCGTGCTATCAATGCGGTAAGGGTTGCGGGCGGATAATATCCGCCCCTACGTTGATAGTGCTGTAAACAACAATTTTCCTGATTGTCCCGCGGCGCTTGGGTTTCAGAAAAAATTTTT
>CAMFFO010000255.1 GCA_945949735.1 uncultured Clostridia bacterium | reverse complement strand
GACCAGTGTGCGCACTGGTCTCGCAATGACAGGAAACTTGGAGCGAAGCGACAAATACCAATTTACCGCTATGTACATTCAAAAGACAGAAAGGAGATCGCCATGACAATGTCCTTTTCCGCGGCGGCCAAGGCGGAGATCTGCCGGGTAATGCCGCAGAATCACTGCTGCGCTCTGGCGGAGTGCTTCGGGGTGCTGCTGTTCTGCAACAGCTTCCATGGGGACGGCATTCGGATCATCACCGAGAGTCGGGAATTTGCCCAGAGGCTCCCCAGGCTCTTCCGGAAGGCTTTCTCCATGAGCTTTGATGCCTGCCCCGAGGAAACGGAACGGAAGCTGGTGTTCCAGATCCGGTCGCAGAGGAAGCTGGAAACCATCATGGAGGCCTACGGCTTCAGCCGGGAGGATACCCTGGCGCTCCATGTGAATCTGGCTGTGGTGGAGGAGGAATGCTGCAAGACGGCTTTCCTCCGGGGGGCCTTCCTGGCAGGGGGCAGCGTCACCGATCCCGGCAAGGGCTACCACCTGGAAATGACCACCACCCATCAGAGCGTGTCCCGGGAAACCTTCGCCCTGATGCGGGAGGTCATGGGCTTCTCCCCCAAAACCGCCGGTCGGGGCGGGGGACAGGTGCTCTACCTCAAGCAGAGCGAGCAGATCTCGGACTTTCTCACCTACATCGGCGCGCCGGTGGCCGCCATGGGCATCATGGAGGCAAGGCTGGAGAAGGAACTGAACAACAAGGTCAACCGCCGCTGCAACTGTGACGACGCCAATACCTCCAAGGTGGTGGAGGCTGCCCAGGAGCAGCTGGCTGCCATCCGGAAGCTCCGTGCCAGGGGACAATTGGAGGGGCTCCCCGGGAAGCTCCGTCAGGCGGCTGCCGCCCGGGAGGAGAATCCGGAATCCGCCCTGACGGAGCTGGCGGAAATGATGGAGCCTCCCATCACCAAGAGCGCCATGAGCCACAGGCTGAAAAAGCTGGTGGAGCTTGCCGGGGAGGGGACGATATGAGCTTTGTACATCTGCACGTGCATACGGAATACAGCCTCCTGGACGGCGCCTGCCGGATTGACGGCCTGATGGAGCGGGTGAAGGAGCTGGGCCAGACGGCGGTGGCCATCACCGACCACGGCGTTATGTACGGCTGTATTGATTTCTACAAGGCCGCCAAGGCCGCCGGGGTCAAGCCGATCATCGGCTGCGAGGTGTATGTGGCCCGCCGCCGGATGGAGGACCGGGTTCACGGTCTGGACAATGATCCGTACCACCTGGTTCTTCTTTGCAAGAATCGCACCGGCTACGAAAATCTGTGCAAGCTGGTTTCCGAGGCCTTTATCCGCGGCTTTTACGGCAAGCCCCGGGTGGATTTGGGGCTGCTGCGGCAGTACCATGAGGGGCTGATTGCCCTGTCCGCCTGCCTGGCGGGGGCCATCCCCCAGTATCTGATGGACGAGGACTACGCCTCCGCCAAGGCTTACGCCCTGCAGATGGCGGAAATCTTCGGGGAGGACAACTTCTACCTGGAACTGCAGGATCACGGCATCGACGCCCAGCAGCCGGTGAACCAGGGCGTCCGACGGATTGCCCGGGAGACGGGACTGCCCCTTGTGGTGACCAACGACGCCCATTATCTGCGCCGGGAGGACGCCAAAATGCAGGATGTGCTGCTGTGCATCCAGACCGGCAAAACCGTGGACGATGCCAACCGGATGCGCTTTCAGGGGGATGAGTTTTACCTCAAAAGCGAGGAGGAGCTGCGGCAGCTGTTCCCCGGCTGCGGCGAGGCCTTTGAAAACACGGGGAAGATTGCCGACCGGTGCAATCTGGAGTTCACCTTCCACGAATATCATCTGCCCGCTTTCCCGGTGCCGGAGGGCTTCACCAACGAGGAATACTTCCGCAAGCTCTGCTTTGACGGCTTCCGGGAGCGGTACGTGAATCCTCCGGACAGCTACCGGCAGCGGCTGGAATATGAGATCTCCGTCATCAGCCGGATGGGTTATGTAAACTATTATCTCATTGTATGGGACTTTATCCACTATGCCAAGGAGCAGGGCATTCCGGTGGGCCCGGGGCGGGGCTCCGGCGCGGCTTCCATTGCTGCCTACTGTATGCACATCACCGAAGTGGATCCCATGAAGTACGCCCTGATCTTCGAGCGGTTTCTAAACCCCGAGCGGGTGAGTATGCCGGACTTTGACACGGACTTCTGTCAGGAGCGCCGGGGCGAGGTCATCGAGTACGTCATGCGCAAATACGGCGCGGATCATGTGGCCCAGATCGCTACCTTCGGCACCATGGCCGCCCGGGGCGCCATCCGGGATGTGGGCAGGGCGCTGAACTTTTCCTACGCGGAGACCGATGTGGTGGCCAAGCTGGTTCCGGCTACGCCCCACATCACCCTGAAGGAGGCGCTGGAGGTCTCCCCCAAGCTGAAGGAGATGTATGATGGGGACGAGCGGGTCCGCCGGCTCATCGACACCGCCCGCAGCCTGGAGGGAATGCCCCGGAACGCCTCCACCCACGCCGCCGGCGTGGTGATCACCGCTCAGCCGGTGTGCACCTACGTGCCGCTTTCCCGGAACGATGATACCATCGTCACCCAGTACACCATGACTACCATCGAGGAGCTGGGCCTTCTCAAAATGGACTTCCTGGGCCTGCGGAACCTGACGGTGATCCGGGACGCGGAGGAGCAGATCCAGAAGCTCCATCCGGAGTTTGCCATGGCGAGGATCCCCGACGACGACCCGGAGACCTTCCGGATGCTCACCGAGGGAAAAACCCAGGGCGTATTCCAGCTGGAATCCGCGGGTATGACCGGGGTGTGCGTGAACATGAAGGCCGGCTCCATCGAGGACATTACGGCCATCGTGGCCCTCTACCGGCCCGGGCCCATGGACTCCATCCCCACCTTTATCGCGAACAAATTGGATTCCCGGAAGGTGACCTACAAGACGCCGCTCCTGGAGCCCATCTTAAAGGTGACCTACGGCTGCATCGTCTATCAGGAGCAGGTCATTGAGATCTTCCGCAGCCTGGGCGGCTACACCATGGGGCAGGCGGACAACATCCGCCGGGCCATCTCCAAGAAGAAAATGAAGGTCAT
>CAMFFO010000254.1 GCA_945949735.1 uncultured Clostridia bacterium | reverse complement strand
CTAACCGGGGGATTGCCACACCACTTAAGCGGACTGGTTCGCAATGACAGATAATCTTGAACGCGAAGCGAAAACACCAATTTATATTGCGGGTTGAATCTTTTATGCATGGATATTATACAACGCTTTGGCGGGGATGGCAATAGGAAGTTCTTCAGCTTTCCGGCTCCGGGAAGAGCTGGAGGACGGTGACGGCAAGCAGCGGGGACAGGATCATGCCGCCGATGCCCCAGAGCTTGTAGCCAACATACAGGGCGATGAGGGTGGCCAGCGGGTCCAGTCCCAGACGTTTGCCCAGGAGCCTGGGCTCCAGCACCGAGCGGGTGACTGCCACAACCACATAGATGCCCACAAGCCCGACAGCCTGGGCCACATTTCCCTGGAGCAGGCAGATCAGGCTCCAGGGCAGCAGAACGGAGCCGGTACCCAGCACGGGCAGGGCGTCCACCAGGGCAGTGATCAGCGCCCACAGCGGCGCGTAGGAAACCCCCAGCAAAAGGTAGCCCAGCAGCAGGATGGAAAAGGTCACGCCGGAGAGCTGAAGCTGGGCAAGCAGCCAACTGGAAACCGCCTTGCGCACCCGCTTCAGCGCGTCCAGCATGGGACGCAGCTTCTCCCGGGGAAAGCGGCGGAGGAACCACTGCCGAAGTTTCGGCAGCTTGGCGCTGATCATGTATCCAGAGATGATGGCGGTGAACAGGCCCAGGGCGCTTCCGGGGACGTGGCCCAGAATGCTGCCCGCCAATCCCAGAAGGTAGTGGATCCCCTTGTCCACCAGAGCGGTGCCGTCGGAGAAAAAATCGGCAATATTCTGCCGCAGCAGCGGCCGGATGCTCTGGGGGGCTTTGGCGCTGAGGGTCAGCAGCCATCCTTCCAGGGAGGATACCCCCGTGCGGGCGGCATCCTCCAGATTGGGAAGGATCCCGGCAAGTGTCCCCAGCTCCCGTACCAGAAGCGCGATGAGCAGCAGCGTCAGTATGGACAGAAGGAGAAAAACCGCGCTGACAGCCAGGGCGGAGGCGGCTGCCCGGGGAAGATGTACCCGCTGCCGCAGAAAGCGCACCAGAGGCTCTGCCGCCAGGGCCAGGGCGGTTCCCAGAAGAAAGGGAAAGCCCAGCGGCAGCAGAAACCGGACGGACAGCCAAACCGCCAGAAAAATGCCGAGAAGAGATATGAACTTTCGTGTCCCGGAACGCATGGGATTCCTCCTTTCCCTGTCCGCCAGCAGCGGAAATGCGGTACCTTCTTATGGGATCGACTTGGAAGCGTGATAAATTGGTGTTTATAATTGACAATTAACAATTGACAATTGACAATTAAGGAATCCCTTCGGGATAAAACATAATAATTGTGCTCAAAAAATAGGGCAATATTTTCAAAAATGACCCGGTTGCGGCACATAATTGTCAACTGTCAATTGTCAATTGTCAATTCGGCGAAGCCGTTCAAACACCACTTTGTCTGTTTGCCATGCAAAGCGGAAATGCATGATATCTGGGGGTTGCTTTTTTTGAAATGTATGCTACAATACAAACGAATTGTCATAGACATTTGTACTCCAAGGAGCGACAATATAGATTATAGGAGGCTCACCATGTCCACAAAACCGCAATACTACATTGTGGAGGCATCGGCCCTGCCGGAGGTTTTTCTCAAGGTTGCGGAGGCCAAGCGGCTGCTTTCCACGGGGGAGGCAGCCACGGTCAACGAGGCTACCCGCATGACGGATATCAGCCGCAGCGCGTTTTACAAGTACCGGGACGCAGTACTGCCCTTCCAGAATATGATGACAGGAAGGATCATCACCTTTCAGCTGCTGCTCCACGACGAGCCGGGGCTGCTGTCGGAGATTCTGGGAGTATTTGCCCAGACCAAGGCCAACATCATCACCATTAACTCCATTGTGCCCACCAACGGCACCGCCGTGGTGACCATTTCCGCGGAAACCATGGACCTGACCGTCAGCCTGGAGGATCTTCTGGAGACTCTGGGGAAAACCCGGGGGGTTGTCAAGGCTGAGGTTTTGGCCGGCTGATGGAAATGCCGCCCTTCGGGGCGGCTTCTTTCTGTCACAATGGGGCGCTCCCTGCCATATCATGGTGTGGAGGGATGCGCAATGCTCATCGTGCAGAAATACGGAGGAACCTCCCTGCAGGACGCCGGGAGAGTACGCGCCGCGGCCCGGCGGATTACCGGCCTTGCCCAGCAGGGTGCCCAGGTGGTGGTTGTGGTGTCCGCCCAGGGGGATATGACCGACAGACTCATCGAGAAAGCCGCCCAGTTCAACCGCCGGGGCTCCGCAAGGGAAATGGACGCGTACCTGGCCGCCGGGGAGCAGATGTCCGCGGGGCTTATGACCATGGCCATCGGCGCTTTCGGCTACGCCGCCGTGAGCCTGACCGGGGGGCAGGCGGGAATCCATACCGACGGCGTTCACGGCAACGCCAGAATTCTCCGGGTGGAGCCGGAGCGAATCCAAAAGGAGCTGGCAGAGGGGAAGGTTGTTGTGGTGGCGGGCTTTCAGGGCGTGGACCCGGAAGGGGACATCACCACCCTGGGCCGGGGCGGCTCGGACACCACGGCGGTGGCCTTGGCTGCCGCGCTCCACGCGGATCGGTGCCAGATCTATACCGACGTGGACGGAGTGTTCGATCGGGACCCCAGAATCTACCCCGATGCCACACGATTCGGAAGAATCGGGTATGACAAGATGCTCTCCCTGATTGAAAACGGAGCCCAGGTGCTCCATGACCGCAGCGTGGTGCTGGCAAGGGAGCATGGGATCCCCATTGAGGTGCTCTCCGCCTTCACGGGAAACCCGGGCACCATCGTTGGCTGATGGAATCATTCTAGCCGGATTGGGCGGAAGATATTCCGGAAAATCCGGAGGAAGGGAAAAGAAAGAGAAATTGTTGTTTGAAAGGGTGCGTTGCTAATTACCTGTCATTGCGAACCAGTGCGCACACTGGTGTGGCAATCCCCCGGTTGAATGGAACCAGGTAACGATTACCACCAGAAATCGCAACGTTTCCCCGTTCTGTAGGGCAATTGTCGATACATTTCCCCTCTATCCGGGGGATTGCCACACCAGTCTGCGGACTGGTTCGCAATGACAGGATACTTTGA
>CAMFFO010000253.1 GCA_945949735.1 uncultured Clostridia bacterium | reverse complement strand
TTTCCATGGATGCTGTTCTAAGCCGATAGCCTATATTGGTGTTTGTCGGGCTGTTTTGGGAACGTTGGAAAAACACTGTAGGGGAGGCATTGATGCCTCCCGGCGGAGAAACGTCCCGTTTTTTCGCACCGTTAGGCGAAAACGCACCGTGTACGCGGGAGGCATGAATGCCTCCCCTACAGTAAGGACGATGTGCGTTTGATTCTTTCAAACACCAATTTATCTTTCTCTTCCTTCATATCCCCGCCCGGGTGAGGGCGCGTTCCAGGAGGGAGAGCTGCTCCGGGCGGGAATCGAAGCCGAAGCTCACCCGGACGGTGCCGGTTTCCGCTGTCCCCGCGCTTTCGTGGGCCAACGGCGCGCAGTGGAGCCCCGCCCGGACGGCCACCCCCTGCTTCGCCAGACGCTCCGCCGCCTCCTCGCAGTCTGTCCTGGGCAGAAACGACACCGTCCCCGCCTGATGGGGGCCGGAGAACACCCGCAGGCCCCTCCGCCGCAGCATTTCCACGCATTTGTCAAGGCAACGGTGCTCCCGCCGGAAAATATCCTCCGTGCCTCTGCGGAGCACATATTCCATCCCCATGGTCAGCCCCGCGATGCCGGGTACGTTCATGGTTCCCGCCTCCAGCCGCTCCGGCAGCTCCGGGGGCATCTCCCGGGGGCGGGAAGCACCGCCGGTTCCGCCGTAGAGCAGCGGCTCCCCGCCTTCCCGGCATAGCAGCAGGCCGGTGCCCTGGGGGCCCAGAAGCCCCTTGTGCCCCGGCATGGCAATGAATTCCGCCCCCAGTCTTTTCAGGGAAACGGGCAATGCCCCGGCAGACTGGGCCGCGTCCAGGATGAAGGGAATTCCCCGCTCCCGGCACATGGCCGCCATCTCCTCCACCGGCAGGATATACCCGAATACATTGGACACATGGGTGAATACCGCGGCCTCCGCCCCCCGATCCAGCTCCCGCCGGAACCGGGCCAGCGTATCCTCCCAGTCAAAGAGCCTTCGCCCCGCCACGGCCATCTCCGCTCCCAGCGCGTGCAAGGGCCGCACCACGGCGTTGTGCTCGAAGCCGGAAACCACCACCCTTGCCCCCGGCTTTACCAGGGAGCGGATGGCGATGTTCAGCCCGTGGGTGCAGCTTGTGGTAATCACCGCCTGCTCCGGGTCGCATTCAAAGAGCCTACCCGCCGCCTCCCGGCAGCGGTAGACCTGGCTCTGGGCCTCCATGGCCGCGCCGTAGCCGCCCCGGCCGGGGCTGGCGCAGGTTTCCATCGCCCGCTCCGCCGCCCGGTACACCTGGGGCGGCTTGTGGAAGGAGGTGGCGCCGTAATCCAGATATATCACAGCGTTACCTCCTCCAGCCTGCCCTGGGCCGTCTGAACATAGAGCTTCCGGTAGGGCACGCCCTCCCGCACCAGCAGCTCCGCCGCGGGCGCCAGCTCCTTTGTCCGCAGCCGCAGGCAGTACCCGCAGCCCTGTTCCTCCATCCACCGGGGCGTCCGCTGGAGCGTGCAGCGGATTTTTGCGGCCTGCAGCGTCCGCTCCCCCCGCTGGGCGTAGGTCACCGAGCGGAAGGTAATATAATAGTAGCTCATGATAACCCCTCCCGGCGCATCCTATGCCCCGCCCCCATATTTCGTGCCCTTTCCAAAGAAAAAACCGCCGCATACCGCGGCGGTCAAATTCCGTTGCCCCCGAAACCCGGAGAGCGACAAATTGGTGTTTGTAGGGCTGTGCCCAAAATTACCTGTCATTGCGAGCCAGTGCGCACACTGGCGTGGCAATCCCCCCGTTGAAAGGAACCAGGTAACGATTGCCACCAAAAATCGCTACGTTTCCCCGCTCTGTAGGGCAATTATCGATACATTTCCCTTCTAACTGGGGGATTGCCACACCAGTCTGCGGACTGGTTCGCAATGACAGGTAATCTGGAGTCAGCGCACTAAACACCAATTTGTCGGACTGCTGAGGGAATCCGATCAGCCTGTTGTCGCTTCCTCCAGGATGCACACCGCGTGGCAGGCCATGCCTTCGCCGGAGCCGGTGAAGCCCAGGCGCTCCTCGGTGGTGGCCTTCACGTTGATCCGCCCCGGCTCCACATCCAGCGCGGAGGCAATGTTCTGCTCCATCTGAGGAATAAAATCCTTCAGCCTGGGTCTCTGGGCAATCATGGTCACATCCACATTCCCCACCCGGTATCCTGCGGCAGCCACCTTCCCGGCCACCTGCCGCAGCAGCTCCAGAGAGTCCGCCCCTTTGTATTTGGGGTCGGTATCCGGGAAATGGCGTCCGATATCCCCCAGGCCCGCCGCCCCCAGCAGGGCGTCGGAAACCGCGTGGAGCAGTACGTCCGCGTCGGAGTGGCCCAGCAGGCCCTTTTCGTATTCGATTTTCACACCGCCCAGAATCAGCTCCCGTCCCTCGGTGAGCCGGTGTACGTCATAGCCGTGTCCGATCCTCATTTCGATTCCTCCAGCAGCATTTCGGCGATTTTCAGATCCATGGGGGTGGTGACCTTGATGTTCCGTTCCTCCCCCTCCACGATCTTCACGGAAAAGCCCATCCGCTCCACGGCGGAGCAGTCGTCGGTGACCTGGGCACCCTCGTCCTTCGCTTTTTTCAGGGCCCCCCGCAGCAGGTCGAAGTCAAACACCTGGGGGGTCTGCACCGCCCGCAGGGACGCCCGGTCGGGGGTGTCCGTCACCACGCCGCCCTGTACCCGCTTGACGGTGTCCTTCACCGGGACTGCCGGAGCCGCCGCGCCGTAGGTGTTGGCCGCCCGGACGGCGCGGTCAATGACCTCGTAGGATACCAGAGGCCGGGCCCCGTCGTGGATTGCGGCCAGCTCCGTCTTTCCCGGCAAAGCGTTCAGCCCCAGGTGGACGGACTCCTGCCGGGACGCGCCCCCCGCCACCACGGCGATGACCTTGTCCATTCCGGCGCAGAGGGAGGTGATGGGCCGGATCAGATCCTCCCGGGTCACCACCACAATGTCCCGGATGGCGCCGCAGTCCTGAAAGGCCCGGACGGTTCTCACGATCATAGGCTCCCCGCCCAGGGGGGCCATCACCTTGTCAATGCCGCCCATCCGGGAGGCGCTGCCCGCCGCCACGATCACCGCGCCGCAGCGGCGCAGCTTT
>CAMFFO010000252.1 GCA_945949735.1 uncultured Clostridia bacterium | reverse complement strand
AAATTTGTCAAAGGTGTTTTGTTCGTCTTTGCGTTATTCAATTTACAAGGTACAGTGTTTCGCTCTGTTGCGAACTTTGATATCCTACCACAAAGAAAACCGTTTGTCAAGATGTTTTTTCACCTTTTTTGGGGCTTTTTTGTGGTTTGCGGGCCGTCCTCCCGGTTTTTGACGCCGTTCATCGGACAGCTTGCGTATTATAACGCCGCAGGTTCCATTTGTCAAGCCTTATTTTCTCTTTTTTTCGATTTATTTTTTCCACCCTCCCCGGCGTTCAAATGTCCATATTCGGCGGACAATTCGTTGCCGTAGGGGCGGCTATCAGCCGCCCGCAGCCTTACGGGACGGAGCATCCCCGTTTTATACGAAACTGCTCAAAAAATCCGAAGGTTCCGGGCGGCTGATAGCCGCCCCTACGGCAGCAACGCAACATAAAACAACAGTTTCGCTTTGTTCCCTCGTTTTCCCGGCGTTATTCGCGGCTGGACACGTTGCTGCTGATCCCGGAGAGCGCGTCCCCGGCGTCATACCCGGTTTCCGGACGCACGGCCAGATCCGCCAGGCTCACCATGCCGCAAAGCCGCCCGTTTTCCACAATGGGCAGCCGCCGGATCTGCTCCGCCCCCATCAGGTGAGCGGCGGCTCCCACGTCCATGTCGGGTCTGGCCGTAATCACCTGGGAGGTCATCACCGCCTTTACCGGCGTGGCGGACGGAGAATTCCCGGAGGCAAGGCACCGGGTCACCAGATCCCGGTCCGTCACCACCCCCTGGAGCCGCCCGTCGGAGCCGCAGACCGGCAGCGCCCCAATGTTGTACCGCGCCAGCGCCCGGGCCGCCACACTGACCGGCTCCTCCGGATGGATCCGCACCACATTGTCCGACATAATTTCCCTCAGCTTCATAGAATACACCTCCGCAGGAAAGTATTGTCAATTCCTGCTGGATTTATACGCCCGGGTGTGATAAACTACCCTTGCACAGAAACAGACAGACAAATTGTTGTTTACGCATGCGCACCCAAAAAATACTGTCATTGCGAACCAGTGCGCTTAAGTGGTGTGGCAATCCCCCGGTTAGAGGGGAAATGTACCGAAAACTACCCGGAAAAATGGGAAGCGCTGCGATTCTTGGCGGTAATCGTTACCTGGTTCCATTCAACCGGGGGATTGCCACGCCACTTAAGCGCACTGGCTCGCAATGACAGCATTGATTTCAAACACCAATTTGTCGCGCTGGATCCACATCCAATAGCTGCAAAAACAAGGACTGCCTTCCCGGCAGTCCCTGTCTTTTTATTCCTTAACCAGCAGCTCCGCGATCTGGATGGCGTTGGTGGCCGCGCCTTTTCTTACCTGATCGCCGCAGCACCACAGGCACAGGCCGTTGTCATCCGTCAGGTCGGGACGGATGCGGCCCACGAACACGGTGTCCTGACCGGAGGTGTCCAGGGGCATGGGATACTGCTTATTCTTCAGATCGTCCACAAGACGGCAGCCGGGAGCCTTGGCAATGACCTCCCTGGCCTGCTCCACAGTGACCGGCACGTCGAAGTGGCAGCTGACGGAAATGGAGTGGCTGCGCACCACGGGCACCCGGACGCAGGTGCAGGAAACCCGCAGCTCCGGCAGGTGCATGATCTTCCTGCCCTCGTTCTGCATCTTCATTTCCTCGCTGGTGTAGCCCTCGAACTGTTCGCCGCCGATCTGGGGGATCAGATTGTAGGCGATCTGGTGGGAGAACACCTTGGGCTCGTAAGCCTTGCCCTGGCGCAGGGCCTCCACCTCGTTCATCAGCTCGATGGGGCCGCCCGCCCCCGCGCCGGACACGGCCTGGTAGGTGGAGGCGGTCATGGTGCGGATGGGAGCGATGGAATTCAGGGCGTTCACGGCGGTCACCGTGATGATGGTGGAGCAGTTGGGGTTGGAGATGATGCCGTTATGCCAGGCCACATCCTCCGGGTTCACCTCGGGCACCACCAGGGGCACCTTGGGGTCCAGGCGGAAGGCGGAGGAATTGTCCACGAACACCGCGCCGGCGGCCACGATGGCGGGGGCAAACTGCTTGGCGATGTCATTTTCCGCCGCGCCCAGAACAATGTCCACCCCGGCGAAGGCCTCGTCCCGGGCTTCCTGAATGGTCACGTCCTCGCCGCGGAATTTCACGGTTTTTCCCGCACTCCGGCTGCTCGCCAGAGGAACCAGCGTCCCCACCGGGAAATTCCGCTCCTCCAGAATATGGATCATTTCCTGCCCCACGGCGCCGGTGGCGCCCAGGACGGCAACGGTATACTGTTTCATAATCATTTCCTCCCAATCACAAAATATGCGAAAACGGCGTAATCACTGTAGGGGAGGCATTGATGCCTCCCGGCGGTATACGCCGGGAAAACTGCCGCATTCCGGCGAATCCGTACCATGTTCAGGACTGTACGTATGCGCCGAAATTCGTGGAGCATCGTACATTCTCCTGCCGGGAGCCATGAATGGCTCCCCTACAGCATTTTTAAGCGCGGAAAAGGCTCACTTCACAAAGCTGTTATACAGTACGCGGATGGCCGCGGCGAAATCCCGGTTGTCAACGCCGAAGATGATGTTCAGCTCGTCGGGGCCCTGGTTGATCATGCGGATGTTGATGCCCGCCTGGCCCAGGGTGGCGAAAATCTGACCGGAGATACCGGGCCGGAAGGCCATTTTCCGTCCCACGGCGGCCACCACGGCGATCTGGTCGTGGACGTTCAGGGTGTCCGGCTCCACTTCCTTCTGGATTTCCCCCAGAATGGTGTAGAGGCTGGAAGCAACGGACTCGGTGGGCACCACCACGGACACATTGTCGATGCCGTTGGGCACATAGTCCACGCTGATGTTGTGCCGCTCCAGCACGGTGAGCACCCGGCGCAGCACGCCCACCTGGCTGCTCATGCCCCGCTTGCTGAGGGCGATGATGGTGAAATCCTTCTTGCCGGTGATGCCGGTGATGAACCGCTTGGGGTCGCTGTCCTGGTCGAACCGCTCCTGGATGATGGTGCCGGGGTCATCGGGGGCGTTGGTGTTGCGGATGTTCAGGGGGATGTTCTTCTCCCGGACGGGGAAGATGGTGCCCTCGTGGAGCACCTGGGCGCCGGAGTAGCTCAGCTCCCGCA
>CAMFFO010000251.1 GCA_945949735.1 uncultured Clostridia bacterium | reverse complement strand
CGCTCGCTCGGGATGACAGCCTCCTCTGTGTAAACAACAATTTCGTTCATTCAGGTTTTTGCTTTCCGAAAAATAAAAAGAAGATGCAAAAGGAGTGACTTCTGTGAATATCGCGTTTTTGGCCCATGACAAGAAGAAGGAACTGATGGTTCAGTTCTGTACTGCCTACAAAAGCGTTCTGATGAAGCATACCCTCTTCGCCACCGCCACCACGGGACGGCTGATCGCGGACAACACCGGTCTGCCCATTACATTGCTCCTGTCCCACAAGCAGGGCGGCCACCAGCAGATCAACGCCCGCATCGCCTACAACGAGATCGACCTGGTGCTCCTGTTCACCGACCCCAACACCACCGAGCCCTGGGACGACAGCCAGATGATCGAAACCATCCGCCACTGCGACAAGCACAACGTCCCCATCGCCACCAACCTGGCCTCGGCGGAAATGCTGATCATGGGCCTGCAGCGGGGCGACCTGGATTGGAGAGAAATGCTCCACAGCAAAACACGTTTCTGAAAACTATGGACAAATTGAGATACAAGATATGAGAGATAAGATATGAGATAACGAGTCCTTCGGATTATCTTATGTGCTTATCGGGTTAACTCAGCAGTACGACAAGTTGTTGTTTGCAGATCAGTTTTGGAAATGTTGAAATAACACTGTAGGGGAGCCATTCATTGAAATTATGGAATGATTGCCACCGGCAATCATGGTAATTCTGATTCGCTGCGCGGAGCACCACTCCCGGCGGTGAAATGTTCCGATATCCCCAGCATTTCGGCGAAAACGTACTGCGTCACGGGAGCCATGAATGGCTCCCCTACAGTTTTGACGAAGTGCGTTTGAAATCTTCAAACAACAATTTGTCGGTTTGCTGACTTAAGCCGATAAGCATTTTATCTTATATCTCATATCTCGTATCTTAAAACTAGAAAGGGTTTTTGTATGGAAATCATTCGCCCCCGGACGCTGTCCGGGTTTATGGAACTGCTGCCCGACAAGCAGATCCGGTTCGAGAAAATGGTGGAGATTCTCCGCCGCACCTACGCCTCCTACGGCTTCGCCCCCCTGGACACCCCGGCCATCGAGGACGCGAAAATTCTGCTGGCCAAGGGCGGCGGCGAAACCGAGAAGCAGATTTACCGTTTCCAGAAGGGGGACAGCGACCTTGCGCTGCGTTTCGATCTGACCGTCCCCCTGGCAAAATATGTGGCATTGCACTACAGCGAATTGGCCTTTCCCTTCCGGCGCTTTCAGATAAGCAAGGTCTACCGGGGCGAGCGGGCCCAGCGGGGCCGGTTCCGGGAATTTTACCAGGCGGACATCGACATCATCGGCGACGGCAAGCTGGACATCCTCAACGAGGCGGAGATCCCCGCCATCATCTACAAGGTGTTCCGGGGCTTCGGCCTGAGCCGGTTCCAGATCCGGGTGAACAACCGGAAAATTCTCACCGGCTTCTATGCCATGCTGGGCCTTGCCGACAAGAGCGGCGACATCATGCGCACCGTGGACAAGCTGGACAAGATCGGGCCCGATAAGGTCAAGGTGATTTTGCTGGAGGACTGCGGCCTGGAGGAAGCCCAGGCGGATGAAATTCTGAAATTCATCGCCATCCGGGGCGCCAATGGGCAGGTGCTCTCCGCTTTGGAGGGCTATGCCGGAAAGAACGAGGTGTTTGACGCGGGCCTCGCCGAGTTGAAGGCCGTCACCGTGAATCTTTCCGCCTTCGGGGTGCCGGAGGAGAACTTTGCCGTGGATCTGACCATTGCCCGGGGCTTGGACTACTACACCGGCACCGTTTACGAAACCACGCTGCTGGATCACCCGGAGATCGGCTCCGTCTGCTCCGGCGGCCGGTATGACAATCTGGCTGGCTACTACATCGAAAAGCAGCTGCCCGGTGTGGGCATTTCCATCGGACTGACCCGGCTTTTCTACGTGCTGGACGAGCAGGGCCTGCTGAACCCCGCCCTGCCGGCAGCTCCCGCCGATGCCCTGGTGCTGCCCATGACGGCGGACCCCGGCCCCGCCATCGCCCTGGCGGAGCAGCTGCGCGGGTGCGGCCTGCGGGTGCAGCTGTACTGCGAGCAGCGCAAGTTCAAGCAGAAGCTGAACTACGCCGACAAGCTGGGCGTCCCCTTCGCGGTGCTGCTGGGCGAGGATGAAATCGCCGAGGGCAAATGCTCCGTCAAGCGCATGGCAACCGGCGAACAGCGGAAGCTCTCTTTGGAGGAAGCCGCGGCCTGGATTGGGGAAGAAGCCAACACCGACTGCCCGGTGATTCTGGAGAAATAAGCAGAAACCTTCAAATCCCCCTCCGTCAGGAGGGGGATCTTTGCTGCCCAGAAAAGAAACACCATAAATTGAAAAATGATTGTCAGACCGGTCCCGCGGGAGCGCTGCTTACACTTTTATGCTTTGCAGGAAGCGAATCATTTCATCAATTTGCGAATTTCTGTCCTCGGTTTTCCTCACAGAAAATGTACTGACCTCCCAATCCGGATAAAGCTCCGTATATCGCTGAATCAGCGCTTTCAAAAACAGTTCCGCTTTTTCTCCATCTGCGTTCCGGATTTCCTGAAGGATTTTGTCCGACATCTTAATCCCTCCCTATTATGACAATGATAACACTCTGTTTGTATAATTTCAAGTTTTCAATTTGTATACTATTATCAAATTGCAAACGAGGTGTTATCATGGCAACGAATAAAGTGCAGACCGGAATCCGTTTTGAACCGGAGCTTCTCTACAAAATAACCTACGTTGCCAAGGACAACAAACGCTCCCTGAATGCCCAGTTGGAATACCTGGCGCAAGCCTGTGTCCGGGAATTTGAAGCCGAAAACGGAGCCATCCCCGTGGATGAGGATGCCCTCTACCGAAAATAGAACGAACACCTGCGCTTGACGGATGAGCGCAGGTGTTTTTGTTTGTCAGGAGCGAATGGGAGCAGCCCGGCAGTACGATAAATTGGTGTTTGAAAAAATGCTGTCATTGCGAGACCAGTGCGCACACTGGTCGTGGCAATCCCCCGGCCCCATGGAACCAGGTAGCGATTACCACCAAAAATCGTAGGAGTTCACATTTTTTGGGTGCTATTCGGTACATTTCCCCACTAACCGGGGGATTGCCACACC
>CAMFFO010000250.1 GCA_945949735.1 uncultured Clostridia bacterium | reverse complement strand
TGGGCATGAATCTGACCACTGCAATCAATGTTTTCCTGCGGCAGTCCCTCCGGGTAGGCGGTTTCCCCTTTGAGGTCAGACTGGATCAGCCGAATAAGGAAACCATCGCCGCCATGCTGGAAGCGGAAAGAATTGCAAAAGACCCCAGTATCAAGCATTACTCCGATGTGGAAGAGGCGCTTCGGGAGCTGAAAAGATGAACCGCAGTATTGTTTGGACGACCCAGTTCAAAAAGATTATAAGCTGGCACTGAAGCGTCATTTGGATATCGAGCTGCTGGATAATATCATCAGAAGCCTGTCCCGTGGGGAAACGCTGCCGGAGAAAAATCGGGATCATGCGCTGACAGGGGATTGGGCCCAGCACAGAGAATGCCATATTCAGCCGGATTGGCTCCTGGTGTACCGCATTGAGGATGATGTCCTGGTGCTCACGCTGGCCCGTACCGGAACACACAGTGATTTGTTTGGAAAATAGGTCGCGACAAACCGGAAATGATCGAACTTAAGGGAGCTGCAATATATGTTCTATATTATTTTTGATTTCACAATGGCAGTGATTATGCTTTCATTCGGAATATGGTTTTACAGATCAAACGGGAGTGCTGCCAGATTTTTGTCCGGTTACAATATGAAGTCAGAAGATGAGCGAAAGAAATTTGATGAAAACGCTATGTGCAAGGCTTATGGAAAAAGAATGATGGTTATGGCGTTGCCGTTCATTTTGGGAATCATTATAGATACGCAATATCAAGGAGTTGGCTGCTTGATTGCATGGTCGGTATGGATTGTAATGCTGATTTTATTACTTGTTGATAGACATAAAAGAGAGCGTTAACTTCCGGTTTGTTGGTTTCTTTCAGCAATTCGGAAAAAGGGGAACTTCTATACGGGTATTTTCTTCCAATGCGCATTCCGCATTCCTCTATTCCAAGCAAGGATGGCTCCTTGCGTTGCTTTGCGACTATCCTGCATATGAAAAACGGCGTGACCGCTTTCGTCACGCCGTTTTAACTGTCTTATGAACACCCTTCCTTTAGAAGGCTGTTTTTTATGGGATGACAGGGTCAGATCCGCTTCAGGGGTTCGGAATTGTCCTGGGCCAGCAGGAGGTCGGAGATGATGTCGTTGCTGACCAGGAAGCCCTTGGGGGTCAGGACCCAGCGGCCGGCGTCGGTCTGGGTGGCCTGGAAGTAGCGGCGGCGCTTTTCCAGAACCTCCTCCAGAGGGGCGAAGGGCAGCATGAACAGCCGCTCGTACTCTTCCGCGCTGACGCCGGAGGTGGTCCGCAGCCGCAGCATCAGGTACTCCCCTGCCCGCTCCCGGGTGGGGATCTCCTGCAGATCCTCCATGATGTCCCCGCCGTCCCGGATGGCGGCGATGTAGGACTGAAGGTCCCGCTTCAGGGTGAACCGCTTTCCGGCAAAGTCGGAGCTGGCGCTGGGGCCGAAGCCCAGATACTCGCCGCCGGTCCAGTATTTCATGTTGTGTCTGGATACCATTCCCTTGCGGCAGAAGTTGGAGATCTCATACTGCCGGAAGCCACGGCTGCGCAGAGCCTCCACGGCGGTCAGGTACATTTCCGCCTGAGCATCGTCGTCGGGCAGGTTCAGCATGTCCTTCAGCTGGTAGAAGGGGGTCCCCTCCTCCACCTTCAGGGCGTAGCAGCTGACATGCTCCGGCAGCAGCCGCAGCACGTTGTCCAGCGTCTCCTGCCAGTCCTGCAGGTCCTGACCCGGAAGACCGTACATCAGGTCCACGGACACGTTCCGGAAGCCTGCCTTCCGAATCCGCTGGTAGGCGGTGACCGCCTGGGCGTAGGTGTGGGGACGGCCCAGCTTTTTGAGCATTTCGTCGTCGTCGGACTGGATGCCCAGACTCACCCGGTTGAAGCCCTCGGCCCGGAGCCGGTGGAGCAGCCGGTCGGAGACGGAATCGGGGTTGGCCTCGAAGGTGATCTCCGCGTCGGCGGTTACGTCGAAGTTCCGGCGGATGGTGGTCAGGATCACCGCCATGCCGTCGGCCCCGAAGAAGGTGGGGGTGCCGCCGCCGAAATAGACCGAGTCCACCTTATACCCGGGGGCCAGCTCCCCGGCCTCCTTGATGTGGTCGCACACCGCGTCCAGATAGCCGTCGATGAGCTTGTCGTCCTTGGTGGCCATGGAATAGAAGTCGCAGTACTGGCACTTGCTGCGGCAGAAGGGTACGTGAACGTAGATTCCCAGGGGCGTCTTGTTGGGACGCTTGGTGATAATAGGCATAGAAAACCTCCAGTAGTAGTATGCGAATGCAAAATTGCGGTGTCCCTTCGGGAGATATCCATTTCATCCCCGGAGCGGATACCTTCCTTTTGCATGTTCCTTATCAGTCTTCGTCTAATTTCAGCACCGCCATAAAGGCCTCGGAGGGGACGGAAACGGTGCCGAAGGTGCGCATCCGCTTTTTGCCCTCCTTCTGCTTTTCCAGCAGCTTCTTCTTTCGGGTGATGTCGCCGCCGTAGCACTTGGCCAGCACGTCCTTGCGCAGGGCCTTGATGGTCTCCCGGGCGATGATCTTGCCGCCGATGGCCGCCTGGACGGGGATCTCAAACTGGGCCCGGGGGATGTTGTCCTTCAGCTTTTCGCAGATCTTCCGGGCACGGGGATAGGCGTTGTCGGCGAAGAGGATGAAGCTCAGGGCGTCCACGATCTCGCCGTTGAGCAGGATGTCCAGCTTCACCAGCCGGCTGGGCCGGTAGCCGATAAGCTCATAGTCCAAACTGCCGTAGCCCCGGGTCCGGGACTTCAGAGCGTCGAAGAAGTCGTAGATGATCTCGTTCAGGGGCATCTCATAGTGCAGCTCCACCCGATTGGCGTCCAGATACACCATGTCCTTGAATTCGCCCCGGCGCTGCTGGCACAGGTCCATGATGTTGCCCACATACTCCTGGGGCGAGATCAGGTTGACCTTGGCATAGGGCTCCTCCGCCAGCTGAATGTCGGCGGGGTCCGGATAGTCCAGGGGGGTGTAGACCAGCATGGTCTCGCCGTTGGTCTTGGTCACCCGGTAGACCACGTTGGGGGCGGTGGTGATCAGGTCCAGATTATACTCCCGTTCCAGCCGCTCCTGGATGATCTCCATGTGAAGCAGTCCCAGGAAGCCGCAGCGGA
>CAMFFO010000249.1 GCA_945949735.1 uncultured Clostridia bacterium | reverse complement strand
ACCGACCTGTTCGCCAAGAACGAGGCCGCTGCCAAGGAGCGTTGGGAGCACCTGAACAAGCTGGTCGAGATGTACAAGGACTGATTCCCAAGGCATCCCCTCCCCGCAAATCAACAACCGCCCCCGTCACCGGGGGCGGTTTTCCATAAGCTGCTGGAAATGCAACGATAAATTGGTGTTTGAAAAATAATGCTGTCATTGCGAGACCAGTGCGCACACTGGTCGTGGCAATCCCCCGGATAGAGGGGAAATGTACCGATTAGTACCTGAAAAAGTGGAAGTCGCCACGATTTTTGGTGATAATCGTTACCTGGCTCCTTTCAACCGGGGGATTGCCACGACCAGTCTGCGGACTGGTCTCGCAATGACAGTATTCTTTCGGGTTCGCACTTGTAAACAACAATTTACCACTGCCGCGTCCTGTTATTTCCGCAAAACCGGCGTCCTCCTGTGGTGGGGGACGCCGGTTTTTGTATCATCGTGGGAGCCTTACTCCCGCTTCTTTTTCTCCTGCACACTGCGCAGCTTTTCCCTCATTTTAAAAAAGGACTGCCGCTGACGCCGTTCCTCATTTCTCTGGAACCGGGATTTGATCTCCGGAGGCTGCTCCATCAGCTTCTCCGCGGGAATTCCCCGCTCCAAAAGCCGCTTGTCCGTGAATTCCCTCAGCAGCGTGTACAGTACAGACGCCAACGGGATCATCACCAGCATACCGCCCACGCCCATGAGATCGCCCCCGATGGTCACCGCCACCAGCACCCACATTCCTGGCAATCCGATAGAGGTGCCCACCACTCTGGGGTAGATCAGGTTGTTTTCCAGCTGCTGCAAAACCAGGAACATGATCACGAATGTCACCGCCTGCAGCGGGTCATTCACCAGAATAA
The DNA here is from genome assembly GCA_945949735.1 of uncultured Clostridia bacterium. Lineage (GTDB taxonomy): Bacteria > Bacillota > Clostridia > Oscillospirales > Oscillospiraceae > Faecousia. Next base: position 2,284 of record CAMFFO010000249.1, on the reverse strand, counting down.
AGAACGCGCCCAGAACGCAGCCAACAAACGCTCCCACCACCGGAACCAGAGCGGTCACGGCAATGACAACGCTGACCAATGGAATATAGGGCATCTTGAAAATCAGCATGGTCACGGCAAACAGGCATCCCAGAATGCAGGCCTCCAGACACTGTCCGGAGATGAAGTTGGAGAAGGTGCTGTTGGTAAGCCGCATGATCCGGATCACCTCGTCGGTGAAATGCTCCGGCAGCAGGGAATACATGAGCCTCCGGCACTGCCTCGCCAGAATTTCCTTCCGGGAAAGGCAGTAAATGGCGAACACGATGCTGATCACCGCGTTCACGATGGCCCCGGTCACACTGCCGATTGCGCTGAAGGTGCTGTCCACAATGGTAGACATGCTGTCGCCTACGATGCTGCCAGCCTTCTGAAGGATGCTGGTCCAGTCCACCTTCTCCAGTTCCGTATTGGCAAGCACCCACTCCTGCAGTTCCGGATGCTCTGCCAGCCAGGCCATCAGGTTCGCTGCCTGCTGTTTCACAAATTGTGGAATGCTCTCCGCCAGGGATTCCACAGTGGCCTGAATCTGGGGAATCAGCAGCTCCACCACAAAGGCAAGCACCAGGATCAACGCCCCCAGGGTCAGAAGGATCGCGAGAATCCTGCGAAGCCCCGGCTTCCGGATTCCCTCCAGCTGCCGCTCAATGGCACGCATGGGCACGTTAAAAACAAACGCAATGCCCGCCCCAACCACGAAGGGGGATATCAGCTTCCATATATAGGCAAGCAAACCGGAAACCTGCTCCGTATACAGCAGCAGCCACACAAGCAGAATACAGCTTCCCGCCAGCAGGAACAGATTCTTCAACACTTTCTTATCAATATGCAAGAGGCTTCCTCCTTCGGGTTTTCTCCACGCGACGTAAGACAAATTGTTGTTTGTAGGTTTTCGAACACCTTTCGATTTTGCTGTAGGGGAGGCATTCATGCCTCACGCGCACATGGTACGTTTTCGCCGAAACGCAGAGAAAAACGGAACGTTTCACCGCCGGGAGGCATGAATGCCTCCCCTACAGTATTTTTCCAACGTTTCCTAAACGGGCCGACAAACACCAATTTACCGAATCATACTTTGATTATATCTCAGCTTTCCCCGAAAATCCAGTTAACGACCTGTTAATTTTTCGATGTCCCGGCACAGCTGCTCCACAGCCTCCTCCCGGGTGGCCCAGCTGGTGCATATCCGCACAGCCCGGTGCCCTTCGTCCACCCGCCGGTCGGGGCAGAATACGTACCGTTTCTCCAACTCCTCCAGCGCCTTGTCGGGAAACACCGCAAAAATCTGATTGGTCACGCCTTCCACCAGCAGCGCTAACCCGGCCCGGGCAAGGGCTTCCCGGATTCTGTCCGCCAGAGCATCCGCCCTGGCCGCGATTTCAAAGTAGAGCCCGTCCTCCAGCAGGGCCTCAAACTGAATGCCCAGCAGCCGTCCCTTTGCCAGCATCCCGCCGTGGAGCTTCATCAAATAGCGGAAGTCCTCCTGAAGGGCGGGATTTCCAATCACCACCGCCTCCCCGAAGAGCGCTCCCACCTTGGTGCCGCCGATGTAAAACACATCGCAGAGCCTGGCAATATCCGGCAGTTTCACGTCGTACCCCTTCGCTTCCAGTCCGTAGCCCAGCCGGGCCCCGTCCAGGAACAGGTACAGCCCCTTCTCCCGGCACACCCGGGACAGCGCTTCCAGCTCGCCCAGCGTGTACAGCGTCCCCAGCTCCGTGGGGTTGGAAATGTAGACCATCTTGGGCTGAACCGTGTGCTCAAAGCTGGGGTTGGCCCAATGCTCCTCCACAGCCGCCGCCACCTGTGCCCCGGTGATTTTTCCGTCCGAAGAGGGCAGTGAAAGCACCTTATGGCCCGTGGCCTCCACGGCTCCGGTTTCGTGGACATGGATGTGGGCGCTTTCCGCAGCCAGCACCCCCTGGTGCGGCCGCAGACCCCCGTCGATCACCGTCAGGTTAGCCTGCGTGCCGCCCACCAGGAAATGCACCGCCAGGTTCTCCTGTCCGCAGAGCCCGCGGATCATCTCCGCCGCACGGCGGCAGTGGTCATCCTCCCCGTAGCCCGGGGTCTGCTCCAGATTGCTCTTCGTCAGGGCCTCCAGAACCTTCTCATGGCAGCCCTCGCTGTAGTCGTTGTTAAAATAGATCATCCCGATCCCTCCAAGCCTTCCCCGCACACCTTGTAACTAAGGAAAATTGTTGTTTACAGTTTTCAAGCACCTTACGTTGCTACCGTAGGGGCG
>CAMFFO010000248.1 GCA_945949735.1 uncultured Clostridia bacterium | reverse complement strand
CCAATGTGCCCATTATCAAGGGCTCCAACGGCATCATTGCCATTGCCGCCGACCACACCGAGGAGAAAGAATGCATCAAGTGCGGCCGCTGCGTGGATGTCTGCCCCATGGAGCTGGCTCCCCTGGATATCTACAAGTACGCCCAGCTGGGTGACACGGATACCCTGCTGAAGCTGAATGTGATGGACTGCTTCTCCTGTAAATGCTGCGAATACATCTGCTCGTCCAAGATCCCCCTGGTGTCCAAGATCAACGCCGCCAAGGGTATGATCGCGCCTCTGCTGAAGAAGAAATAAGGGGAGGAAGCAAACATATGTTAATCACAAAACTGAAATCTGAAGAAGCGATTGCTTCCCTGGCTTCCGGCAAGGTTTTCATCATCAACTGTCACGGCTGTAAGGAAGTCGGCTTCCCCGAGGAAGCGGCGAAGGCGCTGCAGAAGAAGCTGGCTGACGAAGGAAAGGTTGTTGGGATCCTCACCACCGACTATATCTGCAATCCTGCGGAGCTTGCCCTGCGGCTGCGCGCTCCCATGGCGAAAATCGCCGAGGCGGATGCCGTGCTGGTGTTCTCCTGCGGCGTGGGTGTACAGACCATTTCCGAGGTACTGGAGGACAAGCCTGTTTACGCCTGCTGTGATACCGTTGAACTGCCCGGCTTCCAGGGTGTGACCCCCCTGGAGTACGATTGCGGTCAGTGCGGCGAGTGCTTCCTGAATCTGACCGGCGGAATCTGCCCCATCACTGCCTGCTCCAAGAGCCTGGTCAATGGTCCCTGCGGCGGCACAAAGGACGGCAAATGCGAGGTATGCCCCGATATGGAATGCGGCTGGGAACGCATTATTCAGCGTCTGAAGGCCCAGGGGCGTCTGGATGTTCTGCGGTGCCCCACCCAAATGCATGACTTCAACACCGACGAGGCTACCAAGTCCGCCAAAGAATCTGAATAAATTAGGAGCGTATAGAATTATGAGAATTACGGAACTGTTTGACAACGGTGAATTTGTAGTTACTGCCGAGGTCGGCCCTCCCAAAGGAATTCATATTGACGGCATGGTGGAAGAGGCAAAGAAATACCTGTCCGGTGTCCACTTCGTCAACGTCACGGACAACCAGTCCTCCGTCATGCGTCTGGGGTCTCTCGCCACCTGCAAGGTGCTGAAGGATGCCGGATTGAACCCCATCTTCCAGCTTACTTGCCGTGACCGGAACCGCATTGCCCTCCAGTCCGATCTGCTCAGCGCCGCCATGCTGGGCATCGACAACGTTCTCTGCCTCACCGGCGATCATACCAAGCTGGGCGACCATCCCCAGGCAAAGCCCGTGTTTGACCTGGATTCCGTTTCCCTGCTGCACACCGCAGGGTTGCTTGAAACCGGCGTGGATCTGGGCGGCAACGCTCTGGTAGGGGAGCCTCCCAAGTTTGCCAAGGGCGCGGTAGTGTCTCCCTGCTCCGACTCCGTGGACGCGCAGCTGGTGAAAATGGAGCGCAAGGTGAAGGCCGGCGCCGAATTCTTCCAGACCCAGGCTGTGTTTGAGCCTGAGAAGTTCATCAAATTCATGGAGCAGGCCAAGCAGTTCGGCAAGCCTGTCCAGGTTGGCATCATCATCCCCAAGTCCGCGGGTATGTGCAAGTTCATGAACAACAATGTGGCAGGTGTCCACATTCCGGACGACTTGATCGCGGAGCTCCAGGCCGATAAGGAAAAGGCCAAGGCCGGTATTACCGGCGTGGAGATCGCCGCCCGGATCATCCGGGAGTGCAAGCCCTACTGCCAGGGCGTGCACATCATGTCTCTTGGCTGGGAGTCCAAGATTCCCGCACTGCTGTCCCAGGCTGGTCTGAAGTAAATACCGTCCTTAACCACCGACCCGGATTCCGGGTCGGTGGTTGCTTATAGGTGCGCCCGGAGTGAGCAAAAACCAAAGGGTGAAGATTTTGAACCAAGCCTGTAGCGGGCTATGTCATGAAGTTAAGGAAAGCTGGACTTCACAGGAATGTGAGGTCCAGATTTTTTATAGAATTTACGCCTTAAGGAAAAAGTTTGTGTGTTTGAGCGCTCGATTCCCTTGTCTGCATTCCCCGGGGCGCAGGATCCACTCTGAAAACACCCGGGTTGTTTGCCAGTGCCCTCTGTAGGGTGCGGTCATGACCGCACCGCCCAGGTTGCGACTGCATAATGGCAGGTTTTTTGGAAAACGCTACTGCTCTATCCCATAACCTTTGCGGTGCGGTCATGACCGCACCCTACAGACAGCGCGTTATTTCCTTCCCATTTCCAGTAAAATCAAATCACACAAGTTTTTTGAACCAATTTTTTGTAACAGATGCAATATACCCTTACTATTTTACGCCTATACAAGTGAAACCCTTTGTTATAAAATAGACAGACAACTGGAGGTGATTCCTTGGAGGATCAGGATATCATTGCCTTGTTCTTCAAGCGGTCAGAGCAAGCGATTGAAGAAACAGACAAAAAGTACGGCGGTTACTGTTACAGCATCGCCTACAACATTCTCTCCAACCGGGAGGATTCGGAGGAGAGCGTCAGCGATACATATCTGGCGGCGTGGAATACGATTCCGCCCCGGCGGCCCAACTTCCTGAACGCTTTTCTTGCCAAAATGACCCGGCACATTTCCATTGACCGCTGGCGGAAGCTCAATGCCAAAAAGCGGGGCGGTGGTGAAATCATTCTCGCACTTGATGAATTGGAAGAATGCGTGGACACCCAAAATGTGGAAACCGAGCTGGCGAAAAAGGAATTGACACGGATTCTCAATGCGTTTCTTTCTTCTCTGCCTGAGGCAGAGCGGAATGTGTTTCTGTGTCGGTACTGGTATCTGGATTCTATCCAGACCATTTCTGAGGTTTCCGGTTCCAGCCAGAGCAAGGTAACTTCCATGCTCCATCGGCTGCGTGGAAAACTGCGGAAAAAGCTCAGTGAGGAGGGATATGTATGAAAGCGATAGATTTGCTGGTTGGCTTTGGAAGCGTAAAGGATTCGTATGTGATCAGTGCGGAGGAATTCCGTCAGGGAAAACAGAAAGCGCAGGTCAAGCGCCTGTCCACACGGAAAATGTGGCTGATCGCCGCTGTGATTGCGCTGATGCTGCTTTTGGTGGGCTGTGCTGTGGTATATGTGCTGCATTTGCAGGATATGAAAATCGGTGAGGAAGTTATCACGCAGGAGG
>CAMFFO010000247.1 GCA_945949735.1 uncultured Clostridia bacterium | reverse complement strand
ACTGTAAACGGAATTGCAGCGATGGTTCTGGTATAAAAACCATGTCAGGAACATCGGATACAGATGGTAATGATCAGCTTCGCTCATCTTTTCTTCCAGTGGAAGCGGCAGATCCGTCCATAGCCAGACCTGCCGCACATTTCTGCATGAAGTATGGCGTTTTCCAACATCATTATTTCAATTTCATCCCCGAGGGGGATACCACAACTGTCAACTTTCCCCTGTCAACTGGAGCGAAGCGACAAACACCAATTAAGGCTATCGGCTTAGAACAGCATCCATGGAAACACCTCACGTTACTACCGTAGGGGCGGCTATCAGCCGCCCGAAAGGGCTCAATCATTGCGCGTTTCCGGCAAAACGGGGTGCTTTGGAAGCCGTAAGGTTTCGGGCGGCTGATAGCCGCCCCTACGGTGGCATCCCAGCAAGTGATTGCTGGATGGTTTGCTGTTTTAACCCGATAACCTGAACACCAATTTATCCACTGTTGGAAGAAATGGAGACGATAAAAACCATGAAAAAAGAGGAAATCTTAGGCGCGCTGCTGGCTCAGGAGCAGGCGCATCACAATCCGGAAAAGAAAATCACCCCGGGAATGCCGGAGCTGCTGCGTGACGCTGCCGCCCAGGGGGCGGTGCTGCTGGAAAACCGGGCGCTGCCCTTCCCGGAGGGGAGCAGGATATCCGTATTCGGCAGGTGCCAGGTGAACTGGTTCTGCACCGGCTACGGCTCCGGAGGCGATGTGAATATGCCATACCAGGTGGGGCTGCTGGAGGGCCTGCGCCGCTGCGAAACGCTTACGGTCAACGAGGAGCTGGCGCAAATCTATGAGCGGTGGTGCGCCGATCATCCCGTGGGCTGTGAGGAGTGGGGCACCTGGCCCCGGTTCTATCCGGAGATGCCCCTTACCCGGGAGCAGGTTGCCCGGGCGGCGGAGGTTTCCGGCTCCGCGGTGGTGGTGATTGGCCGATCCTCCGGCGAGGATCGGGAGAACGCTCTGGAGGAGGGCAGCTTCTACCTGACGGGTCAGGAGCGGGAAATGCTGAAGCTGGTGACGGAGCGCTTTTCCGACGCGGTGCTGGTGCTGAACATCGGCGCAGTGATGGATCTGGGCTTCGTGAAGGAATACCCCTTCGGGGCGGTGCTCATCGCCTGGCAGGGGGGTATGGAGAGCGGCAACGCGGTGGCGGATATTCTCTGCGGCGCTTCGAACCCCTCGGGCCGTCTGACGGACACCGTAGCCCTGACCTATGCCGACTACCCCTCGGCTGCGCATTTTGGCGGACTGGAGCGGAACGAATACTACGAGGATATCTACGTTGGCTACCGGTGGTTTGAGACCTTCGCCCCGGAGCGGGTGCTGTACCCCTTCGGCTACGGCCTCAGCTACACCGGCTTCTCCCGGGAGGTGCTTCCCGGCGGGAATCCCCTGGAATTCCGGGTGCGGGTCACCAACACCGGCCCCCGCCCCGGCAGGGACACGTTGTTCCTCTTTGCGGAAAAGCCCTGCGGCGCTCTTGGAAATCCCGCCCGGGAGCTCCAGGATTTCGGGAAAACCAGGCTGCTGGCCCCCGGGGAGCAGCAGGAGCTGACCCTCTGCACCGATGAATACCGGCTCAGCTCCTTTGACGAGGGAGGCGATACCGGGCACAAAAACTGCTATGTGCTGCTGCAGGGGGACTACCGGCTGTATGTGGGTGAGGACGTCCGGGCTGCCAAAGAAGCGGGAACCTACACCGTAACGGAAACCCGGGTCATTCAGACGCTGACCGAGGCCGCTGCCCCGGAGAAGCCCTTCCCCATTCTGACCCGGGAGGGCGCGGGGATGGCGCAGGGAAAAACCGTCAATCTGAAAGATCGGATTCTCGCCGCCCTGCCGGAGGGGAAGCCCATCACCGGCGACTGCGGCTGGAAGCTCCGGGACGTGAAGGAGGGCCGGGTAAGCCTGGAGGACTTCACTGCCCAGCTGAGCCTGGACGAGCTGGAGGCCATTTCCCGGGGGGCCTATGTCATGGGCCATCCCTGGGGCGCCCGGGGGAATGCGGGCATCTTCGGCGGGGTGACGGAATCCCTCCGGGACAAGGGCGTGCCGCCTGTTGTCACCACCGACGGCCCCTCCGGCATCCGGCTGTACGATTCCTGCTCCCTGCTTCCCATCGGAACGCTTCTCGCCTGCACCTTCGATTTGGAGCTGGTGGAGAACCTCTTCGCCCATGTGGGACGGGAGATGGTTGACCGGGGCAGCGACGTGCTGCTGGCTCCCGGCATGAACATCCACCGCAGCCCCCTGTGCGGACGGAACTTTGAGTATTTCTCCGAGGACCCCTATGTCTCCGGCAAAATCGCCGCCGCCGTGGTTCGGGGCGTCCAGAGCCAGGGGGTCAGCGCCTGCCCCAAGCACTTCGCCTGCAACAACCAGGAGACCCGACGGCAGTTTAACGACTCCGTGGTGTCCCAGCGGGCGCTGCGGGAAATTTACCTGAGGGGCTTTGAAATCTGCGTGAAAGAAGCCGCCCCGAAGAACATTATGACCAGCTACAATAAAATCAACGGCGTCTGGGGCCATTATCACTATGATCTGGTGCAGACCATTCTCCGGGGGGAGTGGGGCTATCAGGGGAATGTGATTACCGACTGGTGGATGCGGAGCGCCGCCTCGCCGGAGTTCCCGGAGCTTCGGGACAACGCCTACCGGGTCCGCGCCCGGGTGGATGTGCTGATGCCCGGGGGAACCTGCTTTGATGACCACAGCTTCCGGCCCGACGGAACGCTGCTGGAAACCTACGGCAAGCCCGAGGGTATCACCCTGGGCGAGCTGCAGCTTTGCGCCAGGCATGTTTTGAAATGCGTCCTGGAGCTGAAGGAACTGGCAATTGACAACTGACAATTCCGGAGTTTTACTCGGCAGACTGACAAATTGGTGTTTATAATTGATAATTAACAATTGACAATTGACAATTAAGGAATCCCTTCGGGATAAAACATAATATGCTTATCGGGTTAACTCAGCAGTACGACGCAGTACGACAAATTGGTGTTTGAAAATGCGAGCCAAAAAATGCTGTCATTGCGAACCAGTGCGCACACTGGTGTGGCAATCCCCCGGCCCCATGGAACCAGGTATCGATTACCGCCAAAAATCGCGTCGGCCCCCATTTTTCGGGTACTTTTCGGTACATTTCCCTTCTAACCGGGGGATTGCCA
>CAMFFO010000246.1 GCA_945949735.1 uncultured Clostridia bacterium | reverse complement strand
GGTTGCGGGCGGATAATATCCGCCCCTACGGTGATAGTGCTGTAAACACCAATTTGCAGCGCAAAGAAAACCCGCTCCCCCGGTGGGGGGAGCGGGAAGAGGGTTACGCCAGGTAGATGGCCTTGCAGCCAAGCATGGTTTCATAGCAGTCCAGCTTGGAGACCAGCTCCATGGGGGCGTGCATACTCAGGACGGGCACGCCCGCGTCCACGGTGACGATGTTCCGGTTGGCCATGTAGGCCGCCACGGTGCCGCCGCCGCCCTGATCCACCTTGCCCAGGGTGGCGATCTGCCAGATCACATCATTTTTTTCAAAGGTGGTGCGGATGTGGCTCATGGCCTCGGCGGAGGCGTCGGAGCAGCCGCCCTTGCCACGGGAGCCGGTGTACTTGCATATGGAGATTCCGTAGTTCAGCTTGGCGTTGTTGCGCAGGTCGCAGGTCTCGGGGAAGTTTGGATCGTAGGCGTTGGATACGTCGGCGCTGAGGCAGAAGGAGGCGGCGAAGCAATCCTCCAGCTTCACGCCCTGAGCGTCGCACAGAGTGCCCATAAAGTGCTCAAAATAGTGGCTCTGCATACCGGAGATGCCCACGGAGCCGATCTCCTCCTTGTCCGCCAGGATGCACACGGCGGTTTTGGCAGGATTCTCGATGGCGAAGAGGGAGTACAGCTCGGCAAAGGCGCAGACCCGGTCGTCATGGCCGTAGGCGCCCAGCAGGCTCCGATCCAGGCCCACTTCGCGGCAGGGCCCCGCGGGGACGATGGTCAGCTCCGCGCTGAGGAAGTCGCTCTCCACAAGGCCGTACTTCTCGTTGAGAAGCTTCATCATGTGCAGCTTCACAAGATCGCTTCCCTCACCCTCCAGGGGCTCGGTGCCCAGCAGCACGTTCAGCTGCTCGCCCGCGATGACCTGTGCGGCGGTTTTCTGCATCTGGTCGGCGGACAGGTGCACCAGCAGATCCGTGACCATAACGATGGGATCGGAGGGATCCTCGCCGATGGTGACGGTGACCCGGGTTCCGTCCTTCCGGCAGACCACACCGTGGATGGCCATGGGCACGGTGGGCCACTGGTACTTCTTGATGCCGCCGTAGTAGTGGGTCTTGAGGTAGGCGATCTCGGTGTCCTCATAGAGAGGGTTGGGCTTCACGTCCATCCGGGGGGAGTCCACATGGGCGGCGCAGATGTTGGCGCCGCGGCTCAGGGGCTCGCTGCCCACCACCGCCAGGGCGATGGACTTGTCCCGGTTGTTGTAGTAGATTTTATCCCCGGGCTTGGCGTCCATGCCGGGAGTGAAGGGCTTGAAGCCCCGCTTCTCCGCTTCAGCCACGGCCCAGGCAGTGGCCTCCCGCTCGGTTTTGCAGGCGTCCATAAACGCCCGGTAGTCCCGGCAGTAGCTTTCCATTTCCTCCCGCTGGCCCTCTTTCAGACGGGTATAGCCGTTTTTGGGGGCGGCCAGCAGAGAGGTACGCAGTTCTTCAGTGGTCATATGTCTCTTTCTCCTTTTTCGTGGAATTCTCACTCCATTATACCTATGGAATGTAAAAATGCAAGACATTCCGCCTGGAAATCCGGAAGATTCCCTGTATTTTCCAGAGCATAATCGCAGCGCTCCCGGAACCAGGCGTCGCTGTGCTGGGCGTCCAGACGCTTCTCGGCATACTCCCTGGGGATACCATCCCGGGCCATGAGCCGCTTGACCCGATCCTCCCGGGGGGCGGTGACGGCCACGGTGAGATCGCACAGCTCCCCAAGGCCCCCCTCAAAGAGGGCGATGGCGTCAATGGCCGCGAGCTTTGGATTTCCCTCCAGCAGCCGGAGCACCTCCTGCTTTACCGCCGCGTGGGTGATCCGGTTTAAGTCCTCCAGAGCCTGGGGGTCGGAAAAAACCTGCTGTCCCAGCTTTTTGCGCTGTAGGGTTCCCTCCGACACGGTATCGGGAAACCGGGCCCCGATGGCGCGGAGAAGTGCTTCATCCTCCCGCAGGAGACGGTGGTATATTTCATCACAGTCCAGAACCAGGCCGCCCAGAGCCTGAACCTGCTTCAGAAGGGTGGTCTTTCCGCAGCCGCTGCCGCCGGTGATGCCCAGAATCATAGCGTTTCCTCCGCGTCGACAATGTGGAAAGCGGCGGCTTTTTTCAGCCGGTTCTGAACGGCGTAGGCAATGCCGCCTCCCACGGGGCAGCGGGCATAGACCTGGTGAATATTTGGATCGTCCAGCTCCCGCAGTGCGGCGAAAAGACCGGCGGACAGGGTGGATACATCGGCTTCCCGGCCATAGGGCAGGGGATTCAGACCCTGGTAGAGGGGCAGCTCCTCCTCAAAGCACAGCACCCGGTCGCCGGGGGTGAAGTGGCTACGGATGTAGGCCGCGGCCTTCTCCCGGGATCCGGAGACGATGATCACCGGCTCCGAAGGGGCATAGTGGCGGTATTTCATGCCGGGGGCTTTTACCACGGCATCCTTGTCAATCTGGGCGGTGACGGCCCTGTCCACCACCAGGTCCCCCAGCAGGGCGAGAAGCTGCTCGGGGGTGACCCCGCCGGGACGAAGCAGCCGGGGCCGCTCCTCGGTCAGATCCACGATGGTGGACTCCACACCCACCCGGCAGGGGCCGCCGTCCACCACGGCGGCGATTCTTCCGTCGTGGTCGTGGAGGACGTGCTGGGCGGTGGTGGTGGAGGGCTTGCCGGAAATGTTGGCGGAGGGGGCGGCGATGGGAACGCCGGACAGGCGGATGATCTCCCGGGTTACGTCGCTGTCGGGGCAGCGGACGGCAACGGTGGAGAGCCCCGCGGTGGTGCGCTTGGGAACAATGTCCCGGGCGGGCAGCACCATGGTCAGGGGGCCCGGCCAGAAGGCTTTGGCCAGCTGATAGGCCGCCTGGGGGATACTGTGGCAGAACTTCTCCATATCCTCCGCCTTGGCCACGTGGAGGATCAGGGGATTGTCCTGGGGCCGGCCCTTGGCCTGGAAGATTTTTGCCACGGCTTCCTCGTTGAGACCGTCGGCTCCCAGGCCGTAGACGGTTTCCGTGGGAATGGCCACCAGCTCCCCCCGGCGGATCAGGTCTGCCGCAATGGCGGGAGTGCTGGGGTCATCTGCGGACAGGTAACGGGTAAGCATAAGATCACCTCAGTGGGAAAGGTTGGTTAGATAAATTGTTGTTTACAGCACTATCACCGTAGGGGCGGATATTATCCGCCCG
>CAMFFO010000245.1 GCA_945949735.1 uncultured Clostridia bacterium | reverse complement strand
GAAGGCCTGGCACATGATGCAGGTGTAGAACTGATCCACGGACTCGTCGGTCATGGAGCTCAGGCGGGCGTCACGCTTGTCAAAGACCTCGTTGGCGGCAGCCCGGAGAGCCTTGTTCTTCTCGGCGTCCACCACGATGGTGACCTGGCACTTGTCCACAACGGCCTCGAACTCGCTCTTGACCTTGGCGTAGAGCACCTCGCCCAGGTGCCGGAACTTGAAGCCCGCCTCAAAGTCGGCCTTGCTGATACGCACACGGATCATGTCGCGCTGGCCGGTGTGCATGACGCCCTCGATGCAGTTGATCCAGGAGTGGATCTTCCGCTCCATAACGGACTCGAAGTCGGGCTGCATGGCCTTGCCGGCCACCTCGATGGTGTAGCTGAGGGAAATCTTGGAGCCCACGGGGATGTCGTCGATTTCGGGGCCCTCCACCACGATCTTGTGATCCTCCACATCGGCGGCCTCCCGGGTCTGCACCAGCTCGAAGCAGTCCACACGGGAGCCGTCCACCTCCACCTGCATATCGCCCCGGCGGATGATCTCACCCTCGAAGGCGGTGGCGAAGGCCACGGGAATGTCGATGTTGGTGATCTTCAGCTTGATGTCCCGGGCCTCCAGAGAGGTGGCGTTCCACTTGGAGGTATCCAGCTGCTGGATCAGGGACTTGGGCACCCGGAACATATTCTCGGTCTCGTTGGAGATGACGGGGAAGCCCAGGCAGATGGCGCCGGCGCCGTAGGACACGATCTCGTCAGAAAGGGGCTTGTAGGCGTTGACGAAGGCCCGGACGCGGTCCATGGTGTACTTGTACAGGCTCTTGTAGTCGCCGGGGGTGATGTTGCCGAAAATCAGAGCGGCACGGATGGCGACGGACACCACGTGGATGACGGACTGCATTTCGTAGCCCAGGGGCACCACGCGGACGCTCTCGCCCAGCTTCATGCCGGCGTCATAGCAGTGCTTAATGGAGTCGCCGGTCAGGGTCACCAGAATACCCTGGGCCTGGTAGGACTTGGCCAGAGCCACGGTCTCCGCGGGGTCTTCAGCGCCGCCGAGGATGACGGCCACGCCGGGGATGTCGCCGGTGACCAGGGGCACGCCCAGGTTCCGGACGAAGGCGTCGGTCAGGTGGCCCATCTCAGGCTCGGCATAGGGCTCGGCGCCGTTCAGGTACTTCAGAGCCTCCAGGAACTCGGCGCACAGAGCGGAAGCGATGCCGCTGTCGAAGGCGTCCTGCAGACGGTTGTTGCGGGTCATCATGCCCTTGACGGTACCCTCCAGGGCGGCCTTCATTTCGCCCAGGGTGGTGATTTTTACGCCGGTAATGCCATAGTAGCAGGGGAGGCTGTAGGCAGTGTTGGGGAAAGCCACTGCACAGCCCTCGCCGTTGGCGGCGATGGCCTCGTTGACGGCGGCTACGGTACGCTCATAGTTGTAGTCGTTGCCGCCGAATACTCTTTCAAAAAGTGTCACGGTATTTCCTCCTATGTTCATAGTTCGTCACGATCCAGAATTTCCTTGATTCGCCGGATCTCTTCGATTGCCGTGGGGCTGAAATCGTAGGGCGATTTGCCCTGCCGGTCAGCGTCCATGATCTCGGGGTTATAGTGGATACAGCCCAGCAGATCCCCGGCGGGGATGGCGGAGCGGATGAACGCTTCATCCTTGTCGTCGCGCACCTTGTTGGCCACCACACGGACACGCTTCACCCCCAGGTCGCAGGCCAGCCGCTTGACGTTGCGGTAGGTCTGCACAGACCGGGCTCCGGGCTCGATGACCACGATGAACTGATCCATGTTGGCCGCGGTGCCCCGGCCCAGGTGCTCCAGCCCCGCCTCCATGTCCATGATGACCACATCATTCTTGCGGTAGGTCAGGCTGGCGAGGATGCTTTTGAGCATCACGTGCTCCGGGCAGACACAGCCGCTGCCGCCCACGTCCACGGTACCCATGACCAGCAGCTTCACGCCGTTGATCTCCCGGGCGTACTTCTCGGGGATGTCCGCCACATAGGGGTTGAGCTTGTAGAACTGGTTGGCGGCGGAGGCGCCGGTGCGCTCTTCCACCAATGTGCGCATTTTGGAGATGGGGATGATGGAATCCACTTCCTCCTGGCTGAGCCCTAAGGCCAGCCCCAGATTGGCGTCAGGATCCACATCGGCGGCCAGTACGGTGCGGCCTTCATCGGCGTAGAGCCGGGCCAGTGTGGAGGACAGAGTGGTTTTGCCCACGCCGCCCTTGCCGGTAATCGCTAGTTTCATTGGAAAAGACCTCAAAGTTTAGATATGAGATGTTAGATATGAGATATGAGATATGGTATCGCTTTGCGATGATTTTTACAATATCCTATATCTTGTATCTCATATCTTATATCTTAAAATCAGATGCCCAGGGCGGCGCGCTTTTCTTCGATGCAGTCGATCATCTTGTCGCCCAGCTTGTCGATATCGGTCTCCACCACGAACCGGGCCTCGACCCAGTCCTTGATGCCGTGGTCACCCTGCAGCAGGGCGGTGACTTCGCTGGAGCCCTTGGAGTAGGGATCCACGCCCAGGAAGGTCTCAATACCGGTAGCCACAACGTAGTTGCCGATGGAGACGGCCTTCTCGGACATCCATTCGGGAGCGCAGCCCACCACGGGAACCTGGGAGATGTTGATGCCCCAGTCCTTGGCGATGTCGGAGGCCAGGATCATCATACGGGAGATATCCACGCAGGAGCCCATGTGCAGAACGGGAGGAATGCCGGCCAGCTCGCAGACCCGCTTCAGACCCGCACCGCAGTACTCCTTGGCGTTGACGGGATCCATCAGGCCCGCCTTGGCGGCAGCCTGAGCGGCGCAGCCGGAGGCGATGATGATGATGTCGTTCTCCAGCATCTTCTTCATCAGGCCGATGTGGGCGGAGTCGGGACGCACCTTGGGGTTGTTGCAGCCGACCATGGCCACGGCGCCCCGGATAACGCCGGAGTGGATGCACTCGATCAGAGGCTTGGTGGTGCCGAACTCATCCAGCTGGGAGTTGGCAACGCCGTCGAGAACCTTCTTGATGGCCTCCACGGAGTAGCCCACCCGGGCGTTCTGCTTCAGCTGGGGGATGTTCACCAGGTCGGGATTCCGGTTCTTGAAGTTGTCGATGGCCATCTTCACAATGGCCTTGGCGTTCTCGGCGGCGTTGGCGGCGGAGAAGCGGATGAACTCGGAGTCGG
>CAMFFO010000244.1 GCA_945949735.1 uncultured Clostridia bacterium | reverse complement strand
TCCGCCCCTACGGTAGCAACGTAAGGTGCTTGAAAACTGTAAACACCAATTTCCCTGCCCGTCCTACTTGCGCAGCGCCGCGGCCTGGGCGGGGGTCATGCCGGCTTGCTCCAGCTCCTCGGCGGTGGGGGTGTAGCCCCTTTGGATCAGCCCCGCGAGGCGGGTATAGGCGTCGCCCATCATCCTGTACCCGTCCAGATAGCTCTGGTAGCCCCGCTGGTAGGCCTGATCCGCCTGGGACTGGAGGTAGCTCAGATCCTTGCGGTAGCTGTCCAGAGCGTCCTTGTGCCGGTCATAGTCCTGCTCCCCCAGCTCCTGTGCCCGCCGGTACTGATCCTCCAGGTCGCTGCCCTCCTGCCGGTAACGCGCCAGGGCCTGGCTGTACAGCTCCGGAATGGCGTCCGACAGCTTGCCCAGGTAGCTTTCGTAGGCTTGCTGCCCCGCGGTCTGGGCATAGGAGTTGGCGTAGCCCCCGGTCATGGTCTGGGCACGGCCCATGGTGTCCTCCATGGCCCGGCTTCCCAGGGCGGTATACTGATCCCGGTACTGCCGGTACAGGGCATCGGCATCGATGTCGTAGCGAAAGGGCTCCCGGTTCTGCAGCCGGTCGTAGAGGCTCTTTGCCTGAGCGTCATATTGGCTCTGGTAGACAGGCTTCTGCTGCCGGGCCGATTCCAGGGCCCCCAGCGCCTTCTGATATTCCGGATCCTCCCGGGGCTCATAGCCCCAGCGGTAGCGCTGCTTGGTGTCAGCCATGGTTCTCCCCCTTCTCCAGCCGGGTCAGGATGTAGTTGAGCTGATCCGCCAGCTGGTACAGATAGTTTTTGATCTCCGTCAGCTGCTGCTGATGGCTTGTTCCGGTGATGCTGGGATAGCGGATGGGTTCGGTCATCACAGATCGCTTCCTTTCTCCAAAACTTTGGTAATGGCGTAGAGCTTGGCCACGCCGGTACCCCGCAGGCGCAGCCGCATATGGTCGCACCGGCGAAGCCGCAGGGGGATGCGAAGGCTGCGAAGCTGGGTGCCGAATACCCGGCAGAGGCTTTCCCATTGGCCGCTGCCGTCGTACTCGATGAGGCATTCCAGCTCCGATCCCCGCTCCAGGGACACCCGCAGATTGAGCCTGGAGATGTACTCCCGCCGGGAGGCGTCCATGCCCAGCTCCCCCGTCTCGGCCATCCAGGAAACCGTCCCCTCCGGCTCCCCGGTACCCAGAAGCCCCAGAATGTTCCGGCTGGCCCGGTCGATGGCGAAGAGCTCCCCGCCCCAGGCGCAGAAATCCGAGCAGTGAAGGCTGTCCTCCCGGTGCCACAGCTTTTTCCCCCGGTCATAGACGAAGAGGCTGTATTCCCCGGCGGAGTTTGCCATGGAGATGTAGTATTTGTCCCCGATGGCCCCCGCCGCGGCGTCAGCGTACCGCTGCGTACCCAGGGCCCGGGAAACCTCCACGGGCAGGGAACCGTCATAGCTGCACACTCCGGCGGGGGATTTGTACATCAGGGTTTCCCCCACCACCGCGAGGCTCCGGGAGCACCCCGCCTGCACCCCCCGGCAGGCCGTGGTCTGGATCCGGAAGGAGGCGGGCTCGCTGCCGTAGACCTTGTGCATACACCCCTCCCGGAAGAACAGGGGGTACCCCAGATGGGTCACCGCCCCGGTGAAGGGGCCGTCGCTGCCGCAGCTGGCCCGGTAGCTGTCGGTGGACAGTCCCTGGAAGCAGTTCCAGTTCCGGAAGTCCCCCAGTTTGCTGGCGTAGATTTCGTTGACAGGCTTCCCGTCGGGGCCCGCCCCGTAGCGGCAGCCCCAGAGCCGGTTTTCGGCCTGGGTGACATAGTCCATATCCGGCATTTCCCGCTTCACGGTGACAGGCTCCTCCAGGGTAACGTTTTCGCAGATCAGGCCCGCCAGGGTGATGGCGTCCTCCCGGGCCTCCAGAATCACCCGGTTCCCGTTGAGCCCGACACAGCCCTGGACGCTCACCCCGTCCCCGGGGAAAAACCCCGTGCCGATGCCGGGGGCCGAGAGCCTGACCCGGGTATCCGTCACCGGGATCCAGGCGGACTGGGCGGAGGAAAACTGCTTGAGGCTTCCTACGTCCATCCACAGCGAACCGTTCTCCGGGGCCTCCGGGGCCTGGGTCACCCAGGCGAGGGGTTCCCCGTCCCCGCCGCACAGGGTGGCCTCAACGCCGGAAACCGTGACCTTTGCCTCCAGGAAGCCCCGATCCTCCGGGGAGGCGGTGTTAATGTACATTTTGTCCGGCAGGATCAGGACATAGGCCCCCATGGAGATGAGCTTCTTGGGGCAGTCCGCAATTTCCACGGAAAGCCCCATGGGGATTCTCACGTCCCCGATGATAAAATCCGCCCCGTCCACATAGCACAGCGCCTCCTTGGCGATGAGCCCCTGGGGCGAGGCGGGCTTGCGGTACACCCCCCGCTTTCCCCGTGGGGACAGGACGGGGTAGCAGTCCGAGGTGAGATTTTCCATATCCCGGAATTCTCCGGACTTGATCTTCAGATTCCGGTTGTACCCCCGGAACACCTGCACCGCCTGGGCAGACACCTCCCGGGGCGGTATGGTAGGATAGCGCATAGATTACCACCTTTCTTTGGAGAGCAGGGAACATGAGGATGCAGAAAAATTGGCGTTTGCAGTTTCCAAGCACCTTACGTTGCTACCGTAGGGGCGGATAATATCCGCCCGAAACGTTCCGTTTTTTGAGCATTTCCGGTGAATATGCGTGCTATCAATGCGGTAAGGTTGCGGGCGGATAATATCCGCCCCTACGGTGATAGTGCTGTAAACAACAATTTGACGTTCCGTCCCTTACGCTCCCTCTACCAGAAAAACCGCCCCGCCCCCTTGGGAGGATACGAACGGTTGTACCAGCTTTCAAAGGCCGTGTACTCCGTGTTGAACAGGCTGATGGAGGCGTTGTACCGCTCCGGCTCCCCGCTGTGCAGGTCGATCTGGGCCTGGAGCCAATGAAGGTACATCCCCTCGAAGCCCTCCGGGGCCGTAAGCGGCGTATCCTCCCCCGGCTCCTGAAAGGTCAGCCCGCCCTCATGGGTGTCCAGGATGTTCCTTTTCAGCATCCATTCCAGCCGGGCCAGCCACCCGGCCTTTTCCTCCCGGGAGAAAGCGTTGCAGCACAGATAGTCCGCCCGGTCGATCACATCTCCCATCGTCATACCGATCCCTCCTTGTCCATTTCAA
>CAMFFO010000243.1 GCA_945949735.1 uncultured Clostridia bacterium | reverse complement strand
TGCCCCGGGGACGGCGGCGCGGGCCTGACGATATTTCCTGGATCCGCGGCGCGGGTTCGGAATTCTTGCATTACCTGGAGGCTTTTCTATGGCTACACCTCATACCATTGCGGTTGCCGGCAAGGGCGGCGTGGGCAAAACCACCACCTGCGGCATGATTATCGATTACCTCTGCGCCAAGCACGACGGGCCCGTCCTGGTGGTGGACGCCGACGCGAACAGCAACCTTAACGAGGTGCTGGGCGTGGAGGTGGAGACTTCCCTGGGACAGATCCGGGAGGAGATGGCTCAGGCCGAGCTGAAGGGCACCATTCCCAAGGGCATGACCAAGGCCGACTACGCAGAGATGAAGTTCAGCTCCGCCCTCATTGAGGACGACGACTTCGATATGCTGGTCATGGGCCGCACCCAGGGCAAGGGGTGCTATTGTTATGTTAACGGCGTGCTCAAGACCCAGGTGGACAAGTACGCAAAGAACTATTCCTACATCGTCATGGACAACGAGGCGGGGCTGGAGCACGTGGCGCGGGGAACCCTTCCCCATGTGGACACGCTGCTGCTGATCTCCGACTGCTCCCGCCGGGGCATCCAGGCCGTGGCCCGGATTGCCGAAATGGTGGAGGAGATGGATCTGAACCCGGGCAGAATGGGCCTGATCGTCAACCGGGCTCCCGGAGGAACTCTGGACGACGGCGTAAAGGCCGAAATCGAGAAGCACGGCCTGAAGCTGCTGGGCGTGCTACCCCACGACGAGGCGGTGTACCGCTGCGACTGCCAGGGCGAGCCCTCGGCAAAGCTCCCTCAGGACGATCCCATGAAAACCGCCCTGAAGGGGATTATGCAGTCCATCGGACTGTAATTAACATGATGCTGTAGGGGAGCCATTCATGGCTCCCGGCGGCGCTGCTGCGCAGCATCCACCGGGCTTTCGGCGAATAGGTACCATCTGAATGGGAGTACCTATGGGCTGGACTGCCCAGGTTGACAATTCCTTATTCTGCCGGGAGGCATGAATGCCTCCCCTACGGCAAAAACGCAGTGCGTTTGAAAAACAATCAGCAATCCTGTCAGCAATGCGGTTTTCCGCATTCAAATAAAACAAACATTTTCAAGGGGGATTATCATTATGGCTTTCGTTCCCAAGACGCAGCCTTATAACGGCCGGATCAACGCCGTTACCCTGGGCACCGGTGACAAGGCAATCGTCATCGGCGGTCAGAATGTGCTGCCGTTTTACACCTTCGACGCGCCTGTAGAGAACGCGCCCAAGATCGGCATCGAGGTTTCCGACCTCGCCGCTTCCTGGGACGCGCCCGCTCTGAAGGAGTTCTACGCCGGCTGCGCCACCATGGCCGACTACGCCAAGCGTGCCGAGACCATGCCCGGCGCGGACTTCCTGGTGCTGCACTTCGAGTCCGCCGATCCCAACGGCGCCAACAGAAGTGTTGCCGACTGCGTGGCCGATGCCAAGGCTGTGGCCGACGCCGTTTCCATGCCCATCGTCATCATGGGCTGCAAGAACATCGAGAAGGACGGCGAGCTGTTCTCCAAGATCGCCGAGGCCCTCCAGGGCAAGAACATCCTGGTGCTCTCCGCCCGCAGCGAGGACTACAAGACCGTGGGCGCTTCCGTGGCTCTGGCCTATGGTCAGAAGGTTGGCGCGGAGACCGCCGACGACATCAACCTGGCCAAGCAGCTGAACATCATGCTGAAAGGTCTGACCGTTGCTCCCGAGAGCATCGTCATGAACATCGGCACCGCCGCCGTGGGCTACGGCTTCGAGTACGTGGCCTCCACCCTGGATCGCGTCCGTCTGGCCGCCCTTGCCCAGTCCGACGCCGACCTGCAGATGCCCATTATCGCTCCCGTGTCCACCGACACCTGGGGCGTGAAGGAATCCTCCGCCTCCGAAGAGGACGAGCCCGCCTGGGGCAGCCGCGAGGAGCGCGCCATCGGTATGGAAGTTTCCACTGCTGCCGCCAACCTGACCGGCGGCGCTGACGCCGTGATCATGCGGCATCCCGCGGCGGTTGCGACCATCAAGAAGTTCATTACCGAACTCGTCTAATCGGAAGGAGGATACATACAATGGCTTTGAAAGGTCTTGACATTTTTAAGCTGTCGCCCAAGAAGAACTGCAAGGAGTGCGGCAGCCCCACCTGTATGGCATTCTGCATGAAGGTGGCCCAGGGCGCCGTGTCCATCGACAAGTGCCCCTACTTCTCTGACGACGCCAAGGCGATGCTCAACGAGCAGACCGCGCCTCCCATGAAAACCATCACCGTGGGCGGCCACAAGCTGGGCGGCGAGACCGTTCTGTTCCGTCACGAAAAGACCCTGGTCAACAAGAACCTGTTCGCCGTCTGCGTCTGCACCGACTGCGGCGAGGAGAAGGCGGACAAGAAGCTGGCTGAGATGGCCAAGGTGGACTACGAGCGTATCGGCGAGCGGATGTACGTGGAGTTTGTCTATGTCGCCAACAAGCAGTCCGATCCCGCTGTCTATGCCAAGCTGGTTGAGAAGGCCGCCGCTACCGGGCGGAGCCTGGTTCTCGCCTGCTGGGATGTGGAGTGCGCCAAGGCGGCCCTGGCCGTTGCCGGCAAGGACGTGATCCTGGACGGAGCCACCCCCGACAACTGGGAGGCCATGAACGAGGTTGCCACTGCTGCCGGCGTGACCCTGGGCGTGTGGGCTCCCAATCTGGAGGCTCTGTATGACACCGTGAAGAAGCTGGAGGGCAAGGGCAACAAGAACCTGGTTCTGGATGTCACCGCCGACACCGCCAAGGAGACTCTGAAGAACGCGGTTCTGGTGCGCCGCACCGCCATCAAGGACGGCGACCGCTCCTTCGGTTATCCCTCCATCGTGAACGTTGCCAAGCTGGCCAAGGGCGATGCCCACCTGCAGACCGCCTACGCCACCATGTTCACCGAGAAGTACGGCTCCATCATCGTCATGGAGAACATGACCTATGCTCAGGCCCTGCCTCTGTACGGCCTGCGCCAGAACATCTTCACCGATCCTCAGAAGCCCATGAAGGTGGAGTCCAAGATCTACCCCCTGAACGGCGCCGACGAGAACAGCCCCTGCGCCCTGACCGTGGACTTCGCCCTGACCTACTTCCTGGTTTCCGGCGAGCTGGAGCGCAGCAACCAGCCCGTGAACCTGATCATCACCGACGCCTCCGGTATGTCCGTGCTGACCGCCTGGGCCGCCGGTAAGTTCTCCTCCTCCACCGT
>CAMFFO010000242.1 GCA_945949735.1 uncultured Clostridia bacterium | reverse complement strand
GGCGCAAAAGATCCGCTGAGATCCGCTGACGCAATTGTGCGGTGTTGCCCTAAGGAGCCTCCTCCGCGGTTTGGAAAGGAATTCCTTTCCGAACCGCGGGGAGGGTTTTCTGTTGGCCTGTTTTTTTCTGTCAGCCCTTGTGGATCCTTTGGGAAAGTGATATACTTCCATAAGAATGCACCGTGCGAAAAGGGTAAATTGGTGTTTGTAGGACAAAAATAGAACTGTCATTGCGAACCAGTCCGCAGACTGGTGTGGCAATCCCCCAACAATTCAGGACGGTTTGTTAGTGCGTTTGTCCGTTTTTCGTAGATTCCGGAAGATCCGGGGGATTGCCACGACCAGTGTGCGCACTGGTCTCGCAATGACAGCGTTATTTTTCAAGCACCAATTTGCCAGGCAGCTGAGTATTGCCGATTGGCACGAATTGTATAAATATCATCCCGAAGGGATTCCTTAATTGTCAATTGTTCATTGTCAATTGTCAATTCTATACGTCAAATTATCTTCCCGCCTTATCCCCCGCAGCCAATCCTGATCTTTGTCCGAGAGGAGGAAGCTCCCGTGAAAAAGCCCCTTCCCAGGCAAAAGAACATCCTGCCGCAGCTTCTTCTCTGGGCTGCGGCCCTGTTGGCGACGATTCTGCTTTTTATCAGCTTTGCCTACCTGAACAGGGAACGGATTCTTCGCCAGAACTTAAGCTATGCCCAGGACAATGCCATCCAGAAGGCCGAGCAGCTGGACAAGGTGCTGGCTGAGGCCATGGAGCAGATCGAGATGCTCTCCTACTGGTTCAGCGCCACCCTGAGCTCCGATCAGGTCACCCCGGAGCAGCTGCTGGAGCTGGAGGAGCATACCCCCTTCGACTATGTCCGCTATGTGGACGGCGAGGGGAAGAACATTGCCTCCGACGGCCGCTACAACGAGGCGCAGGATCGGGACTACTATCTGGAGGGCATGGCGGGACATTCCGGGATCTCCGTCACTCCCCAATCCCGGATCACCAGCGAAACCCTGGTGAATTTTTACACCCCTCTGCGGTACCGTGGGGAGATCATCGGCGTCCTGCGGGGCGTTTACCTGGCGGAGGCGCGGATGAAGGAGCTGCTTCAATCCTCCTTCTTCGGCGTGGACGCCACGGCCTTTCTGTGTATGCCGGACGGAACCGTCATCGCGGGAAACCAGGGTGTTCCGGGGGATTTCGGCGTCCCTGAAAACATCCGGGACTACCTGGCCGGTGAAGTCTCCGTTGACCCGGAAAATACCCGGCGGATCCTCCACTCCCTGGAGACCGGAGAGGATACCTCCTTCACCTACCGTACGGACTCCGGCACCGGAAACGGGTACGTGCGCAAACTCTCCGGCGAGGATTGGTTCCTGATCCAGACCTTCCCCGGCATGGTCACCGGGCAGATGTACCGGGAGGCCATCGGCCCCGGCCTTCTGCTGGAAGCATCCCTCATAGGGGTATTTCTGTGCTATGTTCTGTTCCTGCTGGTCATCAGCCGCCGGGAGAAGAAGCGGCTCCTGGACGAAAACCGGGACATGGACTATGTGATCCACAGCGCGCCCCAGCTGTTTAAGCGGTTCATTCTGGTGGATCTGGAGGCGGACACCTACCGGTGCCTGCTGGATGGGGAGCCTCCGACGCCCGACCTTCCCAGGGCAGGCCCTTACGCCGATCTGGAGCGCTGTGTTCTGAACCAGGTTCAGGACCCGGAGTCCCGGGAGCAGCTGCGGCGGTTCCTCTCCCCGGAGAAGCTGCGCAAGGAGCTGAAAGCCGGTGAACCGGAGCTGCGGCTGGAATACCAGTCTACGGAGGATCAGGACACCTGGATCCGGCTGTTTGCCGTGTGTGTGGAGCGTCGGGAGGGTTCACCCATCAAAGCGCTCCTGGCCGTCCAGGATATCACCGACGCCCGGCAGGAGGAAATCGCGCGCCAAAGTGCCCTGAAGGCCGCCATGGAGGCGGCGGAAAAGGCCAACCGGGCCAAAAGCATCTTCCTGTTCAATATGTCCCACGACATCCGCACCCCCATGAACGCCATCATCGGCTTTGCGGATCTGGCGGATCGCCACATGGATGATCCCGCCTCCGTCCGGGACTATCTGTCGAAGATCCGCCGTTCCGGGGAGCTTCTGCTGAAAATCATCAATGACATTCTGGATCTGGCCCGGATCGAAAGCGGCAAAACCACGCTCCAGCCCGCTCCATCCAGTATTCGGGACGGCGTGGAGAGCATCCGGGATCTGTTTTCCGAGAGCATGGCCCATGCGGGCATCGAATTCATCACCCAGGTGGATGTCCGCGACGACCGCATCCTCTGCGACAGCCTGCGTTTGGAGCAGATTTCCATCAATCTCATCGGCAATGCCCTGAAATTTACACCGCCCGGGGGAAAGGTCCTGGTATCCTTCACCCAGACCCGGGCAATCCAGGGCATGGCGGACTATACGCTCACGGTGCGGGACACGGGCATCGGCATGGATAAGGAGTTCCTTCCCAGGATGTTTGATGTCTTTGAGCGGGAGCGCAGCTCCACGGAGGCGGGTATCCAGGGCACGGGCCTGGGTCTGAGCATCGTGAAGAATCTGGTGAGCATGATGGGCGGCTCCATCAATGTGGACAGTGCCCCCGGGGAGGGTACGGTGTTCACCGTTCAATTCACCTTTCCCATCGCGCCGGGGGATGCCGCGGCCTCTCCCGACGACAGGATCGACGGGAATTACGCCGGGAAACGGATTCTGCTGGCGGAGGACAACGCGCTGAACCGGGAGATCGCTCAGGAGCTTTTGAAGGATCTGGGCATCACCGTGGTCACCGTCCCGGACGGCAGCCAGGCGCTGGATCTGGTGGCTTGCTCTTCCCCTGGAGAATTCGACCTGATCCTCATGGACGTTCAGATGCCCCATATGGACGGCTATGCCGCCACCCGGGCCATCCGGTCGCTTTCCAATCCGGAGCTTGCGTCCATTCCGATTCTGGCCATGACCGCCAATGCCTTTGAGGAGGATCGCCAGGCCGCCCTTGCCGCCGGCATGAACGGCCACATTCCCAAGCCCATCGACATCCGAAAGCTCCTGGAGGAGCTGGATCGCTTTCTGTGATCCCCAAAAATCCGCGCCCCGGAAATCCGGGGCGCGGATTTTTCTCAGAATAAGCCTTGCCTGATAGGCGCATCAGGCAGACAAATTGGTGTTTGAAATAATGCTGTCATTGCGAGACCAGTGCGCACACTGGTCG
>CAMFFO010000241.1 GCA_945949735.1 uncultured Clostridia bacterium | reverse complement strand
TTCTCCGCGAAGCTGGCCTTTGCCACAGACATGGTCTGCGCCCGGTACAAAAACAACTATCGAAACACCGCAAACTTTGAGGTTGCCAACGCCCTGCCCGGGGACTGTGACAACGACCACTCCGAGATAGCAGCGGACTGGGTCACCCCGGAGGACATTGCAGACCTCTTTGCCGATGTTCCCTATGTGCTGCATTACAGTCGCCACCACATGAAGCCCAAAGGCGAGAAAAGCGCCCGTCCCCGGTTTCATATCGTGTTCCTTATTGACCCGGAGCAGGATGCAGACCGCTATACGGCTCTGAAGCAGCGCCTGTTGGCGGCATTTCCATTCTTCGATGCCAACGCCATGGATGCCGCCCGGTTCCTGTTCGGCACGGAAGATCCCCAGGTCATCTATCACCCCGGCACGATTACCCTGAATGCCTTTCTGGATGACCTGGAGAACGAACAGGCTTTTGCCAACATGGGGCACACCATTCCTGAGGGGAGCCGTAACAGCACCATGTCCCGGATCGGAGCCAGGATCATCAAACGGTACGGCGATACCCCGGAGGCAAAAGAGCTGTTCCTCCAGGCTGCCGAGCAATGCTCCCCACCCCTGGAGGAGCGGGAGTTGGAAAGCATCTGGGCAGGAAAGCAACGGCTCTATGCCAAAATCTGCAAGCAGCCCGGGTATGTCCCACCGGATGCTTACAACAGTACCGGCCCCGTAGTCTGGGACACGCCCATCCCCTTTGATGAATATGACCTTCCCACATTTCCCGTGGACGCATTACCGGAGGTCATTCGCCGCTATGTGCTGGCGGTGGCGGAATCCACCCAGACCTCTGTGGATATGGCGGCGGTGGAGGCTCTGGGCGTTGTGTCCCTGTGCAGCCAGGGAAAATACTTCATCCGGGGCAATGCGGACTGGGCAGAACCCCTCAACACCTACACAGTCGTCATCCTTCCCCCGGCAGAGCGAAAATCCTCGGTGCTGTCCATGATGATCCGCCCGGTGGAAGTATTTGAAAAAACGGAAAACGAACGGCGCAGCCCGGAAATCGTCAAAAGCCAAATGGAACTGAGCAAGCTGGAAAAGGAGAAGCGCAGTCTGGTGGAGCGGGCATCCAAGGGCAAAGCAACCGAGGAAGATATCAAGAACAAGGCCAAAGAAATAGCCGAATACGAACCGGTGAAACCGCTCCGACTCTTCGTGGACGATGTGACCTCCGAAAAGCTGACTTCCGTTCTGGCCGAGAACAACGGTTGTGCGGCGGTGGTTTCCGCAGAGGGCGGTATCTTCGATATCATCAGCGGCCTGTACAGCCGCAATGTGAATATCGATGTATTCCTCAAAGGTCACAGTGGTGATACCATCCGGGTCGACCGCATCGGCAGAGCCAGCGAGAGCATTATCCACCCGGCATTGACCATGGTGCTGGCAGTGCAGCCGGAAGTGCTGAACGGGCTGATGAGCAACAACACCTTCCGTGGTCGTGGCCTCACCGCCCGATTCCTGTACTCCATGCCAAAATCTACCGTTGGCAGTCGTTCTTTCTCCACGGAACCAATCCCGGAAGGTGTCAGAGTCAGGTATCAGGATCTGATCGAGGCCATTCTTTCCAGCGACAACGAGCAGCAGCCAATCAGCCTGGACGATGGTGCCCAGGAAGTGCTGGAAACCTTGTTCAACGAGGTGGAAGGCCGACTGAAAGGAGACTTGGCAGAGATCCCTGACTGGGCGGGTAAGTTCGTGGGTTCCGTCCTGCGTATCAGCGGCATTCTGCACGTCATGAAATATCCCAAGGACTCCATGTTCGACTCTGTCGACAGAGAAACCATGGAGAATGCCGTTACCATCGGCAGATACTTTCTGGAACACGCCAAAGCCGCATATTCCCTCATGGGTGCCGATGCCGTAAACAAGAACGCCCAGTATCTGCTCTCCGCCATCAAACGGGAGCGGCTTACGGAGTTCTCCCGCCGGGATGCCATGCGGCTGTGCCGCCGGTTCAAGACCGCCGAGAGTCTGCAGCCTGTGCTGGATCGGCTGTGCGAATACGGCTATCTTGCCGCCAAGCCGCTGCCACCCGCCCACGGAGCGGGAAGAAAGCCCTCGGAGGTTTACCTGACCAATCCGGCTGTGCTGGAGGATGGCGCCGGGGAGGGGCGGTCATAATCTCCGGGGCTTCTTGTCCGGACAACGGGCGTGGGGCCTCATGCGCGAATTCGCATAAGTTTCTGAGGGAATAACCCGGCAGGGGCGGGTCAAATCTCTGTGCCTTCATCGCCGGACAACGGGCGTGGGGTCTCACGCACAAAATCGCAAATTCAAAAGGGGAATTACCCAAAAATCAAATCCGGGAGGTTTCAATATGACCAAACATGAAATCGAAATTCTGAATGTCATGCGCAGCCGTGGCAAGACCGCCATGGACATTGCGCTCGCCCTTCAGATCTCCGTCAATACCGTTCGTTCTTACATCCGCCGCCACCCGCCGGAGGATGCTGTCCGGGTCGAATGCCGCCAGTGCGGAAAGCCCATTCTCCAGGTGAAGGGCAGAAAGGCCAAATACTTCTGCTCCGATAAGTGCCGGAACGCCTGGTGGAACGCCCACCCGGAGAAGGTGCAGCGAAAAGCCTATTACCATCTGACCTGCGAATACTGCGGAAAGGAGTTTATCAGCTATGGCAACCGGAAACGCAAATACTGCTCCCGTCCCTGTTACGCCGACGCAAGAAGATCTCATTCGGTATCGGATACTCTGCGCAATGCTGGATAATCTCTGCCGGGAGGGAGAGCTGGATGCCCAAACCCGCGACCGGGCAAACGCCGTTCTCGCCATGAAAACCGGCCTGAAACAGGACAGTATATTCATTTGAAATTCGTCACTATATGGACTTGCTATATCCTCCGAAACGAGCAATATATGTAGCTGACGATACTTGATACAAAGGAGGATACCATGTCAAGAACCGTAGAACAAATCCAATTTGCACCCCGGATGCCCAAGCCCCTCCGGGTGGCGGCATACGCCAGAGTGTCCAGCGGCAAGGACGCCATGCTCCACTCCCTGGCGGCCCAGGTGGATCATTACAGCACCTACATCCGCCACCATCACGGCTGGGAGTATGTGGGCGTTTACGCCGACGAAGCCAAGACCGGCACCAGAGACAGCCGGGAGAACTTCCAGCGGATGCTCACCGACTGCCGTGCCGGAAAGATCGATCACATCATCACCAAGTCCATATCCCGCTTTTCCCGGAATACCGTGACCCTTC
>CAMFFO010000240.1 GCA_945949735.1 uncultured Clostridia bacterium | reverse complement strand
AAAACCGGATATGCGGTAAAATGGGTTCCGTAAGGAGGCGAAGGATATGCGCGAACAGATTTTGGCGGTACAGCGGATGCAGGAATACATCGAAGCGAATCTGGAACGGGAGATCCGGCTGTCGGATCTGGCTCAAGTGTCCCTGTTTTCTCCCTGGTACGCCTACCGGCTGTTCCGGGAGCAGCTGGGGCTGACTCCCACGGAGTACATCCGGAAGCTACGCCTGTCCCGGGCAGCGCTCCGGCTCCGGGACGAAAATGTCCGGATCATCGACGTGGCCTTTGACCTGGGCTTTGGAAACGTGGATACCTTTACCCGGGCCTTCTTCCGGGAATTCGGCCGCAACCCCAGCGATTATGCCAGATCCCCGGAGCCCATTCCGTTGTTTATTCCCTACGGTGTCAAGTACAGGGAACTGAGAAAGGAGAAAAGAAATATGCCGGACATTCAGACCATTTATGTTCAGCCGGTCCACAAACCGGAGCGGCTGTGCATCATCAAACGGGGAATGCGCGCCAGGGACTATTTTCCCTACTGTGAAGAAGTGAGCTGCGACGTGTGGGGGATCCTGATGAGTATGCGGTCCCTGTGCGGGGAGCCGGTGTGCATGTGGCTTCCCGGGAAATACCGCAAGCCCAACACCTCCCTCTACGTCCAGGGTGTGGAGGTGGAAACGGATTACCTGGGAGCGGTTCCCGAGGGCTTCGATACCATCCGGCTGCCGGAGGCAGACTACCTGCTGTTCCAGGGAGAGCCCTTCCGGGAGGAGGATTACTGCCAGGCCATTCAGGCAGTGCAGCAGGCCATGGACCGCTACGATCCCACCGTCATCGGCTATCAGTGGGACGGGGACAATCCCCGCATCCAGCTGGAACCCCGTGGAGAACGGGGCTACATGGAGCTCCGGGCCGTCAAAAAGATCGGGAAATGATCATTTACCGCAAACAGCCGCCTGATCCTTTTGGGATCAGGCGGCTGTTATGTAAGCTTTTGGGTTTCAGTCCTCTGGGAAGAGCTGATCGTAGCAGTATTTGATGATGGCTTTCCGGGTGATCAGGCCAATGAAGGAGCCGTAATCGTCCACCACGGGGACAAAGTTCTGGTTGGAGGCCCGTTCCACCAGGTCATGCATGGATGCGGTGACCCGGACGGGGATATTGTCCTTCCTCCGGGAGATCTCCATGACCCGGCGGGCTTCCGCTTGGCGCATATCCATATAGCACATGTTTTTCATCGCCCACAGCAGATCGCCCTCCGTCAGGGTTCCCCGATATTCTCCCCTCCGGCTCAGAATGGGGATCGCAGCGTAACCGGCAGCCTCCATTTTCTCCAGGGCCTGCCGGATGCTGTAGTCATCATAAAGGTACGCGCACATAGCCTTTGGTGTCAGGAAAAATAAAATACTGTTCATAGGGTTCTCCTTTTCGGTGCGGGAGTTTGCTTCCCCCTGCCGCTACTGGTATTATATCACAACCGAAAAGGAAAAGTGTGAAATTTTATCGTTATTTTGTCCGCCGGGTGCCCAACAATCGTTCCTGATTTTTGTTAAAAATGCACAGTTCAATTGTGGAACGTAAATTCCGTGCAGTCAAATGTGGCAAAATAGTCCATCGGCGTCTCCGCCCGGCGGATCAGCTGGAAGCTTCCGTCCTCCTTCAGCAGCACCTCCGCGCTGCGGAGCTTGCCGTTGTAATTGTAGCCCATGGAGAAGCCGTGGGCGCCGGTGTCATGGATGACCACGATGTCCCCCACCTGGATCTGAGGAAGGCTGCGCTGAATGGCGAACTTGTCATTGTTTTCACAGAGGCCGCCGGTCACGTCGTACACATGATCCAGGATCGCGTTTTCCTTTCCCAGGACCGTGATATGGTGGTAGGCTCCATACATGGCAGGCCGCATCAGGTTGGCGGCGCAGGCGTCCAGTCCCACATACTCCCGGTAAATGTGCTTCTCGTGCAGGACGGTGGAAACCAGGTGGCCGTAGGGAGCCAGCATGTACCGGCCCAGCTCCGTGTAGATGGAAATGTTGTTCATGCCGTTGGGGGTGAGGATCTCCTCGTAGCGCTTGCGCACCCCCTCGCCAATGGCGTTGATGTCGCAGCGGGGCTGCTCGGGGCGGTAATCCACACCCACGCCGCCGGACAGATTGATAAAGGTGATCTCCGCGCCGGTAGCGTTGCGCAGCCGCACCGCCAGATGGAACAGCTGGCTGGCCAGCTCCGGGTAGTATTCATTGGTGGTGGTGTTGGAGGCCAGAAAGGCGTGAATGCCGAAGTGCTTGACCCCCAGCTGCTGGAGCCGGGTGATCGCCCCGGCCATCTGGTCCTCGGTCATGCCGTACTTGGCATCCCGGGGCATGTCCATGATGGTATTGCCCAGGCAGAAGGAGCCGCCGGGATTGTACCGCAGGCAAACCGTCTCGGGAAGAACCCCGCCGGTGATCCGCTCCAGGAATTCCACATAAGTGGCGTCGTCCAGGTTGATATAGGCGCCCATCTCATAAGCCTTGCGCATATCCAGCTCCGGGGTCACATTGGAGGAGAACATCACGTCGTGTCCCGTGATCCCCACCGCCTCCGCCAGCAGCAGCTCCGTGTAGCTGGCGCAGTCGCAGCCGCAGCCCTCTTCCTTCAGGATCTTCAGGATGTAGGGGTTGGGCGTTGCCTTTACGGCAAAATACTCCCGGAAGCCGGGATTCCAGGCAAAGGCCGCCTTCAGGCTCCGGGCATTGGCGCGGATCCCCGCCTCGTCGTAAATGTGGAACGGCGTGGGGATCTGAGCAATGATCTGCCGCGCCTGCTCCAGGGTAATAAAGGGCTTCTTTTTCATCACAATACCTCTCTTAAAAAATCTCTCTGAGCGAAGCACAGAGAGACTCCATCCTTATCCGCATTCTCCCCCGGGGGTACCCTCCGGGGGAGCAGTGTCCTGCCTGGGGCATTCCCGCCTCCGGTATACGGGATACACGGAAGATTGTACGCTATCGGGAAACATTTGTCAACCCCGATTCCACTCTCCCGGGGGTAGAATCCGGAGTTCTCTGCATGGGAGAGGGGAAAATCTTCCGGTAGTTTTCATTTCCAAAAAACTGTGCTATACTGTACCCAATCCCCCCTCCGAAAACCCGGGGGAGGGAAACGATCGTTTGCCCTCGCAGCCCCCGCCCAGGGGCGACCGTTATGATGATATGTGCATATCGGTTTTGCTCAGCAGCTGGATAAATTGGTGTTTGACGGGGTGTACCGTAGGGCGGGGGCTCGCCCCCGCCGCT
>CAMFFO010000239.1 GCA_945949735.1 uncultured Clostridia bacterium | reverse complement strand
CTGTCATTGCGAGCCAGTGCGCTTAAGTGGCGTGGCAATCCCCCGGTTAGAGGGGGAATGTATCGACAATTGCCCTACAGAGCAGGGAAACGTTGCATTTTTGGTGCTAATCGTTACCTGGTTCCTTTCAACCGGGGGATTGCCACGACCAGTGTGCGCACTGGTCTCGCAATGACAGAAAACTTTGGGGCAAAGCTGCTAAACAACAATTTATATCTCGCCGGTTTTCGGGTCAGGTCAGAAGCTCGGCAAGGGCCTCTCGGTGGGCATCGGAGAGGGGGGTCAGGGGCAGGCGGCAGGTTCCGCAGTCGTAGCCGATGAGGGCCATGGCCTCCTTGACAGGAATGGGATTGACCTCGCAGAACAGAAGCTCCATCAGGGGCAGAAGCTCCAGCTGGAGATCCGCCGCCGTGTCAAAGTCCCCGGCGAGAGCCGCCCGGGCCATGGCCTGCATCAGGATGGGCTCTACGTTGGATGCCACGGAAATGACGCCCTGACCGCCCAGAGCCATGACGGGGACGGTCATATCGTCGTTGCCGCTCCATACGGCGAAGTCCGGGGGGCAGGCGGCCCGGATTTTGGAGATTTTTGTAATGTCCGGGGAGGCCTCTTTGACCCCGGCGATGTTTGGCAGCCGGGCAAGGCGCTGGTACACGCTGACAGGTATGTCCACGCCGGTACGGGAGGGTACATTGTAGACGATGATGGGAATGCTGACGTGGGACGCGATGGCGCTGTAATGGGCGTAAAGCCCCTCGGGGGTGGCCTTGTTGTAGTAGGGAGTCACCACCAGCAGCGCGTCGGCGCCCAGACTTTGGGCGGCACGGCTGAGGGAGACGGCGTGCTCTGTGACGTTGGAGCCGGTGCCCGCAATGATGAGAATATCGTCCCCGGCGTACTCCGAGGAGCGCTGAAACAACGCGAGCTTTTCCTCATCGGTAAGGGTGGCGGCTTCTCCGGTGGTGCCGCCCACGACCACGGCTTCGATCCCCGCATCCCGCTGGCGCAGCAGCAGCCGTTCCAGCAGGGGGAAGTTGATGCTTCCGTTCAGGAAAGGGGTCACCAGCGCGGTGCAGACCCCGGTGAACAAAGACTTCTTCATGATTTGATACCTCCGGGCTATCCTATGAAGGGCAGGGCGTTTTTGCCCTTGAAGGGGTGAGAAAATCCTTGCCCCTTCCAGGCTCCTCCGGCAGAACGATAAATTGTTGTTTGAAAAATAAAGCTGTCATTGCGAACCAGTCCGCAGACTGGTGTGGCAATCCCCCGGTTAGAAAGGAAATGTACCGAAAAGCACCCAAAAATGGGAACTCCTGCGATTTTTGGTGGTTATCGTTACCTGTTTCCTCTCAACAGGGGGATTACCACGACCAGTGTGCGCACTGGTTCGCAATGACAGGTAATTTGGGGCGCATCCTTTCAAACACCAATTTATCTGCCTGCCATGTTCGGCTGATATGTGCTGCAAACCCATTTTTCCTCTTTACAGAACTTCCTTTTTCCGTTATAATGGATGAAACTATGCAAATCCGACGAAATGAGTGAAGTATCATGAATATTGAATTTGACAATTACCGGCAGAAGCTCAACGACTGCCGCCCGGCGCTGGACGGGCTGGCCGCTTCCTTAAATCTGGAGGGGCTGCGTAATGAGCTGGAGCGGCTTCACGCCATGCAGGAGGCTCCCGGCTTCTGGGACGACCCAGAGAAGAGCCAGAAGATCGTGGTCAAGACCCGGCAGGCGGAGACCAAAATCGAGCGGTTCGAGAGAATGACCGCCGACTGGGACGACCTGATGACCATCTGCGAGATGGCTGCCGAGGAGGACGACGACTCCATGCTCCCCGAGCTGAAGGAGGGCTTCCAGCGGCTGACCGAGGAGATGGAGGCCTGCCGCCTGGAGACGCTGCTCACCGGCAAGTATGACCGCAACAATGCCATTATGAGCTTCCAGGCCGGCGCCGGCGGCACCGAGGCCCAGGACTGGTGCCAGATGCTCTACCGGATGTACACCCGATGGACGGAGCGTCACGGCTTTAGCTATCAGATCCTGGACTACCAGGAGGGCGACGAGGCCGGAATCAAGTCCGCCTCCATCATGATCACCGGCGAAAACGCCTACGGCTTCCTGAAGGGGGAGAACGGCGTCCACCGGCTGGTGCGGGTGTCCCCCTTTGACGCCAACGCCCGGCGGCAGACCTCGTTTTCCGCCATCGAAGTGATTCCCGAGATCGAGGATGACTCCGAGGACTTCGAGATCCGGCCCGAGGACTATGAAATGCAGGTCTATCGCTCCTCCGGCGCGGGCGGTCAGCACATCAACAAGACCTCCTCCGCCGTCCGGCTGATTCACAAGGCCACCGGCATCGTGGTGTCCTGCCAGACCGAGCGCAGCCAGTTCCAGAATAAGGAGACCTGTCTGAAAATGCTGCGCAGCAAGCTGGTGGAGATCCGGGAGCGGGAGCACCTTGCAAACATCGCGGACATCAAGGGCGTGCAGCAGAAGATCGAGTGGGGCAGCCAGATCCGCAACTATGTGTTCATGCCCTACACCCTGGTGAAGGATACCCGCACCGGCTGCGAGACATCCAACGTGAACGCCGTGATGGACGGGGCCCTGGATCCCTTCATCGAAAGCTACCTCAACTGCCTTGCTACCGGCAATTGGGTGCAAAAATAACCGGAAAAAGGGAAACTGACCCTTGCAATTTGGATTCATTTGTGATACACTGTATGGGCTATTTGGGCCTGCCGTAACGGAAGCGGGCCGTATACCGTTCGCTGTCCGCGAATCAGGCGGAGGGAGGTTTGTTGAAATGGGTGTTTTTGAAACAATTCTGATCGTTCTGGAGGCAATCGCCAGCCTGGCGTTGATCGTTGTGGTTTTGCTGCAGTCCGGCAAGGAGGCCGGTCTGTCCGGCGCGCTCACCGGCGCTTCCGAAACCTATCTGAGTAAGAATAAAAAGGGCAACCTGGATCAGGTGCTGGCTTCCTCCACCAAGTGGATCGCCATTGTCTGGGTCCTGCTGACCCTGGCGCTGAGCCTGGTGTAAGGCGCCTCCTGTTTGGAACATAGGGCTGCTTCACGAATGTGAGGCAGCTTTTTTCTTTGCCCGCTCAAAAAGCTGCAGACGGATTGCCTGCAAAGCGCCCATTGTCCTTTCGCGGACAGCGGAAAGCGGACGGTTGTGGTATCCCTTCGGGATGAAAAAAATATATGCTCCTGTTCGCGTTTCTCTGCAAAGCGTAAAATTGGTGTTTGAACGGCTTCGCCTCAAAGTATCCTGTCATTGCGAACCAGTCC
>CAMFFO010000238.1 GCA_945949735.1 uncultured Clostridia bacterium | reverse complement strand
CATTGCGAGGAGCGCAGCGACGTGGCAATCCGTTCTCTCTTTTGTGAGAGGTACGAATTCGCAACGTTACAAGGGGAACGGATTGCCACACCAGCGTGCGCGCTGGTTCGCAATGACAGTGGTAGTCGGTACCCTGGCGGAACCATCGTACGTTAGTGAGATAAACGATCATTTACCATAGCACTGCACCTGTGGTCGAGGGGCCCAAAGGATGTGCGTCTACCCCCCAAAGTACGTAACGCATTTGCCGCGGGCCTTGCCCGCTAAGCGATCATTTACATCCCCAGCGGTACCCGGCAGGGTTGGGAACCGGCGGTTACAGACGCACCGACACCTCTCCATAGGAAAGGACCTCCGTCGCTCCGGTTTCATAGCGGACCAGCAGGCGGCATTCCTCATCGATCCCGCAGGCCAGGGCCGGCCGGGCGGTTCCGCCGGAAAGGACGGTGACGGGCTTTCCCACCACCAGGCTCCGGTCCCGGTACTTTTCAATGTATCCCACATCCCCGGGAGCGTAATAGCAATCCAGAAAACGGTTGAGAAACTCCGCCGCCAGCCGGTTTTTCCCGTCGCTGCGGGGACTGTCAAAAACCGTTCCCGCAATGGCGGAAAGCTCCGGCGGGAAGCCCTCCCCGGGCGGATAGACATTGACTCCCGCTCCCAGCACCATGGAATCCAGTCCACCGCTTTCCAGGTCAAAGGAACCCTCGGTGAGAATGCCGCAGACCTTTTTTCCCTGGACATATACATCGTTGACCCATTTGATCCCGGCCTCCCGGCCGGATACCGCCTCAATGGCCTCACACATGGCCACCGCCGCCACAGCGGTCAGGCGCACCGCCTGGCGGGGTTCATACCGGGTGGGCCTGAGCAGCAGGCTCAGATACAGCCCCGTCTCCGGCGGCGAAAAGAAGCTGCGGCCCATACGGCCCCGTCCGGCGGTCTGGGTATTGGCGATCACCGTCAGACCCTCCGGGCAGCCCTGATTGGCCCGTTCCCGCACCAGCGCGTTGGTGGAGGGAACGGTGGGCAGGACCTGAACCTCCAGCTCCCGGTACTCCCCTTTCAGATACTTCCCCACCCCCTGGGCGGAGAGAATGTCCGTCTCCGGAGACAGGCAATAGCCCTTATTGGTCACCGCGTCGATGGCATAGCCCTCCTGACGCAGCGCCTTCACGGCTTTCCATACCGCCGCCCGGGACACCCGGAGGATCCGGGCGATCTCCTCTCCGGAGAAATAGGTTCCTCTGCTGTTTTCCAGCAGCTCCAGCAATTGCTCCCTGGTCGTCATGGCACTACCTCCTGCCGGCACAGCCGGCTCCATTGTCAGTCCCCGCAGACTGCCTTCCCGGGTTCAGCGGACCTTGATGGCGGCGGCCAGCCGGCGACAGATCACCAGCGCCAATACGATCTTCACCATATCCGGCAGGATGTAGGGAAAAACACACCACCCCAGAGCCGTCAGCAGTCCGATGGCACCGGTGGTCCTGGCATAGACCTGCATGAACCAGGCCGTTCCGAAGGCGTAGCAAACGATCAGACCCAGCACCATGGACAGCGCCAGCACCCAGCGCTTCTTGCCCAGAAGCCGCTCCATGGCCCACATCACCAGAGCGGAGAACAGGAATCCCACGATATAGCCGCCGGTGCTGCCCAGAATGCAGCCAAGGCCTCCGGAGAAGCCGGCGAAGACCGGCAGTCCCACCATGCCCAGCAGCAGATAGATCAGCACGGACAGGGTCCCGCGCTTTCCGCCCAGAACACCCACGGCCAGAAACACGCCGAAGGTCTGCATGGTGAAGGGTACGGTGGCCGGGATGGAAATCCAGGAACAGACCGCGATCATCACGGCGAACATGGCGATATAGGCCATATCCACGGTTTTCATTTTTGCCGAAACAGTTGCTTCCATTTTGGTTACCTCCTGATGGGCGGCAGGACGATCCCCATCCGCCGCGTTTTTTCCGTCAGAAGTATAGCATACCCCCGGGAGGATTGTCAACCATTTTTATGTTCAATGGTTGACAATCGCAGAAAACATCCGCCAACCCCGGAGCGGTGGGGCCGGGAGGTTTCCCCTCCTCCCAGAGCCCCGCCGCGGGGTTGGCTGAATTCTCAGGAATCGGAGGCGGCTTCCCCCGGGTCGGGAAGTTTCCTCCACAAATACCATGTGTAAACCACCGCGATCACGCACATGGCAGCGGATACGATAACCCGATACCGGGCCGCGGCTTCCTCCCTGACGAAGGCGCTCAGGGCGTTCAGAACACCGTGGGTGATCACACAGGGCCACAGGCTTCCGCCTTTGCGGAAGATAGTCACAAAGAGGAAGCCCACGGCGCAGGCATAGACAACCTGGCATAGGTTGGCTGCCAGCTCCGCCCCACTTCCGTTGAAGAGGTTGACAATGTGCCCCACCCCAAACAGAAGGCTGGATAGGACCATGGCGGATCTTTCATTGCTTTTGCGCATGGCCTGGAAGAGCAGTCCCCTGAAAATCAATTCCTCCAGGAAGCCCACCAGAAGCATACTTCCCACATAGCACACCGTGTCAAAAACAGGCATGTTCCGCTGAACCCCAAACCAGAGGTTCACCGAGGCCAGCAGGATCAGGGGAAGATAAAACAGGAAACGCTCGGGAGGATACTGGGGTTTACACAGCCCGTAATACCCGCTCAGCTGATTGCTCCGGAGAAACCGGATCAGGTACAGGCACAGGCACAGATCAAAGGCCAGGGTGATCAGCTTGGGACAGCCAAGGCCCTCGGACAGTCTGTCCGCGATGCTGCTGCCGGCCACGTAGAGGAGGATGCATATCACGGCAAACCGGATTTCGCTTTTCTCATACAGTTTCTTCATATACGGCATACTTTCTCCCCTGCCGGCCACGGACGCCTGACCTTGAATGCTCCACAGGGATCATCCCTCGTTGACCTTATCCGCAAACCGCAGGAACGCGGCCCGACCCTCGGGGGTATTCTTGTACACGCCCGCGTCCTCCAGGACCTTGGCGAAGACCCGGCCGGTTTCCAGCATCAGGATCTCCATGGCGTTTTCCTCCGTGAAGGTGTACTGCTTTTTCAGCTCCTTCACCCAGTCGGCGTGCTTCCCCAGCACCGGATCCGCCTCAATGTCCTTTCCTTCCAGGATGGCCGCCGCCAGCCCCGTCAGCTCCCCTTTCAGGCGGCTGGGCAGCACCGCCAGACCCATGACCTCGATGAGGCCGATGTTTTCCTTCTTGATGTGGTGCTTGTCGGCATGGGGATGGAACACGCCCAGGGGATGCTCCGGAGTGGTAATGTTGCAGCGCA
>CAMFFO010000237.1 GCA_945949735.1 uncultured Clostridia bacterium | reverse complement strand
GAACAGCTACCACCCTGTCCGGGATTATTTAAACGGCCTGACATGGGACGGAACCGAACGGATACGCTCCTGCCTGCGTCACTTTCTGGGAGCCGGTGAGGACGAGTATACTTTCCAATCCCTGCGCCTGTTTTTGTTGGGAGCCATCCACCGGGCATTTTCCCCCGGCTGCAAGTTTGAAGTCATGCTCTGTCTGGTGGGCGGGCAGGGAGCCGGGAAGTCCACCTTCTTCCGCCTGCTGGCAGTCAAAGACGAGTGGTTCTCCGATGACCTGCGGAAGCTGGACGATGACAACGTATACCGCAAACTCCAAGGCCACTGGATAATCGAGATGTCGGAGATGATTGCCACCGCAAACGCCAGGAGCATAGAGGAAATCAAGTCATTTTTGAGCCGCCAGAAGGAAGTCTACAAGATACCCTATGAAACCCACCCGGCAGACCGTCCAAGGCAGTGCGTGTTCGGCGGGACATCCAACGCCCTTGACTTCCTGCCCCTTGACCGTTCAGGAAACCGCCGCTTCATTCCTATACAGGTATGCCCGGAACAGGCGGAAACACACATTTTAGAGGACGAAGCCGCTTCCAGAGCCTATCTGAATCAGGTATGGGCGGAAGCGATGGAGATTTACAGGAGCGGCAGGTGGAAGCTGACATTCAGCCCGGAAATGGTGCGCCATTTAAAGGAACACCAGCGGGACTTCATGCCGGAGGACACCAAGGCCGGTATGATACAGGCTTTCCTTGACAGCTACCCCGGCGATACCGTCTGCTCCAAACAGCTTTACAAAGAAGCCCTGAACCATGACTTTGACGAGCCGAAACAATGGGAGATACGGGAAATCAACGAGATAATGAACCAGTGCATCACCGGCTGGAATTATTTCTCCAACCCCCGGATGTTTGCCGGGTACGGCAGGCAGAAAGGATGGGAACGGGAAAACGCACGGACAGAACCGGCAACGGACAGCGGCAACGGGACGGAAAAAATCCCGGAAGGATTTACGCCGGTGCCGGAACAGATGGAGCTTCCATTCTGAAAAAATCCGGGCAGGGACAGCCCGTTGCACACTCCGTTGCTATCCCGTTGCCGACCCGGTTGCCGGGAAAAATCCCGTAACTGCGGGCTTTTCTCCCCTTTAACAACCAAAGCAACAGAAAAATAAAAGAAAAAGTATAAAATAACCCAACTGCCAGACAAGGATTAGCTCCAAGGTTTTTTGAAGCCCGTTGCCGGACTTCGTTGCCGCTATCCCCTGTCTGGCTTATTTCATGTATGGAGGACAACTGCCTATGGCGAAAAATAAAACAGAGATTCATGTCACCACAGTATTTGACGGCGAACTGGACGCTACGGACGTTTTCGTGAGCCTTATCGCACAGAAACACACCAGAAAAACAGATAAAGAATATCTTGCTAAAACGCAAGAAATGAGATATAATAAAGACGAGGTTCATAGTGACCGTGTTCCGTCTGGATTGTGTGGGTAAACGGTTATGATGAACGGATTAGATTATGACGTGATTGGCACGGCGCTTGCCAGGGGATTCCGGGCAGCTATCTATTGCAGGCTCTCGAAAGACGATGACCTTCAGGGCGAGAGTGCCAGCATCGCAAACCAGCGGGATATGCTGGAAAAGTTCTGTGAAAAGCAGGGATGGGAGGTTGCGGCAGTCTATCAGGACGACGGCTTCACCGGCCTGAACATGGAACGCCCCGACCTGAAACGGATGTTGAAGGCCATTGAGCGGAAGCAGATAAACCTTGTCATTACGAAAGATTTATCAAGGTTAGGGCGGAACTACTTGCAGACCGGGCAGCTTATCGAGGACTTCTTCCCAAGGAACGGCGTGCGCTATATCGCCATGAATGACGGTATCGACACCATGCGGGACAACAACGACATTGCGCCCTTCAAAAATATCCTGAATGAGATGTACAGCAAGGATATTTCCAAGAAAGTCCATTCTTCCTATGTGCTGAAAGCCCAGAAAGGCCAGTTCACCGGCTGCCTTGCCCCCTTCGGCTACAAAAAAGACCCGGAGGACAGGAACCGCCTGCTGGTAGACGAGGAAACCGCCCCGGTTGTCCGGCTGATTTTCGGGTATGCGCTGGACGGGCACGGCCCCAACTACATCCGGCGCAGGCTGGAGGAAGAAAAGCACCCCTGCCCCACATGGTGGAACCGGCAGCGTGGGCACAGGAACATCCGCACCAAATGGGAGAAGAAAGACCCGGAGAATGGGCGGTACATCTGGGATTTTACAGTGATTAAGGAAATCCTGATGAACCCCGTCTACACCGGCGCAATCGCTTCCCAAAAGACCGAGTACCGCTTTAAAATCGGCACTATCCGGGACAAGAAGCCGGAGGACTGGATTGTGGTGGAAGGGACGCATGAGCCGCTGGTGGACAAAAAGAGTTTTGCCATCGTGCAGGAGAAGCTGAAATCCCGCCAGCGGCCGGGGCAGTCCGGGGAGCCGAGCCTGTTTGCCGGACTTCTCAAATGTGGTGAGTGCGGAAAGTCCCTGACTGTCCGCTACACCAATGCCAAGCACCCCCAGAGGATTTATTCCTGCAAGACTTACAATGCCTTTGGGAAACAGCACTGCACCCAGCACCGGATTGATTATGACACGCTCTATGCCCTTGTGCTGAATAAAATCCGGGAGTGCGCCGCCGCTGCCCTGACCGACAGTGAAGCGGTGGCCGGGCGGCTGACCGACACCTGCGAAGCCGAGCAGAAAGGCCAGAGGGAAGCGATGGAGCGCACCCTTGCCAAAGACGAGGAACGGATTGAAGTGTTGGAAAAGATGGTGCTGCGGCTCTATGAGGACATGGTTGCCGGACGAATCACAGACGCAAACTTCAATCTCCTGCTGGAAAAGACGCAGAAGGAACAGGCGGAATTAAAGGCAAAAGTCGAGAAAGGCAGGAAGCACCTTGCCGATGAAATCCGGCTTGCCGTGGACGCAAGGCAGTGGGTGGAATCCATACAGGAATACCGGGACATCACCGAACTGGACGCTTCCACCTTAAACCGCCTGATTAAAGAAATCGTTGTCCATGAAACCATAGGCAGCGATAAGACAAGACACATTTCTATCGAAATTCATTTTAATCTCAAACCCATACCGGAAGTGGAGCAGGTCACAGGCTGACCGCTCCCCGCTCCGGGGAGGTTCTTTAAAAACTCCATATATATTTCTTGACGTGCCGCCGCCCGCCAGAAAGCTGTATTGTTCCTACTAATTGGGGATAACACAGCTCATGGCGGGCGGCGGCGTTGCCCTTATCGGCATGACCCTTGTACCGCTG
>CAMFFO010000236.1 GCA_945949735.1 uncultured Clostridia bacterium | reverse complement strand
GTAAGGTTGCGGGCGGATAATATCCGCCCCTACGGTGATAGTGCTGTAAACAACATTTTTTCATCAAAAATTCCCATAGAGAAAGCTCCCGGCGTCGTATTCCAGGCCGTAGCACCCAAAAACCAGCGTAATCAGCAAAAGCGCCGCCGCCCCGGGCCATTTCATCCCCGGGGAAAGCCGGGACAGTTTTTCCTGGCGGCCTTCCGCGCCGAGCATCAGCATCGTGCTCAGGGCCAGAACCCACCAGTCCCCGGCCCCCAGCCCCAGATCCGGAACCGGCCCCCACCGAACCAGCGACACCATCCTGTTAACATAATCCGCCGGATCAGGAAACAGATCACAGGCCCGGATCAGATTCATCAGGAAAAAGGTTCTCGCCATCTCGAAATAAGCGTACCACCGTTTCCCCCTCCAGCCGAATCGCTTATGGAACCGGTCATACAGAGGCGTCAGCTCCTGGGAAATCAGGACAAAAGCGCAGTTGAGCATCCCCCACAGCAGGTAATTGGGGGTAACCCCATGCCACAGCCCGGTAGCCAGCCAGGTGATCCCCGTGGCGATGTACACACTCACCCGTTTCCCCCGGCTTCCCAGCCGCTTCCGCGCCGCCCGGCCCAGCCGCAGCAAGGGCGGACTGACGCAGAGCGGATAAAACACATACTCCTTCATCCACCTGCCCAGGGTTATGTGCCACCTGCGCCAGTATTCCGCCACGCTTTTCGACGAAAAGGGACGGTCAAAATTCTCCTCCAGCCGGATGCCCAGAGCCCGGGCGGCTCCCAGGGCCATGTCCATTCCCCCGGTGAAGTCCGCATAGAGGCGCACCGTGTAGAGCACCGTCAGCAGGAGAAACCCCGGCCCGAAGCTGCCCTTCAGCGCCGCCACCGGAACGGCCAGCCTGTCCGCCACCACCAGCTTTTTGAAATATCCCCACAGCATCCGCATAAACCCCTCGGAAACCTGCGGCCGGTCGTATTCCCGCCCAAGGGAAAACTCCCGGGAAAGGGTGTCGTACCTGCCGATGGGCCCCTGGGTCATCTGTGGGAAGAAGGATGCGAACAGCGCGAATTTCAGGATATTCCGCTCCGCCGGTACCTTTCCCCGGCACACATCCACGCAGTACGCCACGCATTGCAGCAGGTAAAAGGAAATCCCCACCGGCATGGGCCCCATGGGGAACCGGAGACGGCACAGAGCCAGCAGAGCGAAATTCGCCGTCAGACAGCAAATCAGGATTCCCCTTTTCCGTCCCCACCGCTCCATCGCCCATGCGCCGCACCAGCAAAGGGCCGTAACCAGCATCATGAGCCCCAGACTCTCCCAGCCCGCCCGGGCATAGCAGCAAATGCTGAATCCCAGCAGCAGACCCCCCTGGGCCTTCCCGGGAAGGCGGTAGTAGACGATCAGCAGCAGCCCGAACAGCAGCGGAAAGGAATAGGAAAGAAACATATTATCCCCGGTGCCTGCGCACCAGTGCCCATAAAGCCCGGGCGGAGTTAAAGTTCTCCGGTACCAGCTCCTCCGCCCCGATGCGCACCCCCAGCGCGCCGTCAAGCTCCGCCACAATGCTCACAATATCAAAAGAATCCAGAATCCCGTCCTCCACCAGCCGCTCCTCCCGGCCAAAATCCACATCCGGCCGCAGCGCCTCCAGAATATCCAGCAATTCTTCCATGGTCATCACTCCCTGTCTGTTGATCTGTACAAGCGGAAATTGTTGTTTACAGTTTCCAAGCACCTTACGTTGCTACCGTAGGGGCGGATATTATCCGCCCGAAACGTTCCGGTTTTTGAGCATTTCCGGTGAATATGCGTGCTATCAATGCGGTAAGGTTGCGGGCGGATAATATCCGCCCCTACGGTGATAGTGCTGTAAACAACAATTTACGCTTCCTCCAGCAGTTTTCTGGCAATCTTCCCATTCTCCGTCCTGGGCATGGTTTCCAGCTTCCGGATCACCCGGGGGAGCATATACCGGGGCAGTCTTTTCTTTAAGGTTTCTCTCAGCGCCCCAACCTCCGTCTCCCCGGTGTAGTACAATGTCAGCCGCCCCTTCACCGGGTCAAACACGCAGCATGCCGCGCTGACCTTCCCCTGAGCCATGGCCGCCGCCTCAATCTCGCCCAATTCAATCCTGCGGCCCATGTGCTTGATCTGACCGTCCTTCCGGCCCAGAAACTGCAGCTCTCCCCGATCATTGTACCTGCCCAGATCCCCGGTCCGGTAAATCCGT
The DNA here is from genome assembly GCA_945949735.1 of uncultured Clostridia bacterium. Classification (GTDB taxonomy): domain Bacteria; phylum Bacillota; class Clostridia; order Oscillospirales; family Oscillospiraceae; genus Faecousia. The sequence goes on along the minus strand of CAMFFO010000236.1, from coordinate 1,124 downwards.
TCGGGATACAGAGTCTGCAGAGGATTGCGCGCAAAGCCCCCCTGCGCTTCCCCGCAGTAGCCCAGGGTCAGGCGGCTGCCCCGGATACAGATTTCCCCCTGGGCTGCAGGACGGTTGTTTTCATCCAGCAGAAACACCTCCGTGTTGGGCAATGGCGCGCCGATGGGAATGGCCTCCCCGGCAGAAAAGTCCCGATCCGCCTCATAATAGCAGCAGATGCCCGTGGTTTCTGTGGGGCCGTAGAGGTTAAAGAATCTGGCACCCGGGGCCGCCTCCCGCCAGACACGCAGCGCCCCCGCCGGCAGCGCCTCGCTGGCAAAGGCCACACACCTGAGATACTGCGGCTTCACCCGCGCGAAGGTGCCGGGGCAGGAAACCAGCGTCAGCGCCGGAGCCACCCAGCACAGGGTGTTGATTTTCCGTTCATTCAGATATTCCACCAGCCGCACCGGGGCGCAGAACAGCTCCCGGGGCAGCAGCTCCATCCTGGCTCCCAATTTCAGTGTCGGGAAGAACTCCTTGAACCAGGCATCAAAATACAGCGGGCTTTGGCTGCCGAACACCGTGTCCGCGTCAAAAGGCATCACGGCGCATAAGGCTTCCGTATAGTCAATCACCGCCCGGTGACAGCCCACCACCCCCTTGGGATTGCCGGTGGAGCCGGAGGTGAATACCACATACATGGGATCCGTGTCCAAAGTTCTCCCCATGGCCTGCTCCAGGGCTTCGGCGTCCCCTGGGGCTGAGGACGCCGGGCCGTATGTATAAACCGGGCAGCCTCGGGCCAGGCCCTCCGCTTTCTCCCGGGAATTTTCCTCGCAAAGAATAGCCCCGGGCTTCAGGGTATCCAAAATTCCCTTCAGCCGTTCCTCCGGCATTTCGGTGTCCAGGGCCGCAAAACAGCCTCCGGCGGAGACCACCCCCAGGAACGCCGCCAGCGCCCGGGGAGAGCGCTCCATCAGCACCGCCACACTCTGCCGTCCATGGCCATGGGCGAGCAGAAACGTCCCCACGCTCCGGGCCGTTTCCCGCAGGGCCCCGAAGGTCATCGTCTCCTCCCGGGAAGCCACCGCCGCCCGCCCCGGCCACCGCAGCGCGGCTTCCTCCAGATATTCCAATATATT
>CAMFFO010000235.1 GCA_945949735.1 uncultured Clostridia bacterium | reverse complement strand
GACCAGTGTGCGCACTGGTCTCGCAATGACAGCATTATTTTTCAAACAACAATTTTTAGAGCAACATACTACTGCGGTGGTGTTTGCGATCCTTCAGGAACCAGTTGATCGGGAAGCTGAGCAGAGCCGATAAGCATAATAAACAATAGGACAGCCCGGGAACGGGCAGGAGGATTATGGATATGGATCACATTACTTACCCCATCTCCCAGCGGGAGAATGCGCTGGCTGTCATCGGCCATGGGAAGCCGGCTTATCTGGGAACCACGGTGAACATGATTTTTCCCCGGGAGATCAGAGACAATGTGGCCCGGGGCTTTGTCCGGGACGGTCTGCCCTTCGACCCGGTGACCCAGGCCGGGGGCCAGGATATGTTCGGGGTCTCCTGGGTCTATGAGCCGGCGGTCCGGGGCTCCATGGTGCTGCCCGGAAAGCCTCTGCTGGAGGAGGTGTCCCAGTGGCGGGAGAAGCTCCCCATGCCCGATTTGGAGGCCATCGACTGGGAGGCGGTAAAGGAGCGCTGCGCGCCTCTGGTTTCCGGGACAGAGCTGAACGCCACCATGGTATTCACCGGCTACTTTGAACGGCTGATTTCCCTGATGGATTTCGAGAACGCGGCCATGGCCATGGTAGACGAGGACTGTGCCGAGGAGCTCCACGCCCTGTTTGACGCGCTGACGGACTACTACATCGCGCTTTTTGAGAAGCTGAGAACCTACTGCTGCATCGACATGATCACCTTCCACGACGACTGGGGCCATCAGCTGTCCAGCTTCTTCTCTGCGGATACCTGCCGGGAGCTGCTGCTGCCCTATATCCGGCGGATCGTGGAGGCCTGTCACCGGAACGGGATGCTCTTTGACCTTCATTGCTGCGGCAAGGTGGAGAATCTGGTGCCGCTGATGGTGGAGGCGGGAATCGACAAGTGGGACGGTCAGGGTATCAACGACCTGTGGGGTCTGCTGGACCGGTACGGCGACAGGCTGTGCATCACCCTTACGGAAAAAATCCCACAGATGGAGCCCCTGGAGGCGGAGCGGTGGGCAGACGGCATTCTGACCAGGCTCTCCCCCCAGGGCGGGAAAAATATGTATCTCCCCGCCAGAGGCCTTTGCCCCGCGGCAAGAGATGCTCTCGCCCGGAAATCCATGGCGTTCTACGGTTGAACAGGATACCCCCGGAAGTTCCCCTGGGAGGGGGATTTCCGGGGGCGTTTTTTGCGCCTTTTCTTTCGCAATCGCAAAACCGGGATGGGATTCTCGCTGCCCAATCCATTCGAGTATACGCCGTCCGTAATGACCTTTTTCGTGCGCGCAACAACACATTCCCGCCCGGGGGGCCGGGCGGGAATGTGGGTCAGAGTTCTTTTTGATTCATGATGCCAAGGCTGCAGCAAAAGGAAACAGCCAGGGCGGCAATGCACAGGCACACCAGCGCGGCGCCGAAAACGGCGTCGCTGACCCCGGAGAGGGAGTCGGGCAGGCCGGGGAACAGTTTCACGCCCACATAGCCCAGGGCCACGACGACGCCTGCCAGGACGGCCAGAGCCAGCCGGCTCTTTTCCGCGCCGTATTTCAGCTGCAGGGGCAGCATTACCGCGGTCATCAGGCCTGCCACCGGGAGAAAAGCCAGGGCCTCCGTCAGCTGCGCCATGCGGAATCCTTCCCCCTTGACCAGGCAGCATCCGGCGAAGATCACCGAGGCCGCCGCCCAGCCTGCCAGGACACCCAGGAGGCAGAAAAGGTATTTCGCCGTCACATAGCTCTTCCGGGTCACCGGTAGGGTCAGCAGAAAGGGATAGCCGTTGTCAAATTCGTCATAGGAGATGGTTCCGATGGATAAGATGGCCGAGATCATGGTCAGATATCCCATCAGAAAGCCTCCGTCCGTGGAGAATCCGATGATGACGCCCACGCCCACCATGATTACCAGAGCACGGCTCCGCTGGAGCAGCAGACACAAATCCTTCCGCATCAATCCAAGCATATCATTTTCCTCCCGTCATTCCCAGAATCAGATCGTCGATTCCGCACTTCTCAATGACCATCCCAGGGTAATTTTCCATGAAAAACTGCTTCTGATTGGTCAGGCAGCGCATTCCGTAGGGCTCCTGCCTTTGGGCCAGAATGTAGGTTTTGTCCAGACCGGCGAAGTCCGACTCCGCCACCTTCAAAACGGCGTAGTCCGAGAGGATCACATCCGTGTCCTCGTGGAGCAGGATCTTCCCGCCGTGGATCAGGTAGATATCGTCGCACAGCCCCTCCAGGTCCGTGGCGATGTGGGAGGTGATGAGCACCGAACGGTCCTCCGCCTCGGCCAGGTAGGAGCGGATGATGTCCAGGATTTCGTTCCGGGCCTCCACATCCATGCCCGCCGTGGGTTCGTCCATGATGAGCAGCTTCGCCCCGTGGCTCAGAGCCACCAGCACCCGCAGCTTTGCCTTCATGCCGGTGGAGAATTTCAGAAGCTGCTTGTTTTCCGGAAGTCCGTACCGGGCGCAGGTTTCCAGAAAAGAGCGTCTGTCAAATCGGTCGTAAAGCTTCTCAAGAATCTTCGCGCAGTCCCGCACCGTCAGATAATTGCTGAAGCCGGAGTCCGACAGGGCGGCTCCGATTTGCTGCTTTTCCTTCGGGGTCAGCTCCCAGGCGTTTTTGCCCAGAACATGGACGGTTCCGCCGTCCGGGCGGATCAGTCCCAGGATGGACTTGATGACGGTGCTTTTGCCCGCGCCATTCTTGCCAACCAGGCCCGTGATCCGGCCCTCAGGAATCTCCAGGGAGACATTCAGGGAGAAGTCCCCGTAGTGCTTGGTCAGATTGTTTACAGAAATCATGGTTGTTCCTCCAATAACAGTTCCAGCAGCTCCCGAATCTCCGACGGGGTCATGCCTATGGCGCTGGCCTTGTCCAGAGCCCGGGTGAAGTCCTCCTCCACGGCCCGCCGCCGGGCCTCCATGGCCAGCTGGCGGTTGGTGGCGGCCACATAAGTGCCCTTGCCGTGGACGGTCACCACAAAGCCGTCCTCCTCCAGCTTGTCATAGGCCTTCTTCACCGTGAGGGCGCTGATCTTCAGGGCGGCAGAAAGGACGCGCACAGAGGGAAGCGCCTCATTTTCGGGCAGCTCCCCGGAGAGAATGTGGTTCTTCACCTGCTCCACCAGCTGCTCATAAATGGGGGTCATGGATGCGTTGTTCAAAATGATCTGCATTGTTTTGTCCTCCCTTGCAGTAAACAGTATATAACAGAAAGAAACAGTTGTCAACTGTTATATGGTGTTTATTGATAATATTTTCAGCTTGCCGGGTTCACGCGGCCGCACAGCAGATTGGTGTTTAGCGGCTTCGCCTTCAAGTTTCCTGTCATTGCGAACCAGTCCGCA
>CAMFFO010000234.1 GCA_945949735.1 uncultured Clostridia bacterium | reverse complement strand
GGCGGCGGGCCGTTCCCGTTTGATTATTCCGCGGAGATCAGGTAGTAATACACCGGCTGGCCGCCGCTGAGCAGATTCACATCCGCGTCAGGGCAGATATCGGCGAAAATGTCCGCGGCCTTCTGAGCGTGCTTTTCCTTCACGTCCGCGCCATAGTAGATGGTGATATATTCCCGGCCATCATCCCGGACCTTCTCGGCCAGGGAGCGCAGAAGCACCTTCACATCCTGGCTGGTGCCGAAAAGCTGGCTGCCATAGAGGGCCAGGTAGTCGCCCTCGTGGATATCGTAGCCGTCAAAGTCGGAGTTCCGGGCGGCATAGGTGATCTGCATGGTGTCCACGGTTCCCAGGGCCTCGGTAAGGGTCTGGGTATTTTCCTCCACGCTTCCCTCGGGGTTGAACGAGAGCATGGCGGTGACGCCCTGGGGTACGGTCTTGGAGGGGATGACCACTACCGTTTTGGGGGTCAGCGCGTCCACCTGCTGGGCGGCCATGATGATGTTCTTGTTGTTGGGCAGCACGTAGACGGTTTCGGCGGGCACCTTATTCACTGCCTCCAGAATGTCCTGGGTGCTGGGGTTCATGGTCTGACCGCCGGAAATCACCTGATCCACACCCAGATTCAGGAATACGTCCTTCAGACCGTCGCCGGCACAGACGGAAACCACGCCCAGAGGCTTCTCGGGTTCCGCGATTTTGGGGGCGAGCTCTTGCTCGGTCATCACCTTCTCGGTGTGCTGCAGGCGCATATTCTCGATTTTCACGGTGACGAAGGAGCCGTAGTTCACAGCTTCGTGCAGCGCCGCGCCGGGATCGTTGGTATGGACGTGAACCTTGATGATCTCGTCGTCGTCCACCAGAACCAGGCTGTCGCCCAGACCGTTCAGGAAGGCGCGCAGTTCCTCGGGATCCTTATCGTTCTCCCGGGAGATGATGAACTCGGTGCAGTAGGAGAAGGTGATGTCCTCGGTGTTGAAGTCGGAGAAATCCGCGCTCTCCTTCACCTGGACGGGCTCTCCCTCGGGGGCTACCACGTCCTCGCCCCGCAGCGCGCAGAGCATGGCCTCCAGGGCAATTACCCAGCCCTTACCGCCGGCATCCACCACGCCGGCCTTCTTCAGCACCGGGTTCTGGTTGACGGTATCCGCAAGGGCCGCCTTTGCCTCGGTGATGGCGGCTTCCTGGACATACTCCAGGAAGTTATTCTCCTGGGAAGCATCCCAGGCTTTCGCGGCGGCCAGGCGGGCCACGGTGAGAATGGTGCCCTCGGCGGGCTTCATCACGGCCTTGTAGGCGGCGTCCACGCCCTCCTGCAGCGCCTGGGCCCACAGGACGCCGTCACAGCTGTCCGCACCCTTCAGCTTTCGGGAAATTCCCCGGAACAGCAGGGACAAAATGACGCCGGAATTGCCCCGGGCGCCCCGGAGCATGGCGGATGCGGCAACCTTGGAGGCCTCGTACAGCCCGGGATCCTCGGTTTTGCGCAGATCCGCCGCGGCGGAATTGATGGTCATGGACATATTGGTGCCGGTATCGCCGTCCGGCACGGGGAAAACGTTCAGCTCGTTAAGAGCCTGCTTGTGAATCTCGATGGAGGCGGCCGCGCTGATAATCATTCTGCGAAGATCGGCTCCATTAATCGTCTGCCTCAATTTTTTACCCTCCGATCTTACCCGATCATCATTGAATCGATATATACGTTCACGGCCCGAACCTCGGTGCCGGTGCACTTGGTTACCACGTAGCGAACCTCAGAGATGATCGAGGCGCCAACGGCGGAAAGGTTCACACCGTTATCCACAATGATATGCAGATCGATGGAAATGGAATTGTCCTCATGGTAGGTCACATGGACACCCTTGCCCACGGACTCCTTCCGCAGCAGATGGAACACACCGTCCCGGACGCTGCGGGCGGCCATACCCTTCACGCCGAAGCAGTTGCTGGCCGCGGTGCCCACAATATCGGTGTAGACGCCGGTGCTGACGTTCACGCTGCCGTTTTCATTTTCATGACGGATCATAGATCAGTACCCCCAATTGATTAGATAGATACGAGATATGAGATAGGAGATACGAGATATTATCTTGTACCTTTTATCTGATATCTTTTTCAGACCATGCTGGCTTCCCAGCAGGCGGGTGCGGTGAGGCCCATCATCTTCACCACGGTGGGAGCCACGTTGGCCAGACCGTAGCGGCCCTCCAGGATGGCCCAGTCGTGATCCCTGTCATAGATGATGAAGGGAACGGGGTTCAGGGAGTGGGCGGTGCGCACGGAGGTTTTGCCCTTCTTGGTTTCGGTCATCTGGTCGGCATTGCCGTGGTCGGCGGTGATGAGCACGGTATAGCCGTACTTGTCGGCGGCCTCCAGAATGGCTTTCAGCCCCGCGTCCACGCACTCCATGGCGGTGACCACCGCTTCCATAACGCCGGTATGGCCCACCATATCGCCGTTGGGGTAGTTGCAGCGCAGGAACTGGTATTTCCCGGAGGCCATGGCGGCCACCATCTTCTCGGTGATCTCTTTGGACTTCATGGCGGGAGCCTGCTCGAAGGGGATCACGTCGGAGGGAACCTCCTCGTAGTCCTCCAGAGCGGGATCCACCTTGCCGGAGCGGTTGCCGTTCCAGAAATAGGTCACATGGCCGTACTTCTGGGTTTCGGACAGGGCGTACTCATGGATCCCGGCGGCGCAGAGCACCTCGGTCAGGGTGTTTTTGATGACGGGGGGCTGCACCAGGTAGTGCTCGGGGATGTTCAGGTCCCCGTCGTACTGCAGCATTCCGGCGAACTTCACGCCGGTGTAGTCTCCCCGGTCAAACTTGTCAAAGTCCTTCCGGTCAAAGGCCAGGGAAATCTCCTGGGCACGGTCGCCCCGGAAGTTGAAGAGGATCACGCTGTCGCCGTTGGCGATGGGAGCCAGGGGCGCGCCGTTCCGCTCGATGACGAAGGCGGGCAGATCCTGGTCAATGCAGCCGGTCTCAGCCCGGTAGGTTTCAATGGCTTCCTTGGCAGAGGCGAAGAGGCGGCCCTGACCCTGGACATGGGTGCGCCAGCCCTTCTCCACCATGCCCCAGTTGGCTTCGTACCGGTCCATGGTGATCTGCATACGGCCGCCGCCGGAGGCGATGGCGTAATCGCAGCCGTCGGTGCTCAGCTCGGAGAGCACCTTCTCCAGCATATCCACATACTCCAAAGCAGAGGTCGCGGGCACGTCACGACCATCCAGCAGGATATGGCAGTAGGCCTTCTTCACGCCCTCTGCCTTGGCCTGGCGAAGCAGGGCGATCAGGTGATGGATGTTGGAGTGGACATTGCCGTCGGACAGCAGGCCGATAAAGTGCAGGGCCTTGTCCTGGGCGTTGGATACAAGATCCTTCCAGGTGGCACTGGCATAGAGCGCGCCGTTTTCGATGGATTCGCCCACCAGCTTGGCGCCCTGGGAATAGATCTGGCCGCAGCCAAGGGCGTTGT
>CAMFFO010000233.1 GCA_945949735.1 uncultured Clostridia bacterium | reverse complement strand
CAGCCCCAGGATGCGATGAGCCGACATCGAGGTGCCAAACCTTGCCGTCGATGTGGACTCTTGGGCAAGATCAGCCTGTTATCCCCGGAGTACCTTTTATCCGTTGAGCGACGGCCCACCCACTCGGGGCCGCCGGATCACTAGAGCCTGCTTTCGCACCTGCTCGGCTTGTGGGCCTCGCAGTCAAGCCCGCTTGTACTCTTGCATTCAAAAGGACGGTTGCCGACCGTCCCGAGCGGACCTTCGCGCGCCTCCGTTACCCTTTAGGAGGCGACCGCCCCAGTCAAACTGCCCGCCTGGCACGGTCCCCGAGCCGGTTGACGGCCTCGGGTTAGGACGCCGGTCGCGCGAGGGCAGTATTCCAAGGGCGGCTCCCCGGGGGCTGGCGCCTCCGGATCTTCGCCTCCTGCCTATCCTCTACACGCGGGACCAGCGGCCAATGCCAAGCTGCAGTGAAGGTTCACGGGGTCTTTCCGTCCTTCCGCGGGTAAGTCGCATCTTCACGACCAGTGCAATTTCACCGGGTCCATGGTCGAGACAGCGCCCAAGTCGTTGCGCCTTTCGTGCAGGTCGGAACTTACCCGACAAGGAATTTCGCTACCTTAGGACCGTTATAGTTACGGCCGCCGTTTACCGGGGCTTGGCTTCGGGGCTTCGCGCGGTGCGCTAACTCCTCCGCGTGACCTTCCGGCACCGGGCAGGCGTCAGACCCTATACGTCGCCTTGCGGCTTCTGCAGAGTCCTGTGTTTTTGGTAAACAGTCGCTTGGGCCTCTCCACTGCGGCCCGCCTCCGCTCCCGGAGCAAGTCCGTTCACGTACGCGCGGGCACCCCTTCTCCCGAAGTTACGGGGCCATTGTGCCGAGTTCCTTGACCATGGTTGACCCGATCGCCTCGGTATGTTCTACCCACCCACCTGTGTCGGTTTGCGGTACGGGCGCGCACGCGCCTGCCTAGGGGTTTTTCTAGGGACCTCGGGCTCACTCGCTTCGCTCAATCGCTTCGTCCGGAGCCTCGCCCTCGATGCGGACCGGATTTCCCTGGTCCGCGGGCCGCGCTCCATCACGGGGACGTCCAGAACCCCGCCGAGCCACCCCCATCCGTCGCCCCGTCGGTCGTAGCGCCGCGTGCGCGGTGCAGGAATGTCTGCCTGCTGCGCGTCGGCTACGCCTCCCGGCCTCGCCTTAGCCCCCGACTGACCCTGGGAGGATTAGCCTTGCCCAGGAAACCTCGGGTTCACGGCGGACGAGTTACTCTCTCGTCTCTCGCTACTCATGCCAGCATTCTCACTCCCATGCGCTCCACCGTCGGTCGCCCTCCGGCTTCTCCGCCCATGGGAAGCTCCCCTACCGATTCTATAGATAAAATCCCGCCGCTTCGGTGTCCAGCTTAGCCCCGTGTATTGTCGGCGCATGTCCACTCGACCAGTGAGCTGTTACGCACTCTTTGAATGCATGGCTGCTTCTAAGCCAACATCCTGGTTGTCTGGGCGGACGCACATCCTTTGCCACTCGGCTGGAACTTGGGGACCTTAGCGGGCGGTCCGGGCTGTTTCCCTCTCGAGCACACAGCTTAGCCCACATGCTCTGACTGCCGCGCTCTGGGCCGCCGGCATTCGGAGTTCGGTTGGATTCGGTAGGCGGCGAAGCCCCCTCGTCCATCCGGTGCTCTACCTCCGGCGGTGAACGCGCGACGCTAGCCCTAAAGCTATTTCGGGGAGAACGAGATATCTCCGGGTTTGATTGGCCTTTCACCCCTATCCGCAGGTCATCGCCGCCGTTTTCAACCGACGTGCGTTCGGCCCTCCACGGGGTCTTACCCCCGCTTCAGCCTGCCCACGGATAGCTCACCCGGCTTCGCGTCCGCGGCGCGGGACTCAAGTCGCCCTGTTAAGGCTCGCTTTCGCTCCGGCTCCCTTTCGGTTAACCTCGCCCCGCGCCAGCGACTCGCTGGCTCATTCTACAAAAGGCACGCCGTCACACCGTAAAGGTGCTCCGACTGCTCGTGGGCGCACGGTTTCAGGTACTGTTTCACTCCCCTCCCGGGGTGCTTTTCACCTTTCCCTCACGGTACTGGTGCGCTATCGGTCACAGGGTAGTACTCAGGCTTGGATGGTGGTCCACCCAGGTTCGGACCGGGTTTCACGTGCCCGGCCCTACTCAGGGACCGCGTCGCGCCGTCCGGTCTGGGTTCGCGTACGGGGCTGTCACCCGCTGCGGCCGGCCCTCCCATGCCGTTCCGCTCCCCAGCCGGACCTGCGCCCGGGGGCGGCAGCCCCCGGATGCGCGGCCCTGCAACCCCGCCGGCGGAACCCCTGCCGGGTACGCCCGCTCGACGGTTTGGCCATCGGTCCCCTTTCGCTCGCCGCTACTCGGGGAGTCTCGAGATTGATTTCCTCTCCTCCGGGTACTTAGATGTTTCAGTTCCCCGGGTTGTCCTCCCCCCGCCTATGCGTTCAGCGGGGGGATATCCGTACCTCTACGGATGGGTTCGCCCATTCGGAGACCCCCGGGTCGAAGGATGTGTGCTCCTCGCCGGGGATTATCGCAGCTTGCCGCGTCCTTCATCGGCTCCCTGTGCCAAGGCATCCGCCGTGCGCCCGTGGTATCTTGCGGGACCGCTCCGGGCCCGCGGGATATCCACGTGTCGCTAATATAAATTAATCGATATCATGAATAGCGCTCTCATGTCGCAATTCGGGTATCTCATACCGCGGCACAGCGTGTTCCACTGTGCTCGCGATCAGATGCTCCTCACTCATCAATGAGTGAATTCCTCTTGTTTGGATCGGATGAATGATTGCTATCATTCTCTGTTTAGATCGCAGAAAAGAATCGAGTCTGGAAGAGGATACTCTTCCATCTCTCTCCTATCGCTATGCGGCTCTCAAGGTACGCGGGTGCGACCCCGGGGACCGGGTGCTGCGGGGACGTATCCGGGCCAGACATCCACCGGACGGGCTCCTGCCCTCCATTCGAGTTAAGTTGATCTCTCTAAGAATGTGTCTCCCTAGAAAGGAGGTGATCCAGCCGCACCTTCCGGTACGGCTACCTTGTTACGACTTCACCCCCCTCACCCTCCACACCTTCGGCGCCTCCCCCCTCTCGGTTGGGCCGGCGACTTCGGGTGCAGACGACTCGGGTGGTGTGACGGGCGGTGTGTACAAGGCCCGGGAACGCATTCACCGCGGCATGCTGATCCGCGATTACTAGCAACTCCGACTTCATGGGGGCGGGTTGCAGCCCCCAATCCGAACTGGGGCCGGCTTTCCGGGATCCGCTCCCCCTCGCGGGGTGGCATCCCTCTGTACCGGCCATTGTAGCACGTGTGCAGCCCAGGGCATAAGGGGCATGATGACTTGACGTCGTCCCCGCCCTCCTCCGCCTTGACGGCGGCGGTCCCGCGTGGGTTCCCGGCATCACCCGATGGCAACACGCGGCGGGGGTTGCGCTCGTTGCGGGACTTAACCCAACATCTCACGACACGAGCTGA
>CAMFFO010000232.1 GCA_945949735.1 uncultured Clostridia bacterium | reverse complement strand
CTCCTTTTTTCGGGCCTGTCGGGTTCATACTGCAGAAGGATAAATTGGTGTTTGTCGCTGTGCGTCCAAAACTATCTGTCATTGCGAACCAGTCCGCAGACTGGTGTGGCAATCCCCCGGTTGAAAGGAACCGGGTAACGATTTCCACCAAAAATTGAGGTGAATTCCGTTCTTCCGGGTACTTTTCGGTACGTTTCCCCTCTATCCGGGGGATTGCCACGACCAGTGTGCGCACTGGTCTCGCAATGACAGGAAATTTGGAGTCAGCACGACAAACACCAATTTATCCGTCTGCTGAGACAATCCGGCAGGCGTTTTTCTTCCTGAAGATGGGCGGGAAGGTGCTTCTATCATATCAGGAAACCGGGAGGTTTATCCATCCCGGGGGAATTGGGACGAAGCCCGGGACGGAATAGGCTTTCCGATTTTCCTGACAGCACTGCAAAAAGCCCCCGAAGGGGGCCGGAGGATTTCCGGCCCCCTTCGGGGGCTTTGTGGGAGGATAACATTCTGGCAGGGAGAACGGTTAATTGTTGTTTACTGAGATTTTGCCGTAGGGGCGGCTATTAGCCGCCCGCAACCTTTCGTCTACCAAAGCGCCCTGTCCTATCGAAAACGCTCAAAAACCGGAACGTTTCGGGCGGATACTATCCGCCCCTACGGTGGCAACGTAAGGTGCTTGAAAACTGTAAACAACAATTTATCTGCCGTAGTAGGCGTTGAGGTACATCTGACGGATCTCCTTCATCAGAGGGTAGCGGGGGTTGGCGCCGGTGCACTGGTCATCGAAGGCTTGCTCCACCATATTATCCAGGCGGGACAGAAAGTCGGTTTCGTCAATGCCGTAATCCCGGATGGTTTTCTTGATGCCAACCCGCTCCTTGAGGGTATCGATGGCTGCAATCAGGTTCTCCAGCTTCTCCTGATCGGTAGTGCCGCCCAGCTTCAGGTAGTCGGCAATCTCGGCGTACCGGGCCAGGGTGTGAGGGTGGTCATACTGGGGGAAGGTGCCCATCTTGGGGGGAACCTCCTCGGCATTGAACCGGAGCACCTCATCGATCATCAGGGCGTTGGCGATGCCGTGGGGCAGGTGGTGGAAGGCACCCAGCTTGTGGGCCATGGAGTGGCAGACCCCCAGGAAGGCATTGGCGAAGGCCATGCCCGCCATGGTGGCGGCGTTTGCCATGTTCTCCCGGGCCTTGGGATCCCGGGGGCCGTTTTTGTAGGCGGCAGGCAGATTTTCAAACAGCAGCTTCAAAGCCCGCAGAGCCAGACCATCGGTATAGTCCGTGGCCATCATGGAGGCGTAGGCCTCCAGAGCGTGGGTAACGGCGTCGATGCCGGAGGCGGCGGTGAGACCCTTGGGGGCGTTCATCATCATGTCCGCGTCCACAATGGCCATGTTGGGCATCAGCTCGTAATCCGCCAGGGGATATTTTACCCCGGTCTGCTCGTCGGTGATGACGGCGAAGGGAGTCACCTCGGAGCCGGTGCCGGCGGTGGTGGGAACGGCGACGAAATAGGCCTTTTCGCCCATTTTGGGGAAGGTATACACCCGCTTGCGGATGTCCGCAAAGCGCATGGCCATATCCTGGAAGTCCGCTTCGGGATGTTCGTAGAGCACCCACATGATCTTGCCCGCGTCCATGGCGGAGCCGCCGCCCACGGCGATGATCACATCGGGCTGGAAGGAACGCATCTGCTCCGCGCCGGCCTTGGCGCAGGCCAGGGTGGGGTCGGGGGCTACGTCGGAGAAGCAGGTGTGCCGGATGCCCATTTCGTCCAGCTTTTCCTCAATGGGCCTCGTGTAGCCGCTCCCATACAGGAAGGAATCGGTGACGATGAAGGCCTTTTTCTTCCCCAGCACGTTTTTCAGCTCGCTGAGAGCTACGGGCAGGCTGCCCTTCTTGAAATAGACCTTCTGGGGGGCGCGGAACCACAGCATATTCTCTCTCCTCTGGGCCACGGTTTTGATGTTCAGCAGGTGCTTGACACCTACGTTCTCCGAAACGGAGTTGCCGCCCCAGCTTCCGCAGCCCAGGGTCAGGGAGGGGGTAAGACGGAAGTTGTACAGATCGCCGATGCCGCCCTGGGAGGAGGGGGTGTTCACCAGGATCCGGCAGGTTTTCATCCGGGCGGAGAAAGCGTCCAGCTTCTCTTTGGCTGCAATGGGGTCTAAGTACACGGAGGCGGTGTGGCCGAAACCGCCGTCTCTTACAAGCCTGTCGGCCTTGTTCAGCGCGTCGGCAAAGTCCTTGGCCCGGTACATGGCCAGCACGGGGGACAGCTTCTCGTGGGCGAAAGGCTCGCTTAGGTCGGTGCTCTCCACCTCGCCGATGAGGATTTTGGTGGCTTCCGGGACGTCGAAGCCCGCCAGTTTTGCAATGGTGTGGGCGGGCTGGCCCACGATCCGGGCATTCACGGAGCCGCCCACCAGGATGGTTTCCCGAAGCTTCTGGGTTTCCTCGGGGGACAGGATGTGGCAGCCCCGCTTGCGGAATTCGGCCCTCACCGCGTCATAAACATCATCCAGCACCACCACGCTCTGCTCGGAGGCGCAGATCATGCCGTTGTCAAAGGTCTTGGAGTGGATCACAGAGGAAACCGCCAGCAAAATATCCGCGGAATCATCAATCACGGCGGGGGTGTTGCCGGGGCCCACGCCCACAGCGGGCTTGCCGGAGGAATAGGCGGCCTTGACCATGCCGGGACCGCCGGTGGCCAGGATCAGGTCCGCCTCCTGCATGAGCAGGTTCGTCATTTCCAGGCTGGGGTCGTCGATGCAGAAGAGGATATCCTCGGGAGCGCCTGCCTTCACGGCTGCCTCATAGACTACCCGGGCGGCCTCGGCGGTGCAGCGTTTGGCCCGGGGGTGGGGGCTGATGATGATGGAGTTCCGGGTTTTCAGGCACAGCAGCACCTTAAAAATCGCGGTGGAGGTGGGATTGGTGGTGGGAATCACGGCCCCCACCAGGCCGATGGGCTCGGCAATCCGCTGGATGCCATAGGCGGAATCCTCCTCCAGAACGCCGCAGGTCCTGGTATCCTTGTAGGCGTTGTAGATGTACTCCGAGGCGAAGTGATTCTTGATCACCTTATCCTCCACCACCCCCATACCGGTTTCCGCCACGGCCATCTTGGCCAGAGGAATCCGTGCCCGGTTGGCCGCGGACGCGGCGGCCAGGAAAATCCGATCCACCTGCTCCTGGGTGAAGGAAGCAAAGACCTCCTGGGCTTTCCGGCAGCGGGCAATGGCCTGCTCCAGCTGCGCCACGTTGGTGATAGAGATGTAATGACGATCCATAGACAGCCCTTCTTTCAATAAATCAATATCGGTTCGTTTGTATCAGTTTATTTATATCGATAAAATAACATCAATTGAGAAAAATGTCAAGTCCCATTTTTCCATTTTACTTCCGGAAGGGCAATCCGGTGCGGAAGGAGAGAGAAATTGTTGTTTACAGCACTATCACCGTAGGGGCGGATATTATCCGCCCGCAAC
>CAMFFO010000231.1 GCA_945949735.1 uncultured Clostridia bacterium | reverse complement strand
GGCAAGGCCGAGAAGGGCGCGGAGAACGTCTATGTCACCGATGCCGGGGACACCAACCTGCCCGTAGGGGAGATCGTGGATGCCGACGAGTTCCTGGCCGCCAACAAGGCCGCCAGCGCCGTGGGCAAGGCCATCGCCAAGTTCCGGCCCATCCACAGCTACTCCTCCCCCGAGGAGGCCATCGCCGCCTACGCCGACGGAGCCGTGGGGCTCCACGCCCCCATCCGGGTGCGCTACGGCAAGGAGATTGACGGCCGCATGGAGTACCGGATCATCGACGCCACCGTGGGCCGGCTCATCTACAACGAGCCCATCCCCCAGGATCTTGGCTTCGTGGACCGCAGCGTGCCCGGCCATGAGTTTGACCTGGAGGTCAGCTTCCTGGTGGGCAAGAAGCAGCTGGGCAAGATCATCGACAAGTGCATCCGCCGTCACGGCTTCACCATCGCCACCGAGATGCTGGACCGCATCAAGTCCCTGGGCTACAAATACTCCACCAAGGGCGCAATCTCCGTGTCCATCGCGGACATGGTGGTTCCCGCCGTGAAGTATGAGCTGGTCAAGGCCGCCGAGGGCAAGGTGGTCGAAATCGAAAACTACTACCGCCAGGGCTTCATCACCAACGACGAGCGTTACCGCCTGGTGTGCCAGCAGTGGGAAAAGACCTCCGCCGATGTAACCAACGCCCTGCAGGGCAACCTGGATGAGTTCAACCCCATCTATATGATGGCCGACTCCGGCGCCCGTGGCTCCATGGCCCAGATCCGTCAGCTGGCCGGTATGCGCGGCCTGATGGCCGATACCGCCGGCCGTACCATCGAGATCCCCGTCAAGGCAAACTTCCGTGAAGGCCTGAGCGTTCTGGAGTACTTCATCTCCAGTAGAGGCGCCCGGAAGGGCATGACCGATACGGCCCTTCGTACCGCCGACTCCGGTTACCTGACCCGCCGCATGGTGGACGTTTCTCAGGACGTCATCATCCGGGAGCACAACTGCGGCACCACCCACGGCATTTGGGTGGGCGCGGTCTACGACAAGAACGGCGACATCGTGGATTCCTTCGGCAACCGCATCCGGGGCCGTTACCCGGTCAGCGACGTGCTGGATCCCCGCACCGGTGAGGTGCTCCACTCCAAGGACGTCATGATGATGCCCGAGGACGCCGCCAAGTTTGAGGCCCGGGGCATCGACAAGATCTATATCCGCACCATCCTGGGCTGCCGCGCCCGCAGCGGCGTCTGCGCCAAGTGCTACGGCATGAACCTGGCCACCTCCAAGGAGGTGGATCTGGGCGAGGCCGTCGGCATCATCGCCGCCCAGTCCATCGGCGAGCCCGGTACCCAGCTGACCATGCGTACCTTCCACTCCGGCGGCGTCGCGGGTGACGACATCACCCAGGGCCTGCCGAGAGTCGAGGAGCTGTTCGAGGCCCGCCGTCCCAAGAAGATGGCTCAGATCTCCGAAATCACCGGCACCGTGTCCATTGACGATACCCACCGCACCGCCCTTCGCAGCATCACCGTGACTGCCGAGGACGGCGAGGTGAAGGTGTACCAGGTGCCCTACTCCGTGGGTCTGAAGGTCAGCCACGGCAAGGTGGTGCAGAAGGGCGAGCCCATCACCGACGGCGCGCTGTATCCCCAGGACGTGCTGCGGATCTCCGGCGTGGAGGCTGTCCAGGATTACCTGGTGCAGTCCGTCCAGTCCGTGTACCGCCAGCAGGGCGTGGAGATCAACGACAAGCACATCGAGGTCATCATCCGTCAGATGATGCGCAAGGTGCGCATCGAGGATCCCGGCGACACCAATCTGCTCACCGGAACCGTGGTGGATACCTTCGAATATGAGGACGCCAACGCGGCCCTCCAGGCCCGGATCGACGCCGGCGAGACCGAGCTGCGGCTGGCCCAGGCAAGCGCGGTGCTGCTCGGCATCACCAAGGCCTCCCTGGCCACGGACTCCTTCCTGTCCGCCGCCTCCTTCCAGGAGACCACCAAGGTGCTCACCGACGCCGCCATCAAGGGCAAGGTGGATCATCTGGTGGGCCTGAAGGAGAACGTCATCATCGGCAAGCTGATCCCCGCGGGCTCCGGCCTGATGGCCTACCGGGACTACCAGCCCGGCGCCACCCCCGAGTCCAGAATCCCCGAGGAAATCACCGAGAATATCGTAAGCTGATCCAAAAGCCGCCGCCGGAAACCCGGCGGCGGCTGTTTTTCGGGGAAGGAAGTGATTAATTGGTGTTTATAATTGACAATTAACAATTGACAATTGACAATTAAGGAATCCCTTCGGGATAAAACATAATCATTGTGGTCAAAAAACAGGACAATATTTTCAAAAATGCTTATCGGCTTAACTCAGCAAACCGGCAAATTGGTGTTTGGTGAGATTCCACCGTAGGGGCGGCTATTAGCCGCCCGCAACCTTACCGCATTGATAGCACTCACGTTCACCGGAAATGCTCAAAAACTGGAACCTTTCGGGCGGCTAATAGCCGCCCCTACGGTGACAACGTGATGTGTTTGAAATCATCAAACACCAATTTGTCGTACTGCTGCGTTAACCCGATAAGCATATTTTCAAAAAGACAGGGCTGCGGCACATAATTGTCAACTGTCAATTGTCAATTGTCAATTCGGCGAAGCCGTTCAAACACCAATTTCTCTCCCGGCTGCGCAGTGGGATTCCGTGGGGGAGAAACAAGCGTCATTCCCGGGAAAACACGGGAAAAATCGGCGGTCTTACCAAGAAATTATTTGAAATTCTGTTGACATTTCCGAATTTTTGCGTATAATATCATCTTGTATGGATATGAAAAAGGATCGTAAAATACCGTATTGCGGCTCTTTGCCGGAGATGCCCGGGACGAAGATCGTGGTGGGCGCAAGGCAATTGCGCAAGGCCCTTCTCGCGGGGCGGGCCCGGTATGTGCTTCTGGCTCAGGACGCCGACCCCAGCCTGACGGAACCCATCGAGGAGCTGTGCCGGGAGCGTTCCGTACAATATGCCTGGGTTCCCAGTATGTCGGAGCTCGGCAGCGCCTGCGGCATCGAAGTGGGCGCGGCGGCGGCAGCGGCCGTCAGCGACAGCGGTTCTACCGGACAATCGTCCGTAGAATAGATAACTACCAAAGAAAGGAGAACGATGAATGCCTACTTTTAATCAGCTCGTCAGAAATGGCCGTCAGCAGGCTACCTACAAGTCCACCTCTCCTGCTCTGCAGAGAGGTCTGAACACTCTGGAGAACAAGGCGACGAACCTTCCTTCCCCCCAGAAGCGCGGTGTCTGCACTGCTGTGCGTACCACCACCCCCAAGAAGCCGAACTCCGCTCTGCGTAAGATCGCCCGTGTGCGTCTGACCAACGGCATGGAAGTTTCCGCTTACATTCCCGGTGTTGGCCACAATCTGCAGGAGCACTCCGTGGTGCTCATCCGCGGCGGCCGTGTCAAGGACCTGCCCGGTGTGCGTTACCACATCATCCGCGGCACTCTGGATACCCAGG
>CAMFFO010000230.1 GCA_945949735.1 uncultured Clostridia bacterium | reverse complement strand
GTCATCTTCATCAGCCGCACATTGGCCCGGGCCACGATCCGGTCAAAATAGGTGGTCTGGATATAGGTTTCCAGGGCAATGCGCTCCTTGCCCCGAACCGTACCCGACGCGGTATCGGACAGGGCTTTCATCCATTTCTGTTTCTCCTCCAGGGCCTCCAGTTCTGCGGTTTTGCCCTTCAGCTTCTCCCGGGCATAGCGGTTGGCGCTGAGCCGGGCGTGGAGTTCCCTCAGCTGGGTGAGAACCTCCGCTTTCCGGGTGGTGAGGGCCTGCTTGCGCGCTTCCAGTCCGGCGGCATCGGTTTCCGCTTCCTCCTCCAACTGACGGCGAAGCTGGCCGATGGAGGCGTCCAGTCCGGTCAGGGTTTCCCTGCATTCTGCGCAGCGCAGGGCAGCCTGCTCCAGAGCGGTACGCAGAGCGCTCCGGGCATCGACCAGTTTTCGCCGTTCCGTCAGGGCGGCGGATTTGCTGCCGAAGGTCAGCTTCTGTTTCAGCTCGTCCTGCTGTCGGGCAAGGGCCTGAAGGGAGGCGGAAAGCGCGGCGATCCGTTCCTTGGCGGAGGCAAGGGCGGCTCCCGATTCAGAAAGCCTGGCTTCCTTCTCCGGAATCTCTCCGTCCAGGGTGTCCCGCTGTATGACAAGCTTCTCCGCCTGGGCGGTTTGACGCGCCAGGGAGGCCAGGGTGTCCTCCAGCTCCTCCATCATCCTGTGGGCAGCTTCCTCCGCCTGGGTAAGCTCCATATCCCCCAGCAGATGCAGGATTTCCCCCTGAATCCGTTCCCGGATTCCGGCGGTTTTTCCTTTTTCCCGTGCGGCTGCGGCGCTGGCGTTTTCAGCGGACCGGGCCGCTTTTTCATAGGCGGTTCTTGCCCGTTTCACCGCGTCCTCCGTGGGTGCATCGGCGGCCATGACGGCAGGAAGCGGGTGGCTGGTGGAGCCGCAGACGGGACAGGGAACTCCCGGCTCCAGGTTCCGCGCCAGGATGCCCGCCTGTTCGTCCAGAAAGGCCCGGTTCAGTTCGTCATAGCGCTGCCGGAGCCGTTCTGCCTCCTGCCGGGCAAGCAGATAGGCATCCTGGGCCTGGCGCAGCAGCTCCTCCCGGCTTTGCAGATCGGAAATCCCAGCCATCAGCTCCCGGAGGGCATCCCGCTGCCGGGCAGCTTCCTCCTGGCTATGCAGCAGCCTTTCCCGCTCCGCTGCCACGGTTTCCAGAGCCTTTCGCTGGGATTTCATCCGGTCAATTTCGGCTGCGAGGCTTTCCCGGGTTTTCAGCGCGGCATCTGATGCGGTTTCGGCCTGGGAGAGGCCCTCCTGGGCGGCTTTCTGCTCGGATTGCAGTGCCCCCAGCCGGTCATAGTCGGGGAGGGAAAGGTCGAGAGCCGTGATCTTTTCGGACAGAGCCTCCTGCTCCGGCTCCCGGGCCTGCTGGAGCGCCAGCTCAGAGGTCAGCCGCTCCAGAGCGGCGGATTGGGTTTCCCGCTGGGAAAGCTTTGCTTCCAGGGAAGCCTGGGCCTTTTGCCGGGCCTCCGCTTTGCTGAGAAGGGAGACGGTCTCCTCCAGCGCCGCTTCTGTGGCTGCCAGCTCTGCCTCCAGCCGCTTTTGCTCCTCCAGATCCTCGGAGAGCAGGGCCTCCAGCAGGGGATCCGCCTCCCCGATGGGGAGCTGCCCCTCCTTCGCCCGGAGGAGCTGCTCCGCGTGGGGAGCGTCCGGACTCCCCTGGATGCCGCCGATGTACTGCCGGATGCTTCCCATGGCTTCCTCCCACTGGGTGCGAACGGAGGCGGAGGCACGGCCCAGCTGGTCCTGCAGGACAACATACAGGTCCGTGTGGAAAATGCTCCGGAAAATTTTCTGCCGGTCCCGGGTGTCCGCCAGCAGCAGCTTCAGGAAATCCCCCTGGGCGATCATGGCTACCTGGGCGAACTGCTCCCGGTCAAGGCCCAGGATCTCCCGCACCGCTGCGTTTACCTCCCGGGGCTTGGTGAGGACACGGCCGTCCGGGCAGGTCAGGCAGGCATCGGCGGCCTGCTTTGTCATGCCTTCCCCCCGGTCCTTGGGGCGTATATACTCCGGGTTCCGGGTGACGGTATACGCCTGCCCGGCATAGCGGAAGCGGAGCTCCACAAAGGTGGGCGTCTTGGGGTCGGCATATTTGGAGCGGAGCATGGCCGGTTCCCGGTTCTCGCCGCTGGCCTCCCCAAACAGGGCGAAGCTGATGGCATCGAACAGGGTGGTTTTCCCCGCGCCGGTGTCCCCGGTGATGAGGTACAGGCCGCTGTTTCCCAGCTGCTCAAAATCCAGTTCCACCTGCTGGGCATAGGGGCCAAAGGCGGAAAGGGTCAGCTTTAATGGTCTCATGGTCTGTCCTCCCAAATGGATTCGATGAGCTCCAGAAGATATTGCCGCTGAACTGGGGACAGCGGCTGATTGTTCTGCTTCTCGTACAGTTCCCCAAACAGCTCCAGGGGGGATTTGCGCTGCACGTCCGCCGCGGTGTCAAGCACCGTATTGGAGCGGGTGCGGGTGTTGTCATAGCTGAGCTTCAGAAGATTGGGGTATATGGCCCGCAGGCGTCCCATGGCCTCGGGCACATCCTCCTCGTCCGTGAGGGTGATGTGCAGGTAGTCCTCCGTGGGGGTTCCTTCGTAGAAGCTCTTGGCGGTTACCTCCTGGTAGGCGCCCCGGATTTCCCGCAGGTCGTGCAAAGGGGTGAGGGGCCGGAGGCGGATTTGAAGGTCCCCCTTTTCCCCCAGCTCCGCAACGGTTACGCTTTTGTGTTGATGGGCTTCGGAGAAGGAGTATTTCAGCGGAGTTCCGCAGTAGCGAATCCGGGGGGAGAGCACGTTCTGGGGGCCATGGAGGTGGCCCAGAGCCACATAGTCAAAGTCCGAAAAAACCTCCGCGTCCACACAGTCGGTGCCTCCGACGCTGAGCTCCTCGGATTCACAGGTGGCGGCGCCCGCCACAAACTGGTGGGTCAGCAGCACGTTGCGCTGGGTAGGGTCGACTGCCATGCGGCCAATGGCCACCCGGAGGGCGTCGGTATAGGTCTCCGGGGCTTCCTCCGGGTAAAACCGCCGGACATGGGCGGGCTTGAGGAAGGGAAGCAGCCAGAAGTGGACGGGGCCGTATTCATCCCGGAGGGAGATGGGCTGGATGTCCCCGCTGAACACCGGGGAGAAGTGGATGCCGCTGGCATCCATCAGACGGCCGCCGAAGGCCAGACGCTCCGGGCTGTCGTGGTTCCCACTGATGATGAACACCGGAAGCTTTCGCTGGGCCAGCCGGCAGAGAAAATCGTCAAACACCGTGACGGCCTCCCCGGAGGGGACGGTTTTGTCGTAGACGTCCCCGCAGATCAGCAGGGCCTGGGGCTGCTCTTCATCGAGGATATCCAGGATTTGCCGGAGGATCAACACCTGCTCCGGCAGCATGGACACTTCGTGAACCCGCTTACCAAGATGCAGGTCGGACAGGTGAATCAGTTTCATGGAATGCTCCTTTGCGCGGGGCGGATC
>CAMFFO010000229.1 GCA_945949735.1 uncultured Clostridia bacterium | reverse complement strand
TCCAGTGCGGCATGGAGCTGCGGTTCTGTGAGCACGGGGACTGACATATCGGAGGGAGGCTAACATGACCAAGAGAGAGTATGAGTCCATGACTCGGCAGCAGCGGCGTCGCTGGTACATGGAGAATGCAAAGGCGGCAGTGATTATGAGCTTGGTGGTCCTTTTGGCGGTAACCCTTCCAAGTTTTGTGGGATAGGACAGACTGTCAAGGGAATAGACTTTCGTGAGGAGGCGATATTATGCCGGCAAATCCTGACGATCTCGTCATGTCGTTCGATACGCCCAATGGAGCCCATGTGGAGATCTACGACACCTACTGTAAAAACTTCACCCAGGAGGACAAGGACCGGGCAGACGCCAAATTCAACGAGATCCTCTATCGCGCGGAGATGCGCAAGATGATGGCCGCCCGGGGCCTGGGCTCAAGCCAAGGCCATGGGTGAGACGCCCAAGAAGCATTACATAAGCAACGCCCCACCGATGGCCGGTGGGGCGGAGAATGGGAGGATTTTTATGACCGCGATCATTCGCAGAATGGACCCGCTGGGGCGAGTGGTGATCCCTAAGAGCATCCGGGAGCAGCTGGGCTGGCAGGAGGGCACGCCCATTGAGGTTATCGGGAGCGACGACGGCATCTACCTGCGGGAGCAGCAGACGCTCACGCTGTCTGAGCGGGTGCGCCGTCTGCAGCGTGAGGAAATTCAGGAAGGGGCACCTGTCGGGGCGATCTATCACCTGAGTAAGCTCCTGAACGTCCTGGAGGGCTGATGAATGTGGGAGAGGAGGGGGAAAATGGAAGTTATAATTGAGCTGCAGAGTATGGAGTGCTTAGAGGCCGTATTAAGCAAGGCTTCTGACCTGCAAAAAAAATACCCTGACGCTATGATAAGCATCAGGGTGAAAGGATGACGTTACGCTTCGTAAACGTCAATAGCTCGGATACCCGAGCCGGAAACACTTCCGGTACCATTTGAGGAATGTACCCAAAGTGTTCTTCCGATGGGGAAATGATGATTCAAGAGCTCTTCTCCTTCGACAGTCATTTCAGTTCCAATCACATCGGTATAGACGATTTTGGTGACATCGTCGCAGGTATAGCAGTCTCCCTTTTCATACGACACGGAAATTCGGATCATAAATCTCACCTCCTTTCTACCGTCCTAATTTTACCACGGGCGGGGAGGTGGGGCAACAGAAGACAATCCCTGGCTAGATTGGGACATGAATACAAAGAGAGGTGTAGATAATGTGGGAGCGACTGCGAAAAAACCACCCCGGCCTGTACGAGGCACTGGAGTGGTTCGGGTTGGGGCTGTCCCTAGTGGCAGCCGTGCTGGCTGGTTTGACCTACTGGGCGGCCGTCATGGCATAAAAAATGCCCGAGGGCTTTGCCGACCCCCGGGCCGATGGGCGGAGCCCACCGTGAGAACACTTGTATGATAGCACACCACCGTGAGAAACGCAAGAGGTGATTTGAGATGGGGGAGATATACCGGAGTTTATACTCCGTGATCCCGGCCCGGGTGCGGGATGACCATACCCTGAGGCCCAATGCCAAGCTACTATATGGAGAACTGTCCGCTTTGGCCCAGGCTGAGGGCTACTGCTGGGCCTGGAACGCCCGGCTTGCCGAGACCCTGGGCATTGCTAAGCGGACCGTGGAGGATCTGCTCAAGCAGCTTAGAGATCGGGGACACATCCATATAGAGGTAGAGCGGGACCCCGAGAGCCAGGAAGTCCTTTGCCGGAAAATCTGGATTTGTGGCCCCCCTGGATCCGCTGTACCCCCTCCCGCCAAAAATGGGGGGAGGGTCCCGCCAAAATCGGGGGGACCTCCTGCCAAAAATGGCGGAGAGAATAATACAGGGAATAGTACAGGAGAATATCCCCCCTATAATCCCCCCAAGGGGGACGAGCCAGCGAAAAAGCGCGGCAAGCGGTCCAATGCCCCGAAAGAGGCCCCGGACTGGAAGCCGGAGCGGTTTGCGGACTTCTGGGCTGCGTATCCATGCGGCCGGTCCAAACAGGCGGCCATCAAAGCCTGGGACAAGCTGAAGCCGGACGACGCGCTGCTGGTGATTATGGCCCGCGCCCTCAAGCGTCAGATGGCAAGCGAGGAGTGGCAGCGTGGCATCGGGATCCCCTATGCCTCCACCTGGCTCAACAACCGCCGCTGGGAGGATGAGGACAAGCCCTTGCCCACCAAGGACCAGCGGCCCAGCGCCCCGGAGAGGGTCGTGGAGGAGGAGGGGACCTACCTGCTATGAGCAAAGGCGAATACTTTGAGGCCCAGCGCTCCGTCATCGGCTCCATGCTCATCGATGGGCCGCACGTGGCCGGGATCGTGATGCACCGCAGCCGGGAGGAGGACTACACCGGCGAGTACAAGACCCTCTTCCGGGCCTGTCGGGACCTGTTCCAGGCGGGCAAGCCGGTGGACGCGGTCACGGTGGCCGACAAGGTGGGGCGCAGCTACGCCCTCTTTCTCCACGAGCTGATGGACGAGACCCCCACCGCCGCCAACGTGGAGGTCTATCTGGACCTCCTGGTGGAGAAGTCCAAGCTGCTGCGCGTCCAGAGCCTGGCCGCCAGCGCGGTAAACTGTATCTCCCTGGAGGAGGTCCAAAAGCTGGTGGAACAGCAGCAGCTCATCCTGGGCGACCGGCCCGGGGTGAAGATCGTCACCATGGAGCAGGGCCTTCTGAACTTCTACGAGCGCCAGCGCCAGCCGGCCAACCTGGTGCCCTGGGGGATGGACAAGATAGACGGCACCTTCCGGTGCGAATACGGGGACTTTATCGTGCTGGGCGGCTATCCCAGCGCGGGCAAGACCGCCTTCTCTCTCCAGCTGGCCTGGAACCAGGCCAAGGACAAGCGGGTGGGTTACTTCTCCCTGGAGACCCACCCGGACAAGATCATAGACCGCACCGTCACCGCCGTGTGCGGGGTGGACTTCGGCCGCCTCAAGGAGCACGCCCTCCAGGACGCAGACTGGAGGGAAATCGAGTACCGAAGCAGTGCCATGGTAGGCCGGAAGCTGGAGATCATCCAGGCGGGCGGCCTGTCCGTGGTGGACATCCAGGCCCTGGCCCTGGCGGGGCGGTACGATATCATTTACATCGACTACTTACAGCTCATCGCCCCCGAGGACCGGCGGCGCAGCGACGTGGAACAGGTGACCCAGATCTCCAAGGACCTGCACGTGATGGCCCAGACCACCGGCATCACCGTGTGCGCCCTGTCCCAGCTGTCCAGACCCCAGAAGGGCGGAGAGAACGAGAAGGCCCCGGGGCTACATTCCCTGCGCCAGTCCGGCCAGATCGAGCAGGATGCCGACGGCGTGTTGCTGCTGTACAAGGAAGAGCCCAACAACCCCCGCAGCCGCCGCTGCCTCAAAATCGCCAAAAACAAGGACGGCGAGGCGGGCGGCATCGTCTACCTGGTCTTTGACGGCGCGCACCAGCGCTTCAAGCCCAGCGTGGTGGACAAGCCGGTGCGCCGGGAGCCGGAATACAAGCAGATGACCTTTAC
>CAMFFO010000228.1 GCA_945949735.1 uncultured Clostridia bacterium | reverse complement strand
CCCCTAAAATAGACTTTGGATATTTCCATGGTCTACTTTAGGGGGATCATATCAGAAACGGAAGGGGGCATATACGTCCCAAGCAAAGGGGGGCGGCGATTCCCAAAGATATCCGGGGCCTTCGATAAGCGATTCTTTGCGCCTGCGGCCGCCCGGATACCATATGAAAAGGGGGTGTCTCACTAAAGTAAAAGTACACAAATAAAAGAACTGTCATTGCGAACCAGTGACCGCAGTCACTGGTGCGGCAATCCGTATCCTCCTTGAAATGTTCAGATTACTGGCATTTTTAAGGAGAACGGATTCCCACGCCATCCCACGGGATGGCTCGGAATGACAGTTTTTTCTTTCCCTTTGTGCTATTTAACGAAACAATTTCTTAGTGAGACAGCCCCTTTGTGATAAAGATCCATTTTCTGTTTCCGGGCTCCGGTTACGGTTTTTCCTCCAGTCCGGAGATCTGCTTTCCTACCGTACATTCGGACTGGTAGACGCAGCTGCCGTAGCAGCAGTCCACCTCGGTGATCTTCCCGTCCTCCAGCACGACCTCCACCATGCGGCTGGCATCCAGCTGCCGGCAGTAGCCGGAGATGAATTTCTCTGTTTCCATCACAGTGAATCCTCCGTAACACAAAAGCCTCTGGGACCAAGAGTCAGCCAGTCCGGGGCCACCACCTGCAGATTGCAGCCCAGGATCAGTTTGCCTGCGGGGATCTCCCAGGGATCGCCGCTGCGGTTGCAGTAGACCCGAAGGGTCTTTCCCTGATAGCTTCTGGTAAAGCCGATGTGCTTGTCCCCTGCGGCGAAGAACCGAATGTCTCCCAGCCGGAGGGCTTCGTTGTCCCGGCGGAGTCTGCCCAGCCGCCGGAAGTGGTTCAGAAATTCCGGGTCTTCCCGGCCCCAGGGATAGGGGCGCCGGTTGAAGGGATCCCGGTAGCCCTCCATGCAGGCCTCGTCGCCGTAATACAGGCTGGGACTGCCGGGAAGGGTGTACTGCAGGAAGGAAGCCATCATCAGCCGGTCCCTGGCCACGTCGAACTGATTCCGGGACAGGCGGCGCCGGGCCTTTTCCTCCCGGGGGCCGTCAAAGTCGTCCACCAGAGCGGTGAGGATCCGGGCCGTATCGTGGGTGCCCAGCAGGTTCATGTTGCACAGCGTCACCTGCCAGGGGTAATTCTCCACAATGGACATGACCGTGTCCTTCAGAGCCTTGCCGCCGTCGAAGCCATGGACAAAATTGATGATGGCGGTTCGGAAGGGATAGTTCATCACGGAATCCAGCTCACCGCCGGTAAAATAGGTCCGGCGCCGGTTGTAGGCGCATTTGTTGGAGGCGTCCTCCCAGACCTCTCCCATCAGGAGGGCGTCGGGCTTGACCTGGCGGATCCTCTGGCGCAGGAGCCGGATGAATTCATCCGGCAGCTCGTCCGCCACGTCCAGCCGGAAGCCGTCGGCTCCCAGCCGCAGCCAGTGGGCGACCACGCTGTCCTCATCGGTGATGATGTAGCGGATGAAGGCGGGATCCATCTTGTTGACGGTGGGCAGCGTGTCAAAATCCCACCAGGATTGGTACGCATCGGGCCAGTGGTAAAAGGTAAACCAGCTGGCATAGGGGGACTCCTTGGAATTGTAGGCGCCCACGGAGTCAAAGGCCCCTTCCCGGTTAAAATAAACGCTGTTGGAACCGGTATGGGAATACACCCCGTCCAGGATCACCCGGATCCCACGCTGATGGGCGGCCTGACACATCCGGGAGAAATCCTCCTCGGTGCCCAGCATGGGATCGGGGGCTTTATAATCGCCGGTGTCGTAGCGGTGGCTGGAGAAACTCTTGGAAATGGGGTTCAGATAGAGAATGGTCACGCCAAGTCCCGCGATATAGTCGAGCTTTTCGGTGATGCCCCGGAAGTTGCCGCCAAAGAAATCGTTGTTCAGCACCACACCCTCGGGCGTGGGCTTCCAGTCCACTTCCTCGTCCCAGGAATTGTGGACCGTGTAGGGCTCCAGCTTGCCCGTCAGGTCGCATTGGCCGGATTTATAGAACCGGTCGGGGAAGATCTGGTAAATGGTAGCGCCCTTGGCCCAGTCCGGGGTCTCAAAGTCCGCCGGAACACAGCTCAGCTGCCACAGGTCGCCGTCTTCCATGTTGGTGTCGTCCCCCTGCTTGAACAGCCGGAAGCCTCCGTCGGGGGTATCAATATAGAAGTAATAAAAGTACAGGCCGGTGTAGGGAATGGAAAAATCGCCGCCGAAGATCTCGTAGGCTCCCCTGCAGCGCTGCTTGCGCAGCTCAATGTTCTGGGCATTTGCGCCGTCGTCGTAGTTCAGAATGCAGAGGACCCGGGTCGCCCGGACCGAAGCGGGAATATGAATGTGAAGGGTGCAGGTCTGCCCCGGCACCAGGGTGCCGAAGGGGGTCTTGTACATGGACTGCTTGCTGTCGTATAGAATTCTCATGACGGTCTCCTGATCAGTAAAAGATATAGCGGTATTATATCCTATTTCGGGAAGAAATGGAAGGGATTTATTTGCTCTTTTTGGATTATTCCAAAACACCGGCGCGCTGCTGAAGCAAGTCCCTACTGCCGGGGATGCGTTCACGGTGCCGGAAGGGAAGAAAAACCGGGAGCGCCGTATATTTCCATTTCCGTCTGCCCATACTTTGGGCAGGAGGGATGCATTATGAAACTGCGGGATTTGATGACAAACCCGGTGATCCGGATCCATCCGGAGGAATCCGTGGCGGTAGCGGCCAGGACGTTGGCACGGTACAATATCGGGGCGCTGCCGGTCTGCGGAAACGACGGGCGGCTCTGGGGCCTGGTGACGGACAGGGACATCGTCACCCGCTGCCTGGCGGCCAACCGGTCCCCCTCGGCCACCCCGGTGCGGGATGTGATGACAACAAACGTGATCTCTGCCCGGCCGGACATGGACGCCGCCCTGGCGGCGGGACTGATGGGGCGGGAGCAGATCCGCCGCCTGCCGGTGATGGAAAACGGACGGCTGTGCGGCATGGTCAGCCTGGGAGACCTGGCGCTGCGGCAGGAATCCAGCATTGAGGCCGGAGACGCCCTGACGGAGATCAGCGGCCACCTGTCCAGCAGAGACTGATGGGAAGACCGCTGAATGCAAAGCCGGGGAGGCTGTTGTCCACGGGAAAACGTCAACTGCCCACCGGTCAAGAGCAACAAAAATAAATGCGATTTCTTGTAGAAAATGCTTGACAAATGGGGACCGAGGTGATATTATATGCAAGTTGTCCGCGAGGGCGGCAAAAAATATGCCAAATTGAGCGGAATTTGAAAAGAAATTGAAAAAAGTTCTTGACAAACGAAGCGATATGAAGTATATTAAAACAGTTGCGTGATGAAAGAAAACACTTCTGGAGCGCAACAATCCATTCTGAAAAATTTAAAAGAATCTTAAAAAAGTTCTTGACAAATTCGACAGAGTGTGATAGACTTTAAAAGCTTGCTACAAAGCAAGAAAGCTGTACCTTGTAAATTGAATAACGTAAAGAACGAACCAAGAAA
>CAMFFO010000227.1 GCA_945949735.1 uncultured Clostridia bacterium | reverse complement strand
CAAATGTAAGGATTATTTGGGATTGTCCGATCTGTTCAGGGAGAAAAAGCAAAACCTTCCCGAATGACACGCTTGACAGGCATAAACAGGCGTTCAAGCAATGTCAGTTCCTGCGTGACGATCTCCGCCGTAGCCTGGGCTTCGGGAGAAACCGGCAGGTCAATGCCATAATGGGTATGCAATCCTTGGGGAAAGGTAATGTCTGCCATATACCCCGCATCGGTCGGCACTAACGAGATGGCGGCTACACGTCCCTCCACGACTCCATACTCCTCATCCGGATAATTGGCGAAACGGACCAGTACACGCTGGCCCACACGTACCCTACCCGAACGGGCCATCGGCAAAGAGACCCTGCCCATCACCGGACCCGACTCCTCAGGAACCACCGTAAAGGCCACCTCACCCGATGGCAGATACTGGTTCTCCGTCCAATAAGTCGTGAAGGTCACGACTCCGGCTACCGGAGCTGTCAGACAATACCGCAGCTTCCACGCCTCCAGACTGTTCAGCAAGGTCTCGCAAGCCCGTTGTACCTGTTGGCAGATCTTCGATTCCCGTTCATGCTGCTCCAGTTGCAGATCCAAAGAGGTCTGCTCCAGTTCGCCCAACTGAATGCCCAACTGTTCTTCCGAAACCTCGGCACCCTCCAGCGCATGGCGTCGTTCAAGCCGTTGAGACAGGGCACTCTCCTGATCCTCCGCCGAAAGGATCCCTTGCCGGTACAACAACGAATCACGCACATACTGCCGATCCGACAAAGCCAGCTGTTCCGCCAGTGTAGTCCGTTGCCGACGGATGGCCTCCAGATAGCGACGATAACGGTCCATCTGATCCTGAACGGCTGCCATCTTCCGCGCATAGTAACGGAGACGATGATAACGGTCCGCCTCCTGCAAAGCCTCCAAGAGTCCGGCATAGTCCGCCTGCAGATCACCCAAGACAAGAGGCGTATGTTCCAGCAGGGCCGTTCCCAACCGTCTGACATCATGTCCCATCTCCAGCAGGCATTGCTCCAAATAGAGCACATCTTCCGTCGTAGCCGGATTTTCCAGGACAGCCAACCATTCTCCCGCATGGACCGGCTGGTTGTTACGGACCCACAAAGAACGGATCCTGCCGGAAGAGCGGGAAACGACCTGAGCTGCCGGAGCCGTACCGGTCAACGTCATCGTTCCCGTCACCACCTCCGGATAACGGAAACAGGCACTGCCTGCCAGCAGCAACAAGATAATCAAAAATAGGAGGGTCGCACCCCATCGGACGATCCAAGCCGGTACCTGACCCATCAGCTCCTGTACCTCCTCGCTTCGCAGTTCCACCGGTTGACCGGACCCTGTTTTTCTCCATTCTCTTTTCATTGGCCCAGTTCCAGTTGGTTCTTCACTAAGCGATAATAGGTACCCCGTCTGGCCGTCAGCTCGGTGTGCGTACCCTCCTCTACAAGGTGTCCCCGGTCCAGCACCACGATCTTGTCCGCATCACACACCGTACTCAGCCGGTGGGCGACGACAACCACGGTGCGTCCCCGGTAGAATGTATGTAAACGTTCCATGATTTCCCGTTCATTCCGGGCATCCAACGCATTGGTGGCCTCATCCAGAAACAGGAAATCCGGATCTTTATAGACAGCCCGTGCGATCAGCAGCCGTTGCCGCTGTCCCTGGCTCACACCGTTCCCCTCCATCCCCACACGGGTATTGTAGCCCAACGGCAGACGTTCGATGAACTCCTCCAGATTGGCCGTCCGTGCAGCCAACTGCAACCGATCCCGGTCAATATTCTCCGTACCGGGGGCAATATTGTGGGCTATTGTGTCAGAAAAGAGGAAGCCCTCCTGCATGACGGCTCCGGTCTTCTCGCGCCACACGTGCGGGTTCAGCCGGTCTATGGGTGTATTCCCCACCTTGACCTCACCCCGGTTCGGACGGTAGAAGCCCAACAGCAGTTTCAGCAACGTAGTCTTGCCACTGCCGCTCGCCCCCACGATGGCCGTCACCCGGTTCTGCGGGATGGTCAGCCGGATGTCTTCCAGCACATACTCCCGGTCGGATCCGTCATAGCTGAAGCAGACTCCGTCCAACTGCAAGGATCGGTCGGAAGGCAGTTCCCGGACACGCCCTTCGTCTCCCTGCTCCTCGTCCGGCTGTCCGTGGATCTCGCCTAACCGCTCCAGACTGATCTTCGCATCCTGAAAAGCCCGTACGAAGTCGATCCACTGCTCGATGGGAGCCGAAAGCTGCCCGATGATGTAGGAGACGGACATCATCATGCCCAGCGTCATCTCTCCCGACACCACGGCACGGGCTGCCAGAAAGGTGATGAGGATGTTCGTGGCCTGGCTGAAGAAAAGCGCACCTAACTGCTGGTACTGCTGCAAGGCCAGCCCCTTCACCTGGATACGGAACAGTTTCGCCTGGATCCGTTCCCATTTCCAGCGCATCTGTGTCTCGCAGTTGTTCAGCTTGATCTCCTGCATGCCGGTGATCAGCTGGAACAGGTTGCTCTGCTCCCCTGCCGCCTGTGCAAACCGTTTGATGTCCAG
The DNA here is from genome assembly GCA_945949735.1 of uncultured Clostridia bacterium. Lineage (GTDB taxonomy): Bacteria > Bacillota > Clostridia > Oscillospirales > Oscillospiraceae > Faecousia. Next base: position 995 of record CAMFFO010000227.1, on the reverse strand, counting down.
CTCGCGCCTCCAGCGCATGAAGGCCGACACCCAGGCGACATAGAGGCCATTGCCTGTCAGGAAAAGCACCAGCACCCTGAGGTCGTAATAGGCCAGTACCACCCCGAACACGGCGAAGTTCAGCAGCGAGAAGAGCGTGTTGAGCGATGTGCCCGTCAGGAAAGTCTCCACCCGGTTGTGATCCCCGATCCGCTGCATCAGGTCGCCCACCATCTTGGTGTCGAAGAAGCGCAAGGGCAGACGGGTCAGTTTGGCCAGGAAATCCGAGATCAGGGCAATGTTGATCCGGGCATTCACATGCAGCAGGAGCCAGCTCCGGATGAACTCCACCGAGAGTTTGGCCCCGAAGATCACCAACTGGGCAACCAACACCAATGTGATGAACGGCAGGTTGCTGTCGCGGATGCCGGTATCCACCAAGCTTTGCGTCAGGAAAGGGAGGAGAAGCTGCAACAGGCTGGCGGCCAGCATACCCAGCAGCAACTGGACCGCCTCCCGCCTGTAGGGCGTCAGATATCGGAAAAAGAAAGAAAGACTCTTCCGGTCCGCCACCTCGTCTTCCTGCTCATAGAAAGCAGGTCCCGGCTCCAACAGCAGGGCCGTGCCACTCTCTTGCCCTTCCACCTGCGTACTGACCCAGCATCGTCTGAACTCCTCCCGGGTATAGACCGCCTTCCCACCGGCAGGATCCGCTATATGGAAACGCCCCTTCCGGATCCGGTAGCATACCACGAAGTGCCGCTGGTTCCAGTGCAGGATGCAGGGGAGCGGACACAGCTCCTCCAACTCCTGCAGGGAGACACGTACCCCTTGCGTGCGGAACCCGATGGACTCAGCCGCCTCACTGATGCCCAGCATCGAGACCCCTTCCCGCGTGAGGAAGGACTTCTCGCGCAAGGACTCGAGCGTATAGCTTCGCCCATAGTATTTGGCGATCATCCGCAGGCAGGTCGGTCCGCAATCCATGGCATCCAGCTGCCGGTAGTGGGGGAAGG
>CAMFFO010000226.1 GCA_945949735.1 uncultured Clostridia bacterium | reverse complement strand
AGCTCTCCGGCGGCCAGTGCCAGCGGGTGGCCATCGCCCGGGCCATGGTGGGAAAGCCGGATATCCTGCTGGCGGACGAGCCCACCGGCGCGCTGGATTCCAAGTCCGGTACCCAGATTATGGAGATCTTCCGGAAGCTCAGCGACGAGGGCATGACCATTCTGATGATCACCCACGAGCTGCGGATCGCCCAGTGCGCCAGGAAGATCTACCACATTCTTGACGGCGTGCTGCGCACGGAGGAGGAAGGAGGCGCGGACCATGAAGAAGCTGAATAAGCGCAGAAAGCTGCTGCTTGCGGTGATCTCCCTGGTTCTGGTCTGCGCCATCGGCGGCGGGATCTGGTTCGCGGTGTCCCGCACCGGGTCGGATCCGGTGCTGGTATATCCCTTCCAGTATCTGGGCATGACCGAATACTGGGGCGACAGCCGGGAAACCTACGGCCCCGTCACCACGGACAAGATCCAGACCGTGTTCCTCTCCGACACCCAGACCGTCACCGAGATCCTGGTGCGGGAGGGGGACACCGTGAAGAAGGGCGACGTGCTGATGCGCTTTGACACCACCCTCTCCGACCTGGCCCTGGAGCGCAAGCGGCTGGACGTGGAGAAGGTGAAGCTCCAGCTGGAGGAGGCAAAGGACCGGCTCCAGCAGATCAAGGCCATGCGGCCCATGGTGATCCCCACCGTGTCCCCGGAGGGCGGGGAGGACGACGAGTCCCTGGGCTCCACCCTGGAGGGCAGCTTCCGGCTGTCCGAGGCCTATGAATACGACGGAAGCTCCGCGGACAGATCCCTGATATTGTGGCTGAACACCTCCGCTTCCCTGACGGACGAGATGCTGGAGGCTGCCCGTGTCGCCGCGGAGGAATACCAGAACCGGAACGCCCTTGCCGCCCCCGGCCCGGGAGATGGGGAAGCCGGCGGTGAGGAACCCGGCGAGGGAGAAGCCGGCGGTGAGGAACCCGGAGAAGGAGAACCCGGCGGAGAATCCGGCGGAGAATCCGGAGAAGGAGAACCCGGAGAAGGAGAATCCGGCGGGGAACCCGACCACATCGCGGTGAACCGCTTCTACCTGGTGGTGAAGGTGTCCCAGGGCAACCGGGCGCTGGCCCAGAAGGTGACCTGGCAGGGCCTGATCGTGAAGAAGCAGGGGGACGGAAACTTTGCCCTCCAGTTCTTCAGCCCCAGCTCCGTCCCCGACCACATGATGGCCGAGGAGGAGGGGGAGGGGGAGGACGCCCCCGAAATCGACTTTGGCAGCGGCTTTACCGCTGCCCAGATCGCCGAAATGCGCCAGGAGCAGGAGAAGAAGATCCAGCAGCTGGAGCTGGATTGCCGGATGGCCGAGGCGGAGTACAAGATCATGCAGCTGGAGGTCAGCGACGGGGCCGTCCGGGCCTCCATTGACGGCACGGTGATCTCGGTACTTTCCGAGGACGAGGCCAAGAAATCCCAGCAGCCGGTGCTGAAGGTGTCCGGAGGCGGCGGCTTCTACATCCAGGGCGTGGTCAGCGAGCTGGAGATGGATTCCCTGGTCATCGGCCAGGAGGTCACGGTGAACGACTGGAACACCGGCATGATGTACACCGGCACCATCCACTCCGTGGGCGACCTGCCCAGCAGCAGAAACGGCTACAACGGCATGGACAACCCCAACGCCACCTACTATCCGCTGGTCGTGTTTGTGGACGGCTCCGCGGATCTGCAGGAGGGGAGCTATGTCAGCGTCCAGTATTCCTCCGGCTCCAGCGAGAACGGCATCTACCTGGAAAACCCGTACCTGCGTACCGAGAACGGCAAGACCTATGTCCTGGTGCGCGGCGAGAACGGACGTCTGGAGCAGCGGTTCGTCACCACGGGCAAGTCCCTCTGGGGCAGCTATACCGAGGTGCTCTCCGGCCTGACGCAGGAGGATCTGATCGCCTTCCCCTACGGCAAGAACGTCAAGCCGGGGGCCCCCACCCGGGAGGGCGACCTGGGCGACCTGTACAGTTAGAAAGGAGGAAAAGCTATGCTTGAGAATATTCGGCTTGCCTTTCAGGGCATCTGGAGCCACAAGCTTCGCTCCGTTCTGACCATGCTGGGCATCATCATCGGCATTGCGGCCATCATCACCATCGTGTCCACCATCAAGGGCACCAACGAGCAGATCAAGGAGAACCTGATCGGCGCGGGCAACAACGTGGTCACCGTCTGCCTGAACCAGAACGGCTACCCCTACGATATGAGCTGGAGCCCGGTGCCCGACGGAGTGCGGGTCATCAGCCGGGACACCGCCCGGGAGCTGGAGGAGCTTCCCGGGGTGGAGAAGGTGAGCGTCTACTGCTCCCGCAGCTACGCCAACTCCGTGTACTACGGCAATACCCAGTTCAACGGCGGGATTTACGGCGTGGATGAGAACTATCTGAGCGTCTACGGCTACCAGGTGAAGTCCGGGCGGGGCTTTACGCAGAAGGATTTTTCTGACTACCGGAAGGTGGCCCTGGTGGATGCCAAGGCGGTGACCAACCTCTTTGCCGGAGAATCCCCGGTGGGCAAGGCCATCGAGATCAATTCCGAGGTGTTCACCGTGGTGGGCGTGGTGAGTCTCAGTGAGGAGTTTACCCCCACCATCAATTCCCTGAACGATTATTGGCTCTACGCGGACACCTCCTCCGGCTCCGTGTACCTGCCGGACGTGGTGTGGCCCGGGGTGTACCAGTTTGACGAGCCCCAGAACGTGGCCATCAAAACGGTGAGCACCGATGCCATGACCACTGCCGGACAGGACGCGGCCAAGCTGCTCACCGAGCGGCAGATCATGGGCTCCGACAGCGAGTTCGACTACCGCAGCACCGATATGCTGGAGCAGGCGCAGCAGCTGCAGAGTATGTCCCAGTCCACCAACACCCAGCTGGTGTGGATCGCCAGCATCTCGCTGCTGGTGGGCGGCATCGGCGTTATGAACATCATGCTGGTGTCCGTCACCGAGCGCACCGCCGAGATCGGCCTGAAAAAGGCCATCGGGGCCAGAAAGCGGAGAATCCTTTTGCAGTTTCTGACCGAGGCGGCTGTGCTCACCAGCCTGGGCGGCATCATCGGCGTGGTCAGCGGCGTGGGCCTGGCGCAGCTCATCTCGTATCTCGTGAAGATCCCCGTGGCCATCAGCTTCCCGGCCATTGTGATCGCGGTGGTGTTCTCCACCCTCATCGGCGTGATCTTCGGCCTTCTCCCCGCCACCCAGGCCGCCAACCTGAACCCCATCGAGGCGCTGAGAAGAGACTGAATCAATTGACAATGAACAATTGACAATTATGGGGTACCTCCGGGACAAATTACAAATTCAGGTTGATCGATAAATTGGTGTTTGAAAGCACGCGCTTAAAAAATGCTGTCATTGCGAACCAGTGCGCACACTCCTCCGCGCTAAGAGCCGCCTTCGGCGGTTGCGCTCTGGACGCGCCTGCGGGCGCAGTGGTGTGGCAATCCCCCGGTTAGAGGAGAAATGTATCGACAATTGCCCTACGGAGCGGGAAACCTTGCGATTTTTGGTGGTAATCGTTACCTGGTTCCTTTCAACCGGGGGATTGCCACGACCAGTGTGCGCA
>CAMFFO010000225.1 GCA_945949735.1 uncultured Clostridia bacterium | reverse complement strand
GGTGGTAATCGTTACCTGGTTCCTTTCAACCGGGGGATTGCCACGCCAGTGTGCGTACTGGCTCGCAATGACAGCGTTATTTCGACAAACACCAATTTGCATGCTTCGATGATGGTTATTCCTCCAGCAAGGACATATCCAGGCACTGCCCATCATCGGTGAGCTGTTCCAGAATGCCGTCCTTCAGGCGGTAGCCTGTTCCAAAGAGGAGCAGACAGTCGTCATCCTGATAGAAATAGCTGCCGTCGGGCAGGATGAAGAAGCAGCGCCCCATGCTGTCGGGATAAGTAATATCCTCGAAAAGACGCAGTCCGTCCAGAATGTTGTCCTTCACCTTCTGGTAATGGGGCAGGATGTTCACATCGGTGAGGCCCAGACCCGGCGCGAATCGGGGGAAGTCCGGGGAAGATTCGCCCTCCTCCTCGGGCTGGACATAGACCTCGTCCGCGCAGTTCATGCTGCCCGCGCTGATACCCATGACCACACCGGGAAAGTCCTCCAGAATTTCCCGCAGGTGAATATCCCGGAAAAATTCGTTCTGAGTGGGCACATGGCCTCCCGCCAGAACCAAAAAGTCGCTGTCCGATACCAGCTCTTCGGCGTATTCGGCGGTCTCGCCGTCGAGAATGCCGTAACTGCTGAAGGGGATTCCGGCTTCGGCAAAGGCGGAAAACACATCCGCGCCGAACCCGCAGTTCAGGTCGTGGCGGTCAGGGCTGGAGCTGACGAACAGGCACCGGGGGAAGGGGGGCAGGGCCTCCCGGATCCGGTCAAGAAACCCATTGTCATTGCTCAAAATCGCCCGGTCAGCTCCGTCCACAAAAGGACTGCTGGTAATAAATAAGGTCATGGGAATTTCCTCCGTTTCAGTCCCGGGGAAGAGACGTTCCCGGGAAGTATTCCTCCGCAAAGTCCACCCGCTCCACACGGAAGGACTTTCCGTTCAGGTGCTCCAGGCCCCCGGCCTCCGTGGTAAAGCGGAAGGTCAGCTTATAGGAGTAGAGGGCCTGATAGCTGCGGTCGAACCGCTTGTCCAGCTTGCCGTACTTGCCGTCCCCCAGCAGGGGGTGCCCCGCGTGGGCAAACTGGGCACGGATCTGGTGGGTTCGGCCCGTAATCAGCTCGCACTCCACCAGGGAAAGGCCGTTTGCGGTGGCCAGGGTTTTATAATTGGTCTGGCAGGTTTTGGAGCCGGGCTGAGGGGTGTCGGACACGAACACCCGGTTTTTCCTGGCGTCCTTAAAAAGAAATCCTTTCAGGGAGCCCTCCCGGGGCTTGGGGGTTCCTTCCACAATGGCGAGGTACCGCTTGTCAATCTCCCGATCCTTGATCTTTTGGTTCATCACCCGCAGGGCCTCGGCGGTTTTCGCCGCGATGACGATGCCCCCGGTATTCCGGTCGATCCGGTTGCACAGGGCGGGGGTGAAGGAATGCTCCCCCCGGGGGTTCCATTCCCGCTTCTGGTACAGGTATGCCTGAATGTGGTCGATGAGGGTGCGGCCGTACTCCGCCCCGTCGTGGGGGTGTACCGCGAGACCGGGCCGTTTGTCCACCAGGAGGATCTGGTCGTCCTCGTAGACAATGGTGAGCTTCGGGGAAGCCACGGTGAGGTAGGCATTGTCCTCCCGTGGCTTGTCAAAGAATTCGTCATTGATATACAGCTGCAGCACGTCCCCTGCCGTCAGGCGGGTGTCCCGTTCGGCCCGGGCGCCATTGAGCTTGATCCGCTTGATGCGGATATATTTCTGAGCCAGGGAGGCGGGCAGCAGAGGCACGGCCTTAGCCAGGAACCGGTCCAGGCGCTGGCCCGCGTCGTTGGGCCCTACGGTCAGTTCTTTCATTGTCCATTCCCCATATTCGAGGCGAAGTGACGGTCGATCTGCTCCGTGAACTCCAGGGCGGCGTTGTAGCCCATTTTCTTCTGACGGTTGTTCATGGCGGCAACCTCCAGAATCATGGCCAGGTTCCGGCCCGGGGTGATGGGAATGGTGTTCATGGGAATATTGACCCCAAGGATTTCCATATACTGCTCCTCCAGTCCCAAGCGGTCATAGACCTCCAGCGTGTTCCAGGGAACGATTTTCACCACAAGATTGATCTCGTTCTGACTGCGCACCGCACCCACGCCGAAGAGCTTGGCCACGTTGATGATGCCGATGCCCCGAAGCTCAATATAGTTCCGGATCAGCTCCGGAGCGGTGCCAACCAGGGAATTGGTGGAGACCTTTTTGATCTCCACGGCGTCGTCGGCAATGAGCCGATGTCCCCGCTTGAGAAGCTCCACGGCGGCCTCGCTTTTGCCGATGCCGCTGTCGCCGATCAGGAGGATGCCCTCGCCGTAGACCTCCACCAGAACCCCGTGCCGGGTGATCCGGGGGGCCAGGGCCGCTTTCAGGTAGGTGATGATGGTGGAAACCAGGGTGCTGGTGGCCTCCGGGGAGCGGAGAATGGTGATGTTGTGCTTTCTCGCCATCTCCATGCATTGATCGTCCGGGGGAATGTTCCGGGCGATGAGCAGGGCGGGAAATTTATAGGAGAACAGCCGGTCGAAAATAATGGAACGTTCCGTGGGGGTCAGCTTTTCCAGGTAGCTCATTTCCACATTGCCCATGACCTGCAGGCGCATGGGCTCGAAATGGTCAAAGTATCCGGCCAGCTGCAGCCCGGGACGGGCCACATCCTCCACCGTCAGATGGATGGACGCGTAATCCGTAGAGGCGTAGGCCACCTCCAGATGAAATTCCTTTACAAGGGTGGTCAGCAACACGCTGTAGGTATCGATCATGGGAAACCACGCCTCCTGACATTCTCTTTTTGGGGATATTATAGCGGTTGGGCAAGAAATTATCAACCTATATTTGTTTTTTCCGGAACGGAGGGAGGGAAGGAAAATTGTTGTTTACAGTTTCCAAGCACCTTACGTTGCTACCGTAGGGGCGGATATTATCCGCCCGAAACATTCCGTTTTTTGAGCATTTCCGGTGAATATGCGTGCTATCCATGCGGTAAGGTTGCGGGCGGATAATATCCGCCCCTACGGTGATAGTGCTGTAAACAACAATTTATCGCCCCGGTTTCGGGGGCGGAGAAAAAAACGGATTTTTTGTAAAATAACGCTTGCATTTTATGAAAATGTTTGGTATGATATCAAAGCGCCTGCGAGAGGCGTAGTTTAGTGAGTCATCATTCGGATGGGAGGTGCAATGAGATGGCGAAGTGTGATTTTTGCGGCAAGGGCGTGACCTTTGGTATTAAGGTTTCCCACTCCCACAGACGTTCCAACCGTGCCTGGAAGCCCAATGTGAAGCGGGTCAAGGCTGTCGTTAACGGAACTCCCTGCCATGTGTACGCTTGTACCAGATGCCTCCGTTCCAACAAGGTGGAGCGAGCCGTCTGATTCTCTTGGCTGAATAATTACGCTGCCGGTTCCGGCAGCGTTTTTATTTATATGCTTACCGGAGCCACTCCGCAGTCAGACAAATTGGTGTTTGAAAGGTTGCGTTGCAAATTACCTGTCATTGCGAACCAGTGCGCACACTGGTGTGGCAATCCCCCGGTTAGAGGGGAAATGTACCGAAAAGTACCAGTAAAACTGGG
>CAMFFO010000224.1 GCA_945949735.1 uncultured Clostridia bacterium | reverse complement strand
ACTCGATGTTCTGGGTCTGCTCCCGGATTTTTTCCAGCTCGGCCTTGATGTCCACCACGATCCGGGCAAGCCGCACATCGGAGCACTTGGAGCCGATGGTGTTGCTCTCCCGGTTCATCTCCTGGAGCAGGAAGTCCAGCTTCCGTCCGATGGCCCCGCCGCTGCCAAGCATCCGGTTCATCTGATCCAGATGGCTGCGCAGGCGGACGGTTTCCTCGTCCACTGCCACCTTGTCGGCAAAAATAGCGGCCTCCGTGAGAATCCGGCTCTCGTCAATGGAGGTACTGGCCAGCACCTCCCGGAGCTTTCCCTCCAGCCGGGCCCGGTAGGCGGCTACCGTCTCCCCGGAGCCCGCCTCCACCTGGGCCACCAGCTCCAGAATGGTCTCGCCCCGGCTGCGCAGATCCCGTTCCAGGGCCTGTCCTTCGGCGGAGCGCATGGCGTCATACCCGGCAATGGCCTTGTCCACCACGGTCATAAGATCCTTCAGAAGCTGCTCCTCGTCCACCTCTTCCCGTTCCACGGTGAACACATCCGGCATCCTTGCCAGGGTGGACACGCTGATGTCGTCGAGAACCCCGTAACGCTGGGCCATTTCCTTCATGGCGGCCAGATACCCTTCCACCAGCGGCGCGTTCAGCGTGACCTTCGTGTCGGAGCCGCTCTCGGAGCGCATGGAGATGAACACGTCCACCTTGCCCCGGGAGATGGCAGCCTTCACAGCCTGCTTCACCGCGTCCTCGGCAAAGGAGAGGGCTCTGGGCAGCTTGACGGTACAGTCTAAGTAGCGGTTGTTGACGGAGCGCAGCTCCACGGTGAATTCCCTGCCGCCCACGGTTTCCACGCAGCGGCCATAGCCGGTCATACTTTTAACCAAGGTCATTGTCCCCTTTTTTCCGGGCATAGCCCGTGATCGTATATTCGGTTCTCTCTTTTTTGGCCACGCGGCGGTCATAAACCACAATCCCCGCCACACCGAGCGCGAAGCCCGCGCCGCCGCCCCAGCCGCCCAGAAGGGCATAACCCAGGAAGAACAACGCCAGCGGCAGCAGATACGTTACCGCCGCGGCCCGCAGCACCGGGCCGGAGGCGGAGGAAACCGTCACCACATCCCCCGCCGCCGCGCCGATGGGGTTGGCTGCGGGAAAGGTAATCGTCTCTTTGGCCGCGCCGCAGCCGGCGCATTTGTGGCAGTCCCCGGAGCAGGCGCTTTCCCGGACGCACACCACCAGGGCCGTCCCGTCCGGGAGGATCTCCCGGATCCGAACCTTCTGTTCCAAGCCGCGCCCTCCGTTACTTGCCGGGGCTGACGGTGGCGTAGACGGAGTACTGCTCCACCACGCCCATGGCCGCGAATTCCTCGCTGAAGGTGATGGTCACCTTGAAGGAATAGGAGCCGGCCTCCGCGCCGGTAAAGTCCACGGTGGCCCGCAGATCCTCGGCGGTAAGCCGCTGGATCAGCTGGACGGGGCCCCGGATCTTCACCTCCAGCTCCTGGGTGGTGATCTCCGCGGTGAACCCCTCGGGGACATTCACGCTATGGAATTCATCCAGCACCAGGGCCTTGATGCTCAGGCCCTTGAACGCCAGGTTGATTTTCGCCTCGGTCACGCCGGTCAGATTGGTGACCCCCTCGGGCAGATTGATGCTGCAGGTCAGATCCGTATTTTTGGGGTAATCCGCCAGGTTGATGGTGGCGATCACCAGCTCATCTCCCAGCTTCTCCAGAACGGCCTCGCTGCCGGACACCCGGATGGTGTCCACGCTGAGGGTGATGTCCACGTCGTTCTCGGTGGCGCCGCCGCCGGGAACCAGGACATAGGCCAGCTTCAGATCCTTGAACCGCTGGATCTTCACGTCCAGCCGAACCTCCTGAACATTGGTGGTGATCTTTTCCGCGTCCACAGGGTTACCCTCGGCGTCGCAGAGGGTATAGCGGAAGCTCTCGGAGATGGACTCCCGCCGCTCGGTGAGATCCACCTCGATGACCGCCTTCTCGATCTGGTCGGCAACGCTGGCGGGGCCCACCACGGTGACGGTGGGATAATCCAGCACCCGGCTCTCCTTGTCCGTCAGGAAGCCCTCCGGCGAGGAGCCGATCCACTGGATCTCCACGGGCACCTCCTTGTTCCGGCGCTCCTCCACGGTGAAGGTGATGCTCTCCGGCGTCCGGGCCTCCTCCACGAAGGCATTGGAGGCCACGTCTCCGGGGTAGGAGGTGGTATACTGCAGGGAATGGGTACCCGGCTCATAGATCTTGGACAGATCCACCTTCAAGGTGATGTTCCCGGAATTTACCTTGGCCAGATCCTTCCGGGTGCCGGAAAGGGTCAGGCTCACGGTGTCCGAGGAAACCTCGGTGATCATCAGGCCCCGCTCCTGGAGGACGGTCTCCCCCTCCCGAACCACGGGGATGTTGTGGAAAGTCTCCTCCGACCCGGGACTGACGGAGGTGATCACGTACACCCACAGTCCGAAGGCAATGACCAGGGAGAGAAGGATCGGTGAAAGCTTATTTTTCATGGTCATCCTTCTCCTTTCCGATCAGTCTCTTCTGCAGCTTTTTGGACAGCCGGCCCTCCCGCTCCCCGCCGGAGCCGGGGCACAGCTCGTTGTGCAGCAGCTTCTCCAGGGTCCGGGAGGCAAGGTGCCGCTTGAGCATCCCCTGCACCGCCACGGAGATGGTGCCCGTTTCCTCGGACACGATCACAACCACCGCGTCGCTGTTTTCGCTCATGCCCACGCCCGCCCGGTGGCGGGTGCCCAGATCCGCGCTGAGCCGGTCGCTGCCGGAAAGGGGCAGCACACAGCCCGCCGCCGCCACCCGGCCGTCCCGGATGATCATGGCCCCGTCGTGGAGGGAGGCCTTGGGGAAGAAGATGTTGCGGATCAGCTGCTCGGAAACCTGTCCGTCAATGACGGTGCCGGTGCGCATATACTCCTCCAGCCGGGCCTCCCGGGCAAAGACGATCAGCGCGCCCACCTTCTCCCGGCTCATGACCTCGCAGGCGGCCACGGTCTGGGCGATGATGCCGTCCATCTCCTGCTGGGGCTTGGAGACGCCCAAGAGGCTTCTCAGCCGGACGGAGCCCAGCCTGTCCAGCATCCGCCGCAGCTCCGGCTGGAACAGGATCACCACCGCCAGCAGTCCCACCGCCAGAAACTGGTTGAGGATATAGCTGAGCGTGTACAAATGCGCCGCCTCGGTGACCCAGGCAATCACGATCACCACCAGCACGGCCCGCGCGATGCGCATGGTACTGGGGGAATTGATCAGCGGAAGAAACTTGTATATCAAAAACGCCACCAGAAGAATATCCAGGTAGTCCGTCCACTGCATTCTGGCCAGTTGGTCAATAAAACTTTGAATGGCCTCCATAAATGTACTTTCCCCTTTTATGTCAACTTCACCCCAGAGCATACGGGGCTATCGTATAGTAACCTATTATCCGTTTTATTATAGCGGATTGCCCCGGTAATGGCAATAGATATTCTGTAAAAAAATCAAAATCCTCCGCCCGGATTCTTTGTCACCACCCCGAAACAGAACCGGGACAGCAAAACGACAAATTGGTGTTCAGGTTATCGGGTTAAAACAGCAAACCATCCAGCAATCAC
>CAMFFO010000223.1 GCA_945949735.1 uncultured Clostridia bacterium | reverse complement strand
CCGCCCGCAACCTTACCGCATGGATAGCACGCACATTCACCGGAAATGCTCAAAACCGGAACGTTTCGGGCGGATAATATCCGCCCCTACGGTGGAAACGCAACGTGTTTGAAAAAATGATGTCATTGCGAGAGAGTAGCGCACACTGGTCGTGGCAATCCCCCCATTGAAAGGAACCAGGTAACGATAACCACCAAAAATCGCAGGAGCTCCCATTTTTGGGTGCTTTTCGGTACATTTCCTTTCTAACCGGGGGATTGCCACGCCAGTTTGCGAACTGGCTCGCAATGACAGCAAGTATTCGACAAACACCAATTTGCCTGTCCGTAATTTATCGCACATAAGGAAGGTTGTCTATGAAGCATTCCAACCCTCAACTGTCCAACGAAACCCTCTCCGCTCTGTGCCGGCAGCTGGCCATGCTGCTGCGGGCGGGCGTGCCTCTGACCCAGGGACTGGAGCTGCTGGGGCAGGACGCCCAGACGCCCCGGGAGCGGGAGCTGTTTCTCCGGCTGCAAACGCTGGAGCAGGAGCGCGGCAATCTCACCAACGCCCTGGAGGAGACGGGCCTGTTTCCGGAGTATGCCCTGCGCATGGTGCGCCTGGGCGAGGAGGCCGGACGCCTGGACGATGTGATGGCCTCCCTGGCGGATCACTATGACCGGGAGGCCTCCCTCCGGGATTCCATCCGGGGAGCGGTGATCTACCCCATTGTCATGCTGGGGATGCTGGTGGTCATCCTGGCGGTGCTGCTGACCCGGGTGATGCCCGTGTTTGACCAGGTGTTCGCCCAGCTGGGCACCCGCCTCACCGGCGTGAGCCGGGTGCTCATGGAAATGGGCCGTGGTCTGCGGGGCGGCGGGGCCGCGCTGGCCTGTGTCGCCCTGGCGCTGGCCGGGGCGGCCTTCTGGCTGAAACGAAAGCCGGATATCGCTTACCGTGTGCTTCGGGCCTTCCCCTGGAGCCGGAAGCTGTGCGAAATCACCGCCCTGTGCCGTCTGGCGGGGGCGCTTTCGCTGGCGATTTCCAGCGGCCTCAATACCCGCTACGCTCTGGAGCTGGCCGGGGAGCTGACCCGGGACCCGGATTTCCGCCGCAGGCTCTCCCGGGCGGAGAAGGCTCTGGAGGAAACCGGCGACCTGACCGGGGCTCTGCGCGCCGCGGGGATTCTCACCGGGGCCCACAGCCATCTTGCGCTGGTGGGCAGCCGGACGGGGGCCCTGGACGATGCCTTCTCCCGCATCGCCGAGGAGTGCCGCGCGGAGGCCGACCGCTCCGCCGCCTCCGCCATTGCCCTCATCGAGCCCACCCTGGTGGCGGTGCTGTCCGTGCTGGTGGGCGTGGTGCTCCTCAGCGTCCTCGCCCCCATGCTGGGCCTCCTGTCGGCCATGTAAGATGGTGTTTGTAGGGCTGACGGAAAGCAATACCTTCCCCCGGGGGGAAGGTGCCCCGAAGGGGCGGATGAGGAACGGCGAAACCTGAAATTTTCCGCAGCGGTTGGAATTACGGTACAACATTTGGACGAATTCCGAAAAATAGGGACGATTCGGTAATCTGCAGCGGTCGCCGTTCCTCATCCACCGCTGCGCGGTCCCCCTTCCCCCCGGGGGAAGGTATCATTTCGCCGACATCTCTACAAACACCAATTTAGGCTATCGGCTTTCCGCAGCAACCCGGCAAATTGTTGTTTAGCGCACAACCTCAAGCAACAGAAAACCCTGTCATCCTGAGCGAAGCGCAGCGAAGTCGAAGGATCTTGGCACTGAATTTACCCGAAAGCGAAACAAAATGCGTAGATCCCTCGACTCGCTGCGCTCGCTCGGGATGACAGCCTTTTTGTGTAAACAACAATTTGCGTGTTTGCTGTTTTAAGCCGATAACCTTAACACCACTTTATTGGCTTGCCGGGTCAAGCCAATCGGCGAGTTTCGTCCAAAAGGAATATCAAAACTGTCCACGCTTCTTCCCCGAGGTGATCTGATGAAATTCAAACGCTTCTCCATGCTGCTGCTTTCCATGCTGGTGTTCGCGCTGGTGCTGGCGGTGGCCTGCTCCTGGCTGGAGTATTTTTCCCGGGACAGCCACGCCCGGCAGCGTCAGGCTTTGGAAACCGCCCTGAACCGCGGCGTCCTGCTGTGCTACGCCCTGGAGGGCCGCTACCCCGAGAGCCTGGAAGAGCTGCGCCGGGACTACCGCCTGACCTATGACGAAAGCTTGTTTTATGTGGACTACCGTCCCATGGGGGACAACCTGATGCCGGATATCACCATTCTGGAGCTGTCCGGCGGCTGAGGAGGAAGGAATTTGGAAAAGCGTCGTCATACCCTGGATGTGCTGTTCCCCCTGGGGCTGCTGGCAATCTACGCCCTGGCGGCTGCCGGGGCGGTGCTGCTGGCCGCGGACAGCTACCGGAGCAGCCTGACCCGGGCTGACCGGGACTTCGGCTGCACCACGGCCCTGGCCTACGTTGTCGAGAAGCTCCGGGCGGGGGACGAGGCGGAGGCGGTTCGGGTGGATACCCTGGGGGACTGTCCGGCCCTGGTGCTCTGCGTGAACCGGGAGGGCGGCTGGTACGATACCTATATCTATTGTTACGACGGCTCCCTCCGGGAGCTGATGGTCAAGCGGGAGCTGACCCCCGCCCCCCAGATGGGGACAAAGCTGCTGGAGCTGGAGGACTTCCGGCCGGAGTGGGAAGGCGACGGGCTCCTGCGGCTGGAGTGCCGGGCCCAGGGGGAAACCCTTACGCGTTATGTTAACTTAAAGGCCGGGGAGGGATATCCATGCGGATAGGAAGGGCGTCCCGCGCCTCGCTGCTGCTGATGGAGCTGATGGTGTCGCTGCTGCTCTTCGCGCTGGCGGGGGCGGCCTGCGTCCGGGTGCTGTACCGGGCCGGGGAGCTTTCCCGGGATGCCCAGCGGCTGACCCGGGCCGTGGAGGAAACCTCCTCCGCCGCGGAGCTGATCCGATCCGCGCAAACGCGGCGGGAGGCCCTGGAGCTGCTCAAGCGGGCCTGGCCCCAGACGCGGCCGGGTGAGGAAACGGTAATTTCCATGGAGGACGGCTCCCTTGGTATCCGGTTTCGGCAGGATCAGCGTCTGACGGTGTGCTATATTGTGTGGTACGCGGAGGAGGAACCGGTGTATACCCTGGAAATTGTCAGGAGCTTTCGGGAGGACGGCACATGAGAGAACGAAAAACCGCTTCCCCCGGCTTTTTCACCATGGGTGCGCCGCTGCTGCTGACGACGCTGCTGGTGCTGATGCTCGTCACCTTCTCCCTGCTGCGAGCGTCCTCCGCCCGGGAGGAGCAGCGACGGGCGCAGTTGATGGCCCAGCGAAGCACCGCCTACTATTCCGCCTGCAATCAGGCGGAGGCCGTTCTGGATCGGCTGACATACGGCGGGGAGCCGGGCGTGCCCCTGGAAGAGCAGGGCGATACCCTCCGCTTCCGCATCCCCATCACCGAAACCCAGTCCCTGTCCGTTACCCTCCGCAAAGACCCCGGCGGCTATACCGTGGTGAGCTGGACGGTGGAGAATAATTGACAAAAACGGATCGGGTCAACGCGGCACGACAAATTGGTGTTTGTCGGGCTGATGACAGGAAAATACCTTCCCCCGGGGGGAAGG
>CAMFFO010000222.1 GCA_945949735.1 uncultured Clostridia bacterium | reverse complement strand
GCGGGCTACAAGGCCGTGGAGCTGATGAAGCGGCACATTGCCCGCACCCGGAATGAAGGGTGCCTGGATGACGTGGGTGGCTTCGGCGGCTGCTTTGGATTGCCCATCGCCGGGATGGAGGAGCCTGTGCTGGTCTCCGGCACCGACGGCTGCGGCACCAAGGTAAAGCTGGCCATCCTAATGGACAAGCACGACACCATCGGCATCGACGCCGTGGCCATGTGCGTCAACGACATCATCTGCTGCGGCGCGAGACCTTTGTTCTTCCTGGACTACATCGCCTGCGGCAAGAATTACCCCGAGAAAATTGCCGAGATCGTCTCCGGCGTAGCCGAGGGCTGCGTCCAGTCCGGCGCCGCCCTGATCGGCGGCGAAACCGCGGAGCATCCGGGTCTCATGCCCCAGGAGGACTACGACCTGGCAGGCTTCGCCGTTGGCATTGTGGATAAGAAGAAAAACATCGACAACACCCGGATGAGAGCGGGAGACGTGGTCATTGCTCTCGCCTCCACCGGCATCCACAGCAACGGCTTCTCCCTGTGCCGGAAGGTATTCGACATTGACAACAACAATCCCCAGCTGTATGTCCCCCGGGAGGAGCTGGGCGGCAAAACCATCGCCGAAAGCCTGCTCACGCCCACCCGGATTTATGTAAAGTCCATTCTGGCTCTGCTGGATAAAGTGGACGTGAAGGGCATCTCCCACATCACCGGCGGCGGCTTCTACGAGAATATTCCCCGCTCCATCCCCGATGGCCTCTGTGCCAGGATCGACAAAGCCAGCGTGCGGGTACTGCCCATCTTCGACCTGATTGCCTCCTTTGGCAATATCCCCGAACGGGATATGTTCAACACCTACAATATGGGCGTCGGCATGAGCGTGGTGGTTCCCGCCGCACAGGCAGAGGAAGCGCTCTCCATCCTCACCGCTCACGGGGAAACCGCCTACGTGATCGGCTCCATCGTGGAGGGCGAAGAAAAGGTGGTTCTCCGGTGAGTACCAACATTGCGGCTCTGGTTTCCGGAGGAGGAACCAATCTCCAGGCCCTCATCGACGCCCAGGCCCGAGGGGACTTGGGCGGCGGAAAAATCACCGCCGTGATCTCCTCCAAAGCCGGGGCTTATGCTCTGGAGCGGGCGGCAAAGGCCGGCATCCCGGGCTTCGTGCTGCCCCGGAAGGAATTCCCTTCCAACCGGGCCATGACCCTGGCCCTGGTGGAAAAGCTGAAGGAATTGAAAACGGATCTGGTGGTGTTGGCGGGCTGCATGGTGATCTTCACCCGGGAACTGGCGGATGCCTACCCCAATGCCGTCATGAATGTCCACCCCGCCCTGATTCCCTCCTTCTGCGGCCCCGGCTACTACGGGCTCCGCGTTCATGAGGAGGCGCTTCGCTACGGGGTCAAGGTTTCCGGAGCTACCGTGCATTTTGTCACCGAGGAGTGCGACGGCGGCCCCATTATCGCCCAAAAGTGCGTTCCCGTTCTGGAAGGGGACACCCCAGAGATCCTGCAAAAGCGCATCATGACGGAGGCGGAATGGAAGCTCCTGCCCCAGGCCGTATCCCTTTTCTGCCAGGGTCGTCTGAAAGTGGAAGGCCGTCACGTCATCATCAAGGAGGAAGCGTAAATGAACGTCTACGAAGTCAAATCCATGGGGGATCGTCTGGAGGGCAATACCTATCCCGGCCGGGGCATCGTGCTGGGCGTCACCCCCGACGGCACAAAAGCCGTAGCCGCCTATTTCATCATGGGCCGCAGCGTCAACAGCCGCAACCGGGTATTCGTCCCCGAGCCCGACGGCATCCGCACCGAAGCCTACGATCCCTCCCTCATGAAGGATCCCCACCTCATCATCTACCACCCCGTCCGGGAAGCGGGCCAGGGGCTGATTGTCACCAACGGCGACCAGACCGACACCATCTGGGGCTACCTATCCCGGGGCGAAAGCTGGGAAGCCGCCCTTCGCACCCGGCAGTTTGAGGACGATGGCCCCAACTGGACCCCCCGGATCTCCGGCATCCAGGCGGGCGACGGCAGCTATAAGCTGTCCATTCTGAAAGCCGCCGACCCGGAGGGGACAGCGTGTGCCCGGTTCTTCTACGAGTACCCCGCGACCTCCGGCCTGGGCCATTTCCTGCACACCTATGTCTGCGACGGCAATCCCGTGATCCCCACCTTCCAGGGGGAGCCGGAGCGGGTCACCATCCCGGCGGACATCGATGATTTCACCCGGGAGCTGTGGGAGAACCTGAACGAGAGCAACAAAATCTCCCTCTTTGTCCGCTACACGGACCTGAAAACCCGCAAATTCGAGCAGCGCATTGTCAACAAGCACATTTAAGGAGATAGGGACATGAACGAATTTGAACTCAAATACGGCTGCAACCCCAACCAGAAGCCTGCCCGGATCTACATGGCCGATGGCAGCGACCTCCCCATTACCATTCTGAACGGCCGCCCCGGCTATATCAACTTTCTGGATGCCCTGAACTCCTGGCAGCTGGTCAAGGAGCTGAAAGAGGCCACGGGGATGTGCGCCGTCACCTCCTTTAAGCACGTTTCCCCCACCAGCGCCAGCGTAGGCCGGGTGCTGCCCCCTGAATTAAAGAAGGCCTGCTTTGTGGACGACATCGAGGGTCTGGACGAAAATCCCCTGGCCTGTGCCTATGCCCGCGCCCGGGGCGCCGACCGGATGTGCTCCTTCGGCGACTGGGTGGCGCTGAGCGATGTCTGCGATGAACTCACCGCAAAGCTGATTGCCCGGGAGGTGTCCGACGGCGTCATCGCCCCCGGCTATACCGACGAAGCCCTGGCCATTCTCAAAGGTAAGCGCAAGGGCGGCTATAACGTGGTGGCCATCGACCCCGATTACGTTCCCGCCCAGCAGGAGACCAAGCAGGTGTTCGGCATCACCTTCCAGCAGGGCCGCAATAACTTCAAAATTGGCCCGGAGCTTCTTCAGAACGTGGTCACCGAGAATAAGGACATCCCCGAATCCGCCAAGGTGGATCTGATCGTGGCTCTGATTACCCTGAAGTATACCCAGTCCAACTCCGTCTGCTTTGCCTATGACGGTCAGGCCATCGGCGTGGGCGCGGGTCAGCAGTCCCGGGTACACTGCACCCGGCTTGCCGGCTCCAAGGCCGACACCTGGTTCCTGCGCCAGCATCCCAAGACCTTGTCCCTTCCCTTCCTCCCCGAGCTCAGCCGCCCCAACCGGGACAACGTCATCGACGGCTACATCAACGGCAACGAGGAGGATGTGACTGCCGAGGGCAACTGGCAGAAATACTTCACCTGCCAGCCCGAGCCCCTGACCCCGGAGGACAAGAAAGCCTTTCTCAGCTCCCGGCAGGATGTGGCCTTAGGCTCCGATGCCTTCTTCCCCTTCGCCGACAACATTCAGCGGGCCGTGGCCTCCGGCGTGAAGTACATCGCCCAGCCCGGCGGCTCCATCCGGGACGATCTGGTCATCGAAGAGTGCAACAAACACGGCGTCGCCATGGCCTTCACCGGTATGCGCCTGTTCCACCACTGATTCAATTGACAATTCAGGTCAATTGCTGTTCTATCATTAAATGCGATAAATTGTTGTTTACAGCACTATCACCGTAGGGGCGGATATTATCCGCCCG
>CAMFFO010000221.1 GCA_945949735.1 uncultured Clostridia bacterium | reverse complement strand
CTGGTTCGCAATGACAGGTAATTTGCAACGCAACCTTTCAAACACCAATTTGTCGTTATCCGGAAAAGCGGGTTTCCTCTTGACAAACGCGCCGACTTTTGCTAGGATAGGCCGGTAAACACTGTGATGGGATGAAGTAAGCGCCCCACTTTCCTCCAGAGAGTTCCCGGTTGGTGCAAGGGGACAGGGAAGCGCGCCGAAATACCTCCCTGAGTGGCCCCCTGAAATAACAGTAGGGGAGGACGGGTTCGCCCGACACAGCGAGAGGCGTTGCCTGACGCCCTGAGGGCATTTTCGTGAGGAAGTGCCGAATTAGAGGTGGTACCGCGTATTTTACGCCCTCTATCCCATTGGGATGGAGGGCGTTTTCACGCTGCCAAAACAGAAGCGGGACGATAGATAAATTGTTGTTTACAGCACTATCACCGTAGGGGCGGATATTATCCGCCCGCAACCTTACCGCATTGATAGCACGCACATTCACCGGAAATGCTCAAAAACCGGAATGTTTCGGGCGGATAATATCCGCCCCTACGGTAGCAACGTAAGGTGCTTGAAAACTGTAAACAACAATTTATCATTGCCCCGGCGGTGTTTGCCGGGCTATGGTTTTGGAAGGGGGAAGATAGAATGCTGAATACGCCCATGGATGTTTTGGAACGGTTCCCGGTGCGAAAGTCCGGGAAACAGAAGGCCGCGTTCCGGGCGGCGGTGCAAGGGTATGCCCGGGAGCTGGGCTACGAATACCGGGAGGAAAAGGGCGGCTTCGGCTGCCGGAATGTGGTGATCGGAAATCCGGAGGGAGCCGAATACCTGGTGACGGCGCACTACGATACCTGCGCCGCGCTGCCGTTCCCAAATCTCATTACCCCCTGCGCACTGCTTCCTTTTTTGGGCTATCAACTGCTGATCTGCGTCTTTTTGCTGCTGATGCCTTTGATTCCCGCCCTGGCGGTGGGATATCTGGCGGGGAATTTCGAAATAGGCTATACCGTGTGGTATGTGCTGTTCTGGGTGTGCCTTGGGATGATGCTCTTCGGCCCCGCGAACCGTAGTAACGCCAACGACAATACCTCCGGTGTGGTGACCGTGCTGGAGATCGCCCGCACCCTGCCCCAGCTTCATCGGGATAAGGTGTGCTTCGTGCTCTTCGACCTGGAGGAGGCGGGCCTGATCGGCTCCGCGGCCTACCGCAAAGCGCATAAACAGCAGACCGGGAACCAGCTTGTGCTGAATCTGGACTGCGTGGGGGATGGGGACGCGCTGATGCTCTTTCCCACGAAGAAGCTCCGGAAAGACCCAAAGCGGATGGAAGGCCTCCGGACGCTCCAGGGCTCCTTCGGGGCCAAACGGCTGGACATCCGGGAAAAGGGCTTCGCGGTTTACCCCTCCGATCAAACCAATTTCCCTTACGGCGTCGGCATCTGCGCTTTGAGAAAAGGCCCCGTGGGACTGTATCTGGGGCGCATCCACACAAAGCGGGATACCATTCTGGAGCAGACCAATGTAAATCTTCTGCGCTCGGCTCTCACCAGCCTCATTACCCGCGCGGAAAACACAAATCGCAGCACCCTGTCAAAGGAATAGATAAATTGGTGTTTGAAAAAATACTGTCATTGCGAGACCAGTGCGCACACTGGTCGTGGCAATCCCCCCGTTGAAAGGAACCAGGTAACGATTGCCACCAAAAATCGCAGGAACCCACGTTTTTGGGTGCTTATCGGTACATTTCCCATCTAACCGGGGGATTGCCACGCCACTTAAGCGCACTGGCTCGCAATGACAGCAAGTATTCGACAAACAACAATTTACCGCTCAGAACACAAGGAATTTATGGAAAGGAAATGAAATATGAAAGTATATGACGAACTGGTGGCCCGGGGGCTGATTGCCCAGGTGACCAACGAGGAAGAAATCCGGGAAATGATCGACAACGGCAAGGCCACCTTCTACATCGGCTTTGATCCCACGGCGGATTCTCTCCATGTGGGCCATTTCATGGCTCTGTGCCTGATGAAGCGGCTGCAGATGGCGGGCAACAAGCCCATCGCCCTCATCGGCGGCGGCACCGCTATGATCGGCGACCCCTCCGGCCGCACCGATATGCGCAGCATGATGACCCAGGAGACCATTCAGCACAACTGCGAATGCTTCAAAAAGCAGATGGAGCGGTTCATTGAGTTTGGCGAGGGTAAGGCACGGATGGTGAACAACGCCGACTGGCTGCTGAACCTGAACTATGTGGATTTCATCCGGGAAATCGGCGGCTGCTTCTCCGTGAACAATATGCTCCGGGCGGAGTGCTTCAAGCAGAGAATGGAGAAGGGCCTTTCCTTCCTGGAGTTTAACTATATGCCCATGCAGTCCTACGACTTCTACTACCTGTTCCAGCACTACGGCTGCAATATGCAGTTCGGCGGCAACGACCAGTGGAGCAATATGCTGGGCGGTACCGAGCTGATCCGCCGGAAGCTGGGGAAGGACGCCCACGCCATGACCATCACCCTGCTTCTCAACTCCGAGGGCAAGAAGATGGGCAAGACCGCCAAGGGCGCGGTGTGGCTGGATCCCAACAAGACCTCTCCCTTCGAGTTCTACCAGTACTGGCGGAATGTGGCGGACGAGGATGTGATGAAGTGCATCCGGATGCTGACCTTCCTGCCCCTGGAGCAGATCGACGAGATGGACACCTGGAAGGACGCGAAGCTGAACACAGCCAAGGAGATCCTGGCCTACGAGCTGACCAAGCTGGTTCACGGCGAAGAGGAGGCCAATAAAGCCCAGGCCGCCGCCAAGGCCCTGTTCGTGGGCGGCGGGGACGATGCCAATATGCCCACCACCGAGATTGCCGAAAGCCAGCTCCAGGATGGCAAAATCGGCATTCTGAATCTGATGGTGGCATGTAAGCTTGCCGCCTCCAACAAGGAGGCCCGGCGGCTGGTGGAGCAGGGCGGCGTGTTCCTCAACGACGAGAAGGTTCCTGCTGCCACCTTCGCCGTGACGGAGGAAATGCTGCGCCAGGGCGTGAAGCTCCGCAAGGGCAAGAAGGTGTTCCACAGGGCGGTGCTGGCCTGATGCTGGAGCTTGCCCGGGATACCGACCGCCCTGCGGTGAACGCTATGGCCCGGCAGGTGCACGCCATGCACGTGGCCTGGAGGCCGGATATTTATGAAATGGTGGAGGAGCTCTATTCCGAGGAGCGGTTCCGGCAGGCGGTGGAGGAAAAACAGCTCTACGTTGCGAAGCTCTCCGGCGTGGTGGCAGGCTATGTGCTGCTGAAGATCCGGGACTATGATTGGCCTGGAGTAGTACGGCGCCGGGTGATGCTGGTGGATGAAATCAGTGTGGAGGAAAGCTGCCGCAATCAGGGAATTGGGCAGGAGATGATGGCGGAGGTCTGCGCTCTCGCCCGGGCCTTCGGCTGCACGGATTTGCAGCTGGGGGTGTATCCCCAGAACGACGCCGCCGTGGCCTTCTACCAGAAATGCGGTTTCACCATTCGCAGCATTGATATGCAGAGAAAAGTATAACAACCAGCCCCGGCTTTCGCCGGGGCTGGTGCTTTGCGGTGCGGGTGTAAATTGTTGTTTACGCGTGCGCACCCAAAAAATCCTGTCATTGCGAGCCAGTGCGCTTAAGTGGCGTGGCAATCCCCCGGTTAGAGG
>CAMFFO010000220.1 GCA_945949735.1 uncultured Clostridia bacterium | reverse complement strand
TGCTGGGCCGGTACTTCGCCCGGTTCGACGAGTCCCCCACCAACAAGGTCATGGTCAACGGCGCCTATATGAAGGAATACTGGGGCGAGGGCTCCAACCGGGCCCGGAACTGGCAGCGCTACGACCTGGGCGGCGCCAGCAAGCTGAGCTTTGAGGAGGGCGTGGACTCCTACGTCACCTACGCCGGCCCCCTGCATGACAACGTGGAGGCTTCCCTCTACAAGGTTCGCTCCACCATGTGCAACGTGGGCGTCACCACCATCCCCGACCTGCAGCGGGACGCCAAGCTGACATTGGTATCCTCCGTCTCCATCGTGGAGGGCGGCTACCACGACGTGACCCTCCGCTCCGCCTCCCCCGCGAAATAAATCCTGACGCCAACGTCCCCTCCCGGAACCCGGGAGGGGACGTTATTTCGCCGCGTGATACACAGAAACGACAAATTGGTTTTAAGGTTATCGGCTTTAGTAAGCTGGTCGTCAAAATGGTGATTGTAGGTTTCGTACCATCCATTGTAGGGCGGGGTTATGACCCCGCCGCCCACGTTCCGATGCGGGAAATGTACGTTTTACCGTGAAACACTATAGCTCAATTCCGTCAGGTTGGCGGCGGGGTCATAACCCCGCCCTACAGAGCGAGTGCAATAAATGCGGAATTTACAAGTGTGCTTACTAAAGCCGATAACCTTAATTGGTTTTTGAAAGCCTGAGGCACTGAGCAAATACCTTCCCCCGGGGGGAAGGGGGACCGCGAAGCGGTGGATGAGGAACGGCGACCGCTGCAGATTACCGAATCGTCCCTATTTTTCGGAATTCGTCCAAATGTTGTACCGTAATTCCAACCGATGCGGAAAACTTCAGGTTTCGCCGTTCCTCATCCGCCCCTTCGGGGCACCTTCCCCCCGGGGGAAGGTATTGCTTTCCGTCAGCCATTTTGCGGCAGCGTCCGGGGATCCACGAGGATCCGGTCGCCGTGAATTTTGTCCCAGGAGAATTCCTTCGCCAGCTCCCGGGGGGAGACGGCCTCGGCCCGGTCGATCAGCCCCGCGGCGTGGGCCAGCCAGCCGGTGAGCTGCCGGGGGGTCATGCGGCTTCGCAGCTCCCCCAGATCCAGATCCCTGTCCCGCTTGCTGAGTCTGCGCCCGTCGGATGCCAGCAGCAGGGGCACATGGGCATACTCCGGATGGGGAAGGCCCAGAAGCTCCTGCAGATACATCTGCCGGGGGGCGGAGCTGAGCAGATCCATGCCCCGAACCACCTCGGTGACTCCGGCCTCTCCGTCGTCCACGGTGACGGCCAGCTGGTATACGTACACCCCGTCGGCCCGGCGGATCACCATGTCCCCACAGTCCCGGCTGAGAACGCAGCGGTATTCCCCCTGCACCCGATCCTGAACCACCCATTCCCGGCTGTCCACCATCACCCGCCAGGCGGGGGGCCGGGAATAGGCCGCCCGCTCCGCTTCCGTCAGGCTCCGGCAGGTGCCGGGGTAGACGTAGGTGCCGTCGGACAGATGGGGGGCGTCCACGCTGTGGAGCCGGCTGCGGGTGCAGTAGCAGGGGTACACCAGCCCAAGCTCCTCCAGCCGGGAAAAGGCCCGGTCATAGGCTTCCTTCCGGGTGCTCTGGGCCGGGGTTTCCCGGTCATAGTCCAATTCCAGCCAGGCCAGATCCCGGCGCAGCGTCTCGGCGAATTCCGCGCTGGTGCGCTCCGTGTCCAGATCCTCCATCCGCAGAACCATTTCCCCGCCCCGGGAGCGGACGCTGAGCCAGGCCAGCAGCGCCGAGAACACATTGCCCAGGTGCATCCTGCCGGAGGGAGTGGGGGCGAACCGCCCCACAGGGGTCAGCTCAGCCACTGCAGCCACCATACGATCACCGCCACGATGCCCACTAGCTCCAGCAGGGCCACAATGGCCAGGAGGATCCTGCCGCGGCGAGCCTTCCCGGGGGCGGGGGTCTGCTCCAGCAGCTCCCGGGACAGCTCCCGGGTCTCAGGGCTTTCGTGGCCGGTGGCGGCAGGGGCCTTTTCCTGCTCCTCCGCCGCGGGCTCCGGCTGCTTGGTATAGTCCTTGTCCAGCAGCGCGTAAATATCCGCCAGATCATCCTCGGGCTCCGGCGCGTTCATGCTCCGAAGCTCCTTCTCCAGATCGCTGAAGGCTCTCTTTTCATCCTTAAACAATGGCGTTCCCACCTTTCCGGGGATAATAGTACCTTAAATTCCGGAAAATGTAAAGAGGAAAAGGCGCGCCCCCCGGCTCCCCGGAGCCCCGGATACTCCCGCGTATTCCCGTCCTTTCCCCATATATTGCGATTTTTCCGCGGTTTTGCATCCCACATCTTGTATTTCGACAGACTCCGCGGGGGAGGAATGCTATGATGTTCCCGGACTTCCGGCATACAGGCGGATCACCGCGGCGGTAGCGTCGTCCTCCGGCTTTCCGGAAGCCGTCTCCAGGAGCCTTTCCGCCAACTCCCCGGGCGTGGCCTCCGGAGCCAGGCATACCCGGCGGGGGACAGCCTCCGCGTCCACGCCGTCGCTGACCAGAATCAGCGTCTCCCCTCCCCGAAGGGACAGCCGCGCCGTCCATTCCCGGCCCTCCGTTACCGAGAGCCCGGGAGGCGGCATGGCTGTCCCGATTTTTTCCGTCCGGCCTCCCCGGACAAGGTAGCCCGGCGCGCCGCCCCATTTGTAGACCATGGCAAACCCCGTGTCCAGCCGCAGCTCCGCCAGATCCACCGTCACCGCCCCCGCCCGGTTTTCCAGAGCCAGCAGAGCGTTGATGCCCCGCATGGCGTACCGGGGCGGATAGCCCGCCAGCAGCAGCTGCCGCAGCAGGCGGATGGCTCTGCGGCTGTCCTCCCGGGCCCCGGGGCCCACCCCCATGCCGTCGCACAGCAGGATGTAGAACCGTCCCGGATCTCCGGGAAAGGCCGCCCACCGGTCGCCGCTGACGGAGGTTTTCCGCCGGGTCCGGATCCCGGCCCGAACGCCGAAACGGACGGCCCTGGCCGGCGCGCCCCGGGGGAGCCTGTCCGCCAGGCGGCGCAGGTATTCCTCCAGGAACAGGTACTGCTCCTCCAGGGCCCCCAGGCATTCCGATTCCCGGCGACGCTGGGCCTCCATCCGGCGCAGGCTCCGGCGGGCCTCCCGCAGCTCCCGGCCCAGCCGCCCCGGCTTGCGGCAGGGGAAGGCGGTCCCCTCCTCCAGATCCTTCACGCTGAGCCGCTTGCGCTCCAGGCAGCCTGCGCGGAGCACGCAGCCCCCGCAGGCCCGGTTCCGCAGCCCCTGGAGCAGAGCCTCCCGGTCGGTTTGCGGAGGCTGGGTTCGCCGCAGCTCCAACGCGAATTCCCGCATGACCTCCGCCGCCAGCTCCAGCCGCACCTGTGCGCCCCCGGTGCCCCCCAGCCGCAGCCTCCCGGGGATCCGGGGCCTGCCCAGCAGCCTGCGCAGCCGTGCCGTCATCCGCCGCAGCCAACTGCCCACCATGACCATCATACGCGCGCCACACCTTTCCGTTGGGATAAAAGAATCCTACCACGGCGGGAAAATATATTCTGTCGGAACCGATTCCTCCGGAAAGATTCTTGCATCCGGAGTCAAGGGCGTGTATAATGGGAGGAAGGAAATTGACAAATTGGTGTTTGAAGTTTTCAAACACATTGCGTTACCACCGTAGGGGCGG
>CAMFFO010000219.1 GCA_945949735.1 uncultured Clostridia bacterium | reverse complement strand
GTTCGCAATGACAGATAATTTTGGACGCGCAGCGACAAACACCAATTTATCTGTCGCGTCGCTCTGGACATCCTTTGGATGCATTCCGAAGAGATACCGCAGCTGACCGCTGAAATAATGGTCGGTTTTTCCCCATTGCGCGTTGGGGCGGTTTGCGCTATAATGCAGATGTGAGAGGGGGCGCTTGCTTTGGCGAAGATGACAGATCCCATAACCATTCTCAAGGGCGTCGGCCCCGCCAGGGCCAAGCAGTTTGCCGCGCTGAATATCTTTACCCTGGGCGATCTCATCTGCCACTTTCCCAGAGGATATGAGGATCGGACGAAGCTCGTGACCATTGACGCTCTGGAGGTGGACAAACCCGCCTGCTTCCGGGCTATGGTGATGAATACCCCCAGAACCAACCATATCCGCAAGGGACTGGATCTGACGAAAGTGCAGGTCGCGGATCATACGGGGCGGCTGACGCTGACTTTTTTCAACTCCCGCTTTGCCTGCGAGAATCTGATCTACGGCAGGGAGTACATCTTCTACGGGGCGGTGAGCGGGGACTATCTGGGCTACAACATGACCAACCCCGTCTTTGAAGCCCCGGATTCTTCCGCCCTGACCACCCGGCGGGTGCTGCCCATCTATCCGCTGACCGCGGGGCTGAACAACGCGGCAGTGCTCCGGACGGTGCGGCAGGCCCTCAGCATCTGCGACCCTCCGAAGGAAATCCTGCCCGGGGAGCTGCGGCAGCGGTTCGGAATCCTGGGCGCGGATCGTGCCTATCAGGCCATCCATGAGCCTGAATCCCTGGAGGAGGCGGAGCAGGCACGGAAGCGGATGATTTTTGAGGAGTTCTTTCTGTTTTCCGCTGGCCTCAGCCTGATGCGCCAGGCCCGCACCGGGAAGAGGACGCAAGCCTACCGGGACACGGAGCTTATGGATTTTTACCGGAGCCTCCCCTTTGCCCTGACTAACGCGCAGAACCGGGCAATCGGGGAAATCCTGAATGATTTTCGCCGGGGCGTGCCCATGAACCGGCTGCTTCAGGGGGACGTGGGCAGCGGCAAGACGATGGTTGCGGCCGCGGCGGCCTTCTGTACCGCACGGAATGGCTTCCAGACGGCGCTGATGGCCCCTACGGAGATCCTGGCGGAGCAGCATTACGCTTCCCTGGAGAAACTGTTCTCGCCGCTGGGAATCCGTGTGGGGCTTCTGACAGGCTCCCAGACTCCAAAACAAAAGCGGGAGACCCGGGAGGCCCTGGCTTCCGGGGAGATTCAGATTGTTGTGGGCACCCATGCCCTGCTGACGGATGCCACGGTTTTTGCCGCCCTGGGGCTGGTGATTGCCGACGAGCAGCACCGCTTCGGCGTGGCTCAGCGCAGCCGCCTGGCGGCCAAGGGAGCGGATCCCCATCTGCTGGTTATGTCCGCAACCCCCATTCCCAGGACGCTGTCGCTGATTCTGTACGGAGACCTGGAGGTTTCCGTACTGGATGAGCTGCCCCCCGGCCGGGAGCAGGTGGACACCTTCCTGGTAGGGGAAAGCTACCGGGCGCGGATCAACGCCTTTATCCGCAAACAG
The DNA here is from genome assembly GCA_945949735.1 of uncultured Clostridia bacterium. Taxonomy (GTDB): domain Bacteria; phylum Bacillota; class Clostridia; order Oscillospirales; family Oscillospiraceae; genus Faecousia. The sequence continues at coordinate 2,122 of CAMFFO010000219.1, read as the reverse complement.
GCATCCGAGGGCCATCAGAGCTTTGTGGTGTGTCCTGCCGTGGAGGAAAACGAGGAGCTGGGCGTGAAGTCCGCCGAAGCCTGGGCGGAAACCCTTCGGAGCACGGTATTTCCCGATCTGCGGGTATCGCTGCTCCACGGGCAGATGAAGGGCTCCGAAAAGGAGCAGACCATGGCGGCCTTTGCCCGGGGAGAGGCGGATGTGCTGGTGGCCACCACGGTGATTGAGGTGGGGGTGGATGTCCCCAATGCTACGCTGATGGTGGTGGAGGACGCGGACCGCTTCGGTCTGAGCCAGCTTCACCAGCTCCGGGGCCGGGTGGGCCGGGGACGAGCCAAGAGCTACTGCATCCTGGTTACCCACAACCGGAACGAAGAAACCCTGGCCCGGCTGAAGGCCCTGTGTAAGACCAATGACGGCTTCCGGATTGCGGAGGAGGATCTGCGGCTGCGAGGGCCGGGGGACTTCTTTGGCTCCCGGCAGTCGGGGCTTCCCGCCTTCCGGGTGGCGGACTTGAGCATGGATATGGCCACGCTGAAGCAGGCCCAGGAGGCCTCCGCCCTGTGGATCGAGCAGTGGGGCGATTCCGATGAGCCGGAGGCCCGGGAACTTCGCCGCCGGGTGGGAGAGCTGTTCTCCCGGGCCGAGGGAACCATGAACTGAGGCTTTTCGGTAAATTGGTGTTTGGAGCTCTGCCTCCAAATTTCCTGTCATTGCGAGACCAGTGCGCACACTGGTCGTGGCAATCCCCCGGTTGAATGGAACCAGGTACGATTACCACCAAAAATCGCGGCGAGTTCCACCCTTTCTGGTGCTTTTCGTTACATTTCCCCTCTAACCGGGGGATTGCCACACCACTTAAGCGGACTGGTTCGCAATGACAGCGTTTTTGAGTGTGCATTTTCAAACAACAATTTACCTTTCATCGATGCAGAGCAACCTGTTGACAAGGAGATTTATCATGAGAAAAATATGGAGGCTGTTGGCAGTTTTTGTATGCCTTGCGGCGCTGGCCGCTCCGGTCCGGGCGGAGGAGGAAACGCCTGTTCGGGAGCCGGGCTGGTGCGGGGAGGAGGTTACCTGGAGCTTTGAGGGGGGAACCCTGACCCTGTCCGGAAGCGGAAAAACCGACGATTTCCCGGATGGAGCGCCCTGGCAGGATTACAAGGACGCCATCACAAAGGTGGTACTTACGGGCTCCATCAGCTATCTGGGCGAGGGGGCTTTTGCGGATTACGACGGAATCACCTCCGTCTCTCTGGGGAACGCTCTTCAGGAATTGGGAAAGCGGGCCCTTTACAGCTGCGACGGACTGACGGAATTGACCATGCCCGCCTCCTTCCGTGTCTTTGGGGAGGAGAGCCTGATGCGCTGCGCGGCCCTGAAGGAGATCCACTGCCTGGGTGGGATGCCCTCCTTCCGGTTGAATTGTCTGTGGGACACTTGGGTGAATATCTATTACCCGGTGGCCAATCCCTGGCCGCTGCAGCATATTGAGCAGCTTGAGGAGGCGTTCCAGGGACGGATTGAATTCCTGGCGGAGGACGGGACGGATCCCTACACCCCCACGGAGGAAACCACAGAGGCGACGACGGAAACCACGGAGGCGACTACGGAAGCCGCCACGGAGCCAGTTACGGAGCCCTCCACAGAGGCAGTCACCGTGCCGGCTACGGAGCCTTCCACCGTACCAACCACGCTGCCGCCTACGGAGGCCCCCACGGAACCGGTCGTCACTCAGCTTCCGACGGAGGAACCGGAGCCCCAGCGCAAGGAGGAGGCCCCGGGATGGATCGGCGCGGCCATTGTGGGGATGTCCATTTCCCTGATCGGCCTGGGCGCGCTGCTCTTCGGCGGAAGAAAAAAGCCTCGAAAGGGCGGAAAATACAGCAGATAAGCTGTAAGCTGATTGATATTTTTTCTCCCTTCGGTATGAAAACCGTGCGTATCGGTTGACTCAGGAAAGCGAGAAATTGGTGTTTGAAAGTGCGCATCCCAGATTATCTGTCATTGCGAACCAGTGTGCGCACTGGTCTCGCAATGACAGGAAATTTGGAGTCAGCGCGACAAACACCATTTTTCCGTTCCGGGAGCGATGCAAAACTGCCGCGCCAAAGATGGC
>CAMFFO010000218.1 GCA_945949735.1 uncultured Clostridia bacterium | reverse complement strand
AACGTCAAGGCCATTGCCTCGGTATCTCTGGACGGGATGTTCGTAGTGAAGAACCTGAAGGTCATGGACGGGAAAAAGGGGCTGTTTGTCTCCATGCCACAGGAAACCTATTCCGGGAAGGACGGGCAGAAGAAGTACAGCAATACCTTTTTTGCCCTGACCAATTCCGCCAAGCTGGAGCTGCAGGAATCGGTTTTGCAGGCGTACCAGCAGCAGATGGACCCTAACTGTGTTCCCCGGCAGGGCAGTGGTCAAAAGGACTATCCCCAAGAGATTCAGCACCAGCGGGACTACTACCCACAGCCCCAATATCCCCAGCAGTACCCGGAACCGCAGTACCCGGACTGGGTCAATGACTGCGATGACGGAATGCTTCCCATGGATATGGGCGGCATGTAATATTCAGCGGTTTGCCTCTGCCAAAAGTAGGGGCTTATTTTTTACGCAGAAAGGATGAATTCATGATATTGAACCTGAAACGCTTTATTTCTTTACTTCTGGTTCTGATGCTCCTCATTGGCATCGTACCTACAGTTAACGCCGCGGAGCTGGACAGTGAGCGCACGCTGCCGGAGGAAACAGTCTCCGAGGCATCGGAGCAGACTGAGAGGGCGGAACTGACCGAACTCACGGAATCGACAGACAATTCGGAGCCTACAGATCCCACAGAGCCAACGGAACCCACGGAAGCTCCCTATGAGGATCCGGGCGAGGATGACATGGAGCTTCTGGTGGAGGCAGACAATGCCATTATGCTGGCAGCCTCCACAACTTCCAATGTGCTTCTCTTCGACCAGGCATCCCCCAATTACACCACCTATCTCAGCAGCCAGATTTCGGTGACCTATAAACCCAACGGAACTGACAGCTCCAAAACGGCTTACATCAAGAACCTGGGGTGGCACTTTGCCAGAATCAACGGTGTGTCCTACCCGGACGATCCCATCTACTGCATCGAGCCGTGTAAGAATTATGCCGCCAGCACCTCCGGAAACTACGTGGACAACGATGTGACCGTGGATGGCAGCGGCAGTACCCGGGGCTCCAATGTCTGGTACGCCATGCCGGAATCCTATCGGGAGGCCATTGCCCTGGTGCTGCTGTACAGCCGCCAGAAGTGGGACAGTTCCTACACGGTATCCAACACCTCCATGGCGAACAACCCCAATGTGCCTCTGCGGATTGCCACCCAGTTTCTGATCTATGAAATCGTGACCGGCCTGAGAGACCCGGATACCTTTGTCCGCAACAGCACCAATGGCTATACCAGCGGAGATGTCTTCTACAACGCGGGCGTCAGCAATGTTTCCGGCTTCGCGTCCAACTACAATTCTCTTGTCAGCAGCGTTCAGGAGGCCATGAAGATTCCCAGCTTTACAAGCGCGGAATCCTACAATGCCCCCACGATCACCATGACCGGAACCACTACAACGGTCACCGATTCCAATGGAGTGCTGTCCAATTTCACCTTCTCCAACGGAAACGGCGCCAGCTTCAGCAAGAGCGGGAACAGCCTGACCATTACCCAGACTGGGACGATTTCCCAATCCACGGTGTTCTCGGCAAGCCGCTATCTGCCGTCGGCGGCGAACTCGTCTTTCGCTATCTACTACAGCTCCAGTTCTACATATCAGACCTGTGTGAAGCTGTATTCTCCCTCCAGCGGGAATCTCAATGCCTATTTCAAGCTGCGTGCACCCGATCCGGGCGCCATCAGCCTGACGAAGACCACAGAGGATGGCAAAAACCTGTCCGGTTGGCGGTTTGGGATTTATAGCGACAGCGCCTGTACCAGCCTGGTCTCCGGGCCGCACACCACGGACAGCAGCGGAAAGATCTCCGTGACGGGTCTGCTGGCTGGTACTTACTATGTCAAGGAACTGGGGCATACGGACAGCAGCATCAATGCTCTCTACACATGCGCCAGCACCAATCCCCAAAAGGTAACGGTAACAAGCGGCGGTACTGCGGCTGTCAGCTTTGTAAATAAGCTAAAAACGGGGTCTGTCAGCCTGACGAAAACAACCGAGGATGGAAAGAACCTCTCCGGGTGGCAGTTTGGAATCTATTCCAATTCTGCTTGCACCACCCTGGTTTCGGGACTGCATACTACCGATACCAGCGGCAAAATCTCCGTCACAGGGCTGACACCCGGAACCTACTATGTTAAGGAGATCGGGCATACGGACAGCGCAATCAATGCCCTGTACTACTGTGCCAGCGCCAACCCGCAGTCGGTGACCGTTACCAGCGGTGCTGCTGCCTCCGTCAGCTTCACAAACAAGCTGAATACAGGCGGCGTGAAGCTGGTCAAGACTACGAACACAGGTGAAAATCTGGGCGGCTGGCAGATCGGGCTTTATACGGATTCGGCCTGCACAAGCCCGGTGACCGGATCTCCCTTCACAACAGGGGAGGATGGAACCGTAACCGTCACAGGTTTGCTGCTGGGAACCTATTATGCCAAAGAGACTGCAGTGACCGATCCGTACTGGCAGTGCGATACTGCTGTAAAGACGGTAACCCTCGTGACTAACCAGACGGCAACCGTAACCTTTTCCAACACCCACAATGGCCGGGCCAAGATTATCAAATCCATGCCGGATGGGGGCAGTGTGGCAGGTTGGGAATTTGAGGTCTACTCCGCGGATAACAAGCTGGTGGGAACCTTTACCACTGGGGAGGACGGCTCGGTCCTGACGGACTATCTTCTCCCCGGCGAGTATACCGTCAAGGAGATCATCCCCGAGGGAAGTCCATACATCTGCGAAGGTTCCAACCCTCAGACCGTAACCATTGAAGCGGGGAAAACGGCGGAGGTGACCTTTACCAACCGCCTGAAGCCCGGAGAAATCTCCATTCAAAAGGTGGATACCCAGGGTGAGCCCCTTGCAGGAGCGGAGTTTCTGCTGGAATGGTCTGCTGACGGCAGCCAGTGGGCGCCTGTGGCCTTTACGGATTCTCTGGATGCCACGGAAGGTACTTGTACCTCGGAGGGGCTTACAGAGGGTAAGCTCATCAGCGGAGAGGATGGGTTGGTTCGGTTCACAGGCCTGCATCCCCAAAGCCTCTACCGGTTGACGGAAACCAAGGCCCCGGCGGGGTACCAGCTTCTGACAGAGCCTGTCCATGAGGGCAGTATCCAGGTGGGGAACGAATACTTTGTTCAGCTGATGGTGGTCAACGCTCCTGTGTTTGAACTGCCTATGACCGGCTCTATGGGCGGCAGATGGCAGTTCTGCTTCCAGCTGGCGGGTGGCTTTGCATTGCTGGGTCTGCTGATTTACATCGCTCTGAAGAAGCGGAGATAATCCATGAATCCGCCCTACAATGCCAGGGACAGGCCCTGCGTCGCCGCACCGGACACAATGCTCCATTTCCCGCAAAGCGGAAAATTCCGCCAGTGTCTGGGCGGCTCCTTTCCCCACGAGGGCCGTTTGCACTCGTGGGCACCCCTAAAATAAAATTTCTATACGAAAGGATTTGTTTGTATGAAAAACATTACCAAAGCAATCGCCCTGTGTTTGGCACTTCTGCTGTGCCTGAGTTTCCCCATCAGCGCGTCCGCCTTGGAGGTGAACAACACCACCATCGACACAGAAGCCAAAGGCTCCCTGACTATCTATAAGGTGGACCTGACCAATGCCGAAAAGGACGGTGTCTGGGATAGCTCCTATGTCAGCACCGGTGTCTATGACCAGGATGTCTACGATGCCCTCATCGGTGC
>CAMFFO010000217.1 GCA_945949735.1 uncultured Clostridia bacterium | reverse complement strand
TCATTGCGAGCCAGTGCGCACACTGGCGTGGCAATCCCCCGGTTAGAGGGGAAATATTCCGAATTACACCATGAGTAGTGCGAACTGCCGCACTTTTTGGAGGAAATCGTTCCCTGGTTCCATTCATCCGGGGGATTGCCACGACCAGTGTGCGCACTGGTCTCGCAATGACAGCATTATTTTTCAAACAACAATTTATCACGCAGATGGTGGGCTGGGGGTCAGCTTTGGAATACGGAAAATCGCCCCGGGGAGGTTCCCCGGGGCGAAAGGATACGGTATGGGTTATGAATATGCTGTTTCTCAGGCCAGGATGGGCTTCAGGGCTTCGGCGAGGCGATCCTTCTGGGCCTGGGCTTCGGCAAGATCCTTGCCCAGGGTGGTGAAATAGGTCTTGATCTTGGGCTCGGTGCCGGAGGGACGGACGATGACTGTGGCGCCGCCTTCCAGGGCGTACACCAGCACGTTGGCGGAGGGCAGACCGGTTTCTTCGGCCTTTGTGTAGTCCGTGACCTTCACGACCTTGTAGCCGCCGATCTCCACTGGGGGCTTCTCCCGGAGGGAGGCCATAATGCCCGCCATCTTATCCATGCCGGAAAGCCCCGGGAACTCGAAGGAGTCCACCTTGTTCAGGTACCGGCCAAACTTTAAGTAGATGCCCTCCAGGTGCTCCTTGATGCTCGAGCCGATGGAGCGGTAGTAGGCGGCCATTTCGCAGATCAGCATGGAGCCGATGATGGCGTCCTTGTCCCGGACGTAGGGGCCGGCCAGGTATCCGTAGGACTCCTCAAAGCCCAGGATGAACCGATCCACCTGGCCCGCTGCCTCCAGAGAGGCGATCTGGTCGCCGATCCACTTGAAGCCGGTGAGAACGTTGCGCATCTCCACGCCGTAGCTTGCCGCAACCGCGTCGGCCAGGGGGGTGGACACCAGGGACTTGACGGCCACGGGATTTTCGGGCATGGTACCCTTCTCGATCCGGCCCTGGCAGATGTAGTCCAGCAGCAGCACGCCCACCTCGTTGCCGGAAACCAGCTCGTAGCTTCCGTCGGGGCAGCGGATGGCGATGCCCACCCGGTCCGCGTCGGGATCGGTGGCCAGCATCAGGTCGGCCCCTTCCTTCTTGGCAAGCTCCAGGCCCAGCCGCAGGGCCTCGAAAATCTCGGGGTTGGGGTAGGGACAGGTGGGGAAGTTTCCATCCGGATCCCGCTGCTCGGGAACCACAGTGATGTCGGTAATGCCGATATCCTTCAGCACCCGCAGCACAGGCACCAGGCCGGAGCCGTTCAGGGGGGAGTAGACCAGCTTCAGCCCCGCGGTGGCGCAGAGCCCCGGGCGGATGGAGCGCGCCTCGATGGCGGCGTAGAGGGCCTCCTTGCAGTCGTCGTCCACGAACTGGATCAGCCCCTGCTTCACGCCCTCGTCAAAGTCCATCATTTTGGCGCCGGTGAGGATATCGGTTTTCTGAATCTCCGCGTAAACCACAGCGGCGGCATCGTCGGTCATCTGGCAGCCGTCGGGGCCGTAGGCCTTGTAGCCGTTGTACTTGGCGGGGTTATGGGAGGCGGTGATCATGATGCCCGCGTTGGCGCCGTAGTAGCGGGTGGCGAAGGAAAGGGCGGGGACGGGCATCAGCGCGTCGTAGATCCGGACACGAATGCCGTTGGCGGCCAGCACGCAGGCGGCGGTGCGGGCGAACACGTCGGAGTTGATCCGGCTGTCATAGGAGATGGCCACAAGCTGATTGCCGCCCTGGGTCTTGACCCAGTTGGCCAGACCCTGGGTGGCCTGACGAACCACATAAATATTCATCCGGTTGGAACCTGCGCCCAGCACACCCCGAAGGCCTGCGGTGCCAAATTTCAGAGCCACGGCGAAGCGATCCTTGATCTGCTCGTCCTGACCGGAGATGCTCTGAAGCTCCGCCGTCAGGGCGGGATCCTCCAGCTCGGCTCCCAGCCAGCGTTTATAGTCGTCCATGTACATATTGCTCACCAATCCTTATTCAAATTTTGGAGCTTTTCGGGATTCTTACGAAATATAATATAATCCATTTTACATCCTTTGTCAATCTTGGATACATTGTCCAAAAAAGAAGATAGGAATTTGCATTGCATTTTGCGGGGCGCTGGGATAGAATATAGGAAATGATTGGAAATAAGGAGAGAAATATGGTAAGCATCAGACGGCTGTTTTCTGCCAGGGATATGACTCTGGGCGCGCCCTGGAAGCGGATTCTGGAATTTTCGGTACCCATGCTGCTGGGGAATCTGGCCCAGCAGCTTTATAACACGGCAGATTCCATCATCGTTGGCCGGTATGTAGGGGACAACGCTCTGGCGGCGGTTGGCAGCGCGGGGCCCATTCTCAATCTGCTGCTGGCGCTGTTCGTGGGCATCTCCACCGGCGCGGGCATTGTGGTGTCCCAGAGCTATGGGGCCAGGGATCGGGAAGGATTGACCAGGAGTATTGGAAACTGCATCGCCCTGTCCGCCATTGCCAGTGCGGTGATTATGGTTCTGGGACCTCTGATCTCCATGCCCATGCTGGAGCTGCTGGGCACCCCGAAGTCCATCATCCTTTGGTGCCGGGATTACCTGAATATCTTTTTTGTGGGGATCGTGGGCTTCTTCTTTTACAATATGCTCTCCGGTGTGCTCCGGGGGCTGGGGGATTCGGTGTCCGCCCTGGGCTTTCTGCTGGTGGCGGCGGCGCTGAATGTGGCGCTGGATCTGCTGTTTGTGGCGAAGTTCCACATGGGTGTTCCTGGAGTGGCCCTGGCAACGGTGATCTCCCAGGCCATTTCCGCGGCGCTGTGCTATGTCAAGCTGGTTCGCATGAGGGATCTTTTCGATCTGAATCTGAAAACCATGAGGCTGATCCCCTCCGTGGCTATACGGATTCTGCGCATCGGCATCCCCTCCGGAGTGACCCAGGCCATTATGGCCACCGCGGGTATGGTGGTGCTGAACCTGACCAACGCCATGGGGGAAACCGTCATCGCCTGCAACGTGATCATCATGCGGGTGGACGGCTTTGCCATGATGCCCAACTTCACCTTCGGTCAGGCCATGAGCGTTTACGCGGGGCAGAATGTGGGCGCAGGGAAATATGACCGGCTGGACAGGGGTGTGAAGCAGGGCGGCTTGATTGCCCTGGCGTTCTCCTCGGTGATCACCCTGGTGCTGATGTTCCTGGGAAAATACCTCTTTGCCATGTTTACGGAAACCGAATTCCTCATCGACCTGGCATCCCGGATGATCCGGCTGATGGCGGTGGGATACATCTGCATTTCTGTCACCCAGGTGCTGGGCGGCGTCATGCGGGGGGCGGGGGATACGGTGCGGCCTATGTGGATTTCCATTGTATCCACCATACTGATCCGGGTGCCCGTGGCCTATGTTCTGGCGTACCTGACCCGGTCGGAGGATTTTCCCCACGGAAAGCCGGACGCGCTGTTTCTGTCGCTGATGATCTCCTGGACGCTGGGCATGGTGATGACCGTCATCGTGTTCCGCAGGGGAAAGTGGAAAGCAAAGATGTACGCCTCCGCCGCGGAGGCATAGGAAAATGCCCCGTATGGATCAGTCCATACGGGGCAAATTCATAGGGAGGCGCGGAAAATTGGTGTTTATAATTGACAATTAACAATTGACAATTGACAATTGACAATTGACAATTAAGGAATCCCTTCGGGATGATTTTAAAATATTTATGCTGAAAATACTGCATTATTAT
>CAMFFO010000216.1 GCA_945949735.1 uncultured Clostridia bacterium | reverse complement strand
ACCGGGGGATTGCCACACCACTTAAGCGGACTGGTTCGCAATGACAGGTAATTTGCAACGCACCCTTTCAAACAACAATTTGTCGTTTCGTAGAGCTGTTTTAACCTGAAAATTTATTGAAGGAGTGTTTTTATGGAAGCAAACCGTCTTGCAGGGCTGGAGCCCGCCGTTGTTTTTGGATATTTTGAGCAGATCTGCGCCATTCCCCACGGCTCCCGGAATACCAAGGCCATCAGCGATTTCCTGGTGGACTTTGCCCGGGAGCAGGGCTTGCGGTATATACAGGATGAGAGCAACAATGTGATCCTCTTCCAGGAGGGCACTCAGGGGATGGAGGATCACGCCCCCGTGATTCTCCAGGGCCATATGGATATGGTATGTGAGAAGGATGCCGGATGCCCCCTGGATATGGCCAGAGATGGTCTGGACGTGACCCATGACGGTGTCAGCGTGTTTGCCCGGGGCACCACCCTGGGCGGCGACGACGGCATTGCCCTGGCCTACGCCCTGGCCCTGCTGGCGGACAAATCCATCCCGCATCCGCCCCTGGAGGTCATTCTCACCGTGGACGAGGAAATCGGGATGCTGGGAGCGGATGCCATCGACCTTTCCATGCTGAAGGGCAGAACCCTTGTTAATCTGGATTCCGAGGACGAGGGAATCTTCACCGTTTCCTGCGCCGGCGGCGCCACCGCCACCATTGCCCTGGGCGGCGACCGGAAAGCGGTGTACGGCCCCTGCATCCGGTTGGTGGTGGACGGCCTTCAGGGCGGCCATTCCGGCGCGGAGATTCACAAAAACCGAGCCAACGCCAACAAGGTCATGGGCGAATTCATGAGCCGGGTTCAGAAGCTGATGCCCCTGTGCCTCACCTCCTTCTCCGGAGGCACCAAGGACAATGCCATTCCCCGTTCCTGCCAGGCTACCCTGGTGGCCATGGGCATTCAACTGGAGCGGATCAACGCCATCGCCCAGGAGCTTCAGCAGCAGATCCGGGAGCAGTACGACGAGCCGGAGGCCGTGGTGCAGGCCTTTGACGTGGATGCCCTGGGGGGCAACAGCCTGTCCACCGAGGATACCGCCCGGGTGATCGCCCTGCTGTGCTCCGCGCCCAACGGGGTTCAGGCCATGAGCAAGGAGATCCCCGGCCTGGTGCAGACCAGCCTGAACCTTGGCATTGCCAAGCTGGGCGACCGGTTTACCGCCACCTTCTCCGTCCGCAGCTCCGTCAATCAGGAAAAGCAGGAGTTGCTGGAGAAGCTGCGCGCTCTGGCGGAGTTCCATGAGGGAACCTATTCCCAGATGGGGGAGTACCCCGCCTGGGAGTACCGGAAGAACTCGCCCCTGCGGGACACCATGGTGCGGATCTACCGGGAAATGTTCGGCAAAGAGCCTCAGGTACTGGCGATTCATGCCGGTCTGGAGTGCGGCCTGCTGGGGGAGAAGCTGCCCGGGCTGGACTGCGTTTCCATCGGGCCCCAGATGCATGACATCCACACCAGCCGGGAGAAGCTGGAAATTGCCTCCACCGAGCGCACCTGGCGGTTCCTGCTGGAAGTGCTGAAGGCGCTGTGAGGGAATGGAAGCAGACGGATAAATTGGTGTTTGAAAATATGCTGTCATTGCGAGACCAGTGCGCACACTGGTCGTGGCAATCCCCCGGATAGAGGGGAAATGTGCCGAAAAGTACCCGGAAGAATGGGATTCGCCGCAATTTTTGGTAGGAATCGTTACCTGGTTCCTTTCAACCGGGGGATTGCCACACCAGTCTGCGGACTGGTTCGCAATGACAGATAGTTTTGGACGCGCAGCGACAAACACCAATTAAGGTTATCGGGTTAAAACAGCAAACCATCCAGCAATCACTTGCTGGGATGCCACCGTAGGGGCGGCTATCAGCCGCCCGAAACCTTACGGCTTCCAAAGCACCCCGTTTTGCCGGAAACGCGCAATGATTGAGCCCTTTCGGGCGGCTGATAGCCGCCCCTACGGTAGTAACGTGAGGTGTTTCCATGGATGCTGTTCTAAGCCGATAGCCTATACACCAATTTGTCGCATTGCTGATGTGTTCCAATAGGAAAACAGAAGCCACCCATCTCAGGCGGAGATGGGTGGCTTTTTGGGCTTCCGGGCGCGGATGATGCCGAGAAACCAGGTGACATCCTCCCGACCCACAACTTGGAAAAGGCGGAGAAGGCAGCTCAGCACCGCGGCAAAGGCAACGCACTGTCCGATCGGGGAATCCAGATGCCCGGCGCACCACACCGCGCCCAGGGCAGAGGATACGGCCAGGGCGGGCGTGTGGAAGGGAAGGCGGACACCGGAGATTTTCAGAAGCCGGCGCAGGCTCAGAAGGAAGTTCACCAGATGGGTAACAAGAAAGCTCAGGAAGTACCCTTCCATCCCCCAGCGGGGCAGCAGCACATACAGAAACGCCACGTCCATGGCGGAGGTGAGGATGTTGTAGCGCACGCAGACCTTCTGCTGGCCCAGGCCCTTGGTCATGGCGTCCACAATGGCGTCGCAGTAGAGCATGGGCGCAAGCATTGCGTACAGGCGCAGATACCGCCCTGCCTCAGCGCTGCCGTAGAGCTTTTCGCACAGGGGCTCCGCCGCCAGGAACAGAATCCCACCAAAGGTCAGGGCATAGAGGGCCGCCACCTTCAAAACCCGGCGGACCAGATAGCGGATGCGCCTCCGGTTTTCTCCGGCGGCGCAGCGGGCCAGCTCCGGGATCAGCAGCTCCGCCAGAGCAAAGAGAATGCAGGCCGGAAACATGAGCACCGGAAACACCATGCCGCTGACGGTGCCGAAGGCCGCCAGGGGGTCGGAGATCCCGGAGTTCAGGGCAAGCCGCCGGGGAACCATGAGATTCTCGGCGGCGCTGATTCCCGCTTTCAGAATATCCGCCAGAGCCAGGGGCACCGCGGCCTGGAGGAGCCTGCGCCCCAGGGGTATAGCGGGCCCCGCCTTTGCCCGCTCCCGCAGCCGAAGGGCCGTCAGGCAGGAGAGGGTCAGGCAGCTGCCCAGGCCGCTGCCCAACAGAATGCACTGGCAGGCCCGCCCCGCATCCTGGCCTGCGAAAACGGACAGCGCAAGCAATGTGACGGTCATGGTGAAAACCTGCTCCGCCACCTCCACGATCGCCAGAGTGCCGATGCGGTTTGCTGCCGTGAAATAGCCGGTCATTACCGCGCACAGCCCCGTCACCGGGAGAAATGCCGCCAACAGCCGGAGGGCCTGGGTTGTCCGGTTGTCCCCAATCCAGGATTGGGCGATGGTTGGCGCCAGGGTGAACAGAAGCAGAGCCACCGCCCCGCTGCAAAGAATGCTGTAGGTAAAGCATTTGGAAAGCACCCAGGGGACGCTGCCGGGGCGTTTGCGGCCCAGCTCCTCGGCGGTGAGGTACATGGAAGCGGTTCGGATGCCGCCGATCCCCGCGATCATGGCGATGTTCCCCACGGACATGGTCAGTTGGAGCAGACCCACGCCTGCGGGGCCGATTTTGGCGCTGATGTACACCTGAAAGGAGGTTCCCGCCAGCCGCAGCAGCAGATTCACTCCGGTGAGCATCAGGGCGGAATAGAACATGGGCTTGCTTTTCGGCAAAGAGAATCCCCCCTTGTCCACAGCCTATGCAGACCCGGGGGGCGGTATGTGTCCGGAGTTCTCCGATAAAGACGTTCGGAAGAGGGAAGATAAATTGTTGTTTGTCGAATACTTGCTGTCATTGCGAGCCAGTGCGCACACT
>CAMFFO010000215.1 GCA_945949735.1 uncultured Clostridia bacterium | reverse complement strand
CAATTTATCGTCGAAACGTTGCAAAGGAGGTGCTTTGGTTTGACGCTTATGCCGGATCGGGAGACCATGGAGCGCATCGGGGAGCTGTTCAAGGGCTTCGCGGATGCCAGCCGGGTGCGGATCCTCTACGCGCTGACCCAGGGAGAATTGTGCGTGACGGACATCGCCCAGCAGGTGGAGCTGTCCCAGAGCGCCGTGAGCCACCAGCTCAGGCTCCTGAAGCAGATGCAGCTGATCAAATTCCGCCGGGAGGGGAAGAACATCCTCTACTCCCTGGCGGACGACCATGTGAAAACCATTTTGCAGATGGGCTTGGAACACGTGCTGGAGTAAACCGGCAGGAAAAGAGGAATGGTACTATGAAAAAAATGTTGAGCCTGCTGCTTGCGGCCGCGCTGGTATTGAGCCTGGGCGCCTGCGGCAAGGAGGCAAACCCCTACGAAAAGTACGAGGAGCTGTTTGAATACCTGGAGCGGGAGGACTACGACAGCGCCATGGCCTACATCCGGGAGCTGGCCGGGGAGTCGGAGACCGTGCCCCAGGCGGCGCCCGCCACGGAAGCGGAAACAGAGCCGGAAACCACCGAGACCCAGCCTTCCGAGACCGAACCCCAGCCGGTGACCGTGGAGATCACCATGGACAACTGGCAGGAGTACTTTGAACTCAGGGAATATGTGGAAATCAAGAAAAACGGTTTTGGAGAATTTGAGAAAGTGAGCGTTTATTACGCTCTGGTGAACAAGGACGGTATGAGCCCTGAATGCAACCTCAGCGATGTCACCATGGAGTTTTCCTATACCAAGAAGTACGTCAGTATGTCCGTGGATTTGGAGAACGGCACAATCACCTATGGGGCAGACAGAGGAAAGGATCCTTATTGGGATTATACCGGAGTGACAACTATGCAGGGTGCCGGCAATTTCATTGGGGAATACTACATGAATCGGTATGGACAATTCGTAGCCAGTAGCTGGACCTATGAGCCCAGCGATGATCAATTCTCTGTGCTGGATACCTTCGAGATCTTTCGCATCGCCGGAACCTTTGTCTATTACCCCCAGTCCTGACGCCCTTTCCTGTTTTACACCATCCTTGCGGAGCGGGTACAATGGATCGTTCCGCGGAAAAACGCATGACGACAAGCCGTCCTCGCCGTACCGGGAAAACCGGGCGGCGAGGGCGGCTTTTGGCGCGCGGGCAATGTGCTGTGGGAATGGGGGAGAAATTCCGATTTTTTGGGGATGTTTTCGATTGAAATGGGGGACTTTGGGTGGTATACTGGTAAACCGAAAGAAATTTAGGAGGGGAGGGGCTCCAGCGGTGGAAGCAGGGAACCTCTTTACAAATAAGCAGCTCATCCGGCTCATCATCCCCCTGGTCATCGAGCAGGGGCTGACGGTGCTGGTGGGAATGTGCGACGGGGTGATGGTGTCCTCCGTGGGGGAGGCGGCGATCTCCGGCGTAAGCTTGGTGGACATGATCAACAACGTGGTGCTTACATTGTTCGCGGCCCTGGCAACCGGCGGCGCGGTGGTGACCAGCCAGTTCCTGGGCGCGCGGCAGATGGACAGCGCCCGGCGGAGTGTGGGGCAGCTTGCGCTGATGGCAGGCTTCTTTGGCCTTGCCGCCATGGCTCTGTGCCTGACGCTGGGCAAGACCATGATGGGGCTGTTCTTCGGCCGCATCGAGGACGCGGTGATGGACGCGGGGGTGCTGTATTTCCGCATCACAGCCCTGTCCTTCCCCTTTATCGCGCTCTACAACGCGGGGGCGGCCATGTTCCGCAGCGTGGGCAACAGCCGAATCTCCATGAAGGTCAGCGTGCTCATGAACGTCATCAACGTGGGCGGCAACGCCCTGTGCATCTACGGTCTGAAAATGGGCGTGGCGGGCGTGGCCGTTCCCACCCTGGTTTCCCGGATGGTGGCGGCGCTGTGCATTCTGTACCTTGCCGGCAGGCCCGGGCAGGAGCTGCGGCTGGATTTCCGGGAGGTATTCCGCATCCGCAGCCGCATGATGGGACAGATCCTCCACATCGGCATCCCCTCCGCCTTTGAAAACAGCCTGTTCCAGCTGGGGCGGGTGGTGGTGGTCAGCATGATCGCCCTTTTCCCCACCTATCAGACCAGCGCAAACGCCGTGGCCAACAACATCGACAGCCTGGGAGTGCTCATCGGTCAGGCTATGAGCCTGGCCATGGTCACCGTGGTGGGCCAGTGCATCGGCGCGGGGGATACGGATCAGGCGGTGAAGTACATCAAAAAGCTGATGCTGTGGTGCTATGCGGCTCAGGGGGCCTCCAACGTGCTGATCCTGGTATTCCTGCCCCAGCTTGTGGGGCTCTACGGCAGCCTTTCCGTGGAGGCGCGGGAGCTTGCCATGCTGCTGATCCGCATCCACCTGACCAGCGCGATTGTTCTGTGGCCCGCCTCCTTCGTGCTGCCCAACGCCCTGCGCTCGGCCAACGACGTGCGGTTTACCATGCTGGTGAGCATTGGCTCCATGGCCCTTTTCCGGGTATTCACCAGCTGGATCCTGTGCGTACAGCTTGGCCTCGGCGCGGTGGGCGTGTGGATCGCCATGGTGGCGGACTGGGTCTGCCGGGTCAGCTTCTTTGTCGGCAGAATGGTTTCCGGCAAGTGGAAAACAAAGTACATTCCGGTGTAGACGGCGCCCACGGAACAGTCCTTGGGCGGTCAGGGCAAGGCCGGATCATCGCCTTCGCGGCAGGAATCCCGGCAGCGGAATTGATGAAAAAGGAACCCCCGTCCCCTGCTCTTCGGCGGGGACGGGGGATCGTTATGTTTTGCGGACGAATTTCTCCTGGCATTTGGGACAGGTGATGGAGATTTTTCCCTTGCCCCGGGGAACCCGAACCGTCTGGCGGCACTTGGGGCAGGCAAAGTAGCGGTGCTGCCGGTCTTTCAGACGGTCAAAAAAAAGCAGAAATTTCCTGTTTTCCTGGTAACGCTTGTAGGTGTTCCGGGACAGGCTCCGGAAAATCGCCCAGATCATCAGTCCATAGCTCAGGGCCCACAGCGCAAGGCTCACCAGGGGGATCTTTATCCAGGTCGACAGGAGACTGGCAGCCAGTCCCGCACAGAGGATCACCATATTGAGCCTGTCCGTGCCGTAGCGGCCATGCATAAACCTGGCCAGCGCACCGGCGGCCTTCGCCCCAAAGGAGCGGAGCCATTGTCCAAATCCATTCATAAAAATCACCTTTGCTGGGGAATGTGTTTCCCGCTGACGGGATCAGCGGGGAAAAATTGGTGTTTATAATTGACAATTGACAATTAAGGAATCCCTTCGGGATAAAACATAATCATTGTGGTCAAAAAACAGAACAATATTTTCAAATATGCTTATCGGGTTAACTCATCAGTCCGGCAAGTTGGTGTATATCGCACTGGCGCGGGAGCGCCCTTGGCTTCCCCCGGGGGGAAGCTGTCGCCAAAATCGGCTCTTCGGAACCGATTTTGGTGACTGATGAGGAATGGCGAAATCTTCCAATTACCAGTGCAGTGCGTAAAAAAGCACCATATTGGAACACGGTTTGTCCAATTGATGCGCATATGTTCCTGCAGCTGCCGCCGTTCCTCATCCACCGCTTCGCGGTCCCCCTTCCCCCCGGGGGAAGGTATTTGCTCAGTGCCTCAGGCTTTCAAACAACAATTTACCGATTTGCTGAGTCAATCCGATAAGCATTTTTTCAAAAATGACCCGGCTGCGGCACATAATTGTCAACTGTCAATTGTCAATTGTCAATTCGGCGAAGCC
>CAMFFO010000214.1 GCA_945949735.1 uncultured Clostridia bacterium | reverse complement strand
TTTTGTTGGCGGCGGCGTGGAGGATGGCGTCCTCCTCAGCGGGCGTGACCTGCCGAGCCGTCAGGCGCAGGTTAACGCCGCCCATATCCCCAACACAGCGCAGCAACGCCAGCTCGTCGGTGACAGGCGGGTAGCTTTTCAGGGACAGCGCCGCGTGATACCGCCCGCCCAGAATGAAATGGTCCGTATTGAACTTCGCCGCGGCAGGCGCGATCATGTCCAGAAAGTCCTTCGGACGCGGGGCCTGCTCCGGCGTTTTCTTTTTCTTCTTCGCTTTTTTCTTAGTCATGCACATACTCCTCTCCGTCGTAATTCGGGAAGAATTCCGTGGTCAGGTCCTGCTGGTAGTAGATCGCCAGCAGGCGCTTGACGTCCTGCTCATTGGCAAGGCGCACCTGGATGCCATGGTCGCAGATGGACTTTTCCATCTGCCGCAGAGTCCCTTCACCCGCATCCGTTTTCTCATGCAATGGGATCGCCAGCACGAATTCACGGGAGGAGGCGGAGGAGAACTGGATGGCGTCCAGATGTGCCAGGTCCTTTTCCAGTAGATCCCGTACTTCCGGTACCGTTTCTTCCTCAATGCGCCGTTGGTAATACTCCTTGTTGCGCTGAAAAGACTCACGGGAGTCCAGAGCAAGAATCTCCAGCGCGGGCTGGGTACTGAGCAGCACTGTCAGGGAGCGGATGCGGCTGCGGATCACCTCCGGCGAGAGGACAGAGAGGTTGTCCGGGCGGATCAGGTAAAAAACACGCTCACCGGCTTCCGTCTGGATGCCGTGGGGCGTGATCTTCACTATGCCCATGAGCTGCCGGGTGGACTGGTGCTGGCGCAATTCTTTTTTCTTCTTACGGTTCATCATGGGTCCAGCCTCCACTCGTAATACTGCTGGCAGAGAAAGAGGAAGCAGGCGGCCCGCCGCAGGAAATCCAGGATGCTGGAACCCTCCACCTGAATGGTGAGGAAGGCATACAGCACGGTGATCACCAGCAACCCCATTCCCAGACCCTGGGCCAGCGCCAGTACAGAGAGCAGCGCGCCGATGCCGATGACGGCAATGTCCCGCAGCAGCCAGAGCCACAGCATGGGCTTTGCCTTTAAGTTGTCAGGGTAGATAAACATTGGTGTTCCTCCAAAACGAAACCGCCGTCGGGTCAATCCCGACAGCGGCTCATGATGCATTTACTCGTTCGCGGCTGCTTCGGCGTCCTCTGCCAGAGCCCGCTGGATGCAGTCCAGGAAGAAGGCATTCTGCTTGATGCCGTGTTTGCTCAGGTATTCCTTGAAGCGCTCGAACAGTTCCTCCGGGATCTGGAACGCCACCGTTCTTGTGTTTTCCTTACTCATTTTGGGTTTGTCCTCCATTTCATAAAATGTAGTGATGAGCCATGTCATGTATTGGCTCAGGGTTTTGCCGGACTCATTCTGCCGCTGCCGCACCTTGCCGTGCAGTTCCTCCGGGATCTCAGCGCACAGATTGCGTGTTTTTTCTGCCATGGCAGTTCCTCCGTTTCCTTGATGGTAAAGCAAACATACGCTAAAGCGCGGGCAAAAGCTATTCACCAAAAGCAACTAAAGACGCCACTCCAAACCAAGCGCAATGACAAGAGCCACCCGCTCCATCAGGTATTCCACACAGGGGATGGCGACGCTGTTGCCCAGGGCCTTATACCGCGCCGAATCCGAAGCGCCGGGGACATCCGTCCAGCCGTCCGGGTAGCCCTGCAGCCGTTCACATTCCAATGGGACCAGGCGGCGGAGCAGATGACAGAAAGCGTCACTCCATTCCGATACCGGACGGCAGACGATATCTGTCGCGTCCTTGTACTGCCGTGCGCTTTCCGTGGAGGCAACGTCATCCTCCTTGAATTGATCCACCCGCTGCCTGGAGAAGACGCTGTGCCTGTCCGTAGCGGTCAGGGTATAGGCGATATCCCGCTGCCAGCCAATGCCGTTGCCACCGTTTTGCGGTTGGCGGTCAATGGCATTGCCGGTAATGCAGATAACTTCTTCTGCCTGTACCAGTGGGACGTTGTTGCCTCCAGTTCCATAGCGTGCCGACATGGTGGGCGCTACATCATGAGGGCCGGTGTATCTTCCGTCAATGCCGTGATTTTCATATACCATGGGATGCTTTGGACGCAGCACCAGCGGCTGGTGTCCATGCTCCTGGGCCCGCAGAGTGCCGGTAACATCCTCACTGCACTCCATGATCTTTCCGCCCTGGTCGTTGATGCAGAGGACGCTGGGCATACAGTTGCCGCTGGCGCTGCCCTTGAGTGTCGGCGAAACTTCTTCATTGTAGGCAATGGAGCCGGCGCTGGCTCCCGCCCCGGCAGAGAAGCTCGCCACAAAAGTCTGCTGCTTCATTCCCGGCTGCGCCTGCAGCGCACCGGCGACTCCACGCAAGTCCCGCACCTCGTCCCGCTGATTCACCGCAAACGCAACGGATTCTTCTGAGCCGCCGGGGGACGCACTCGGCGTCGTGACGAAGGTCTGCATCTGGAGATTTTGCGTCGCCAGCAGCGCACCGGCTACATCGCCAAGGTCGATGCCTTCATTCCTTTGATTGAAGTGGTAGGCTTTGAGTTCATCCGGAATCGGTCCGGGCGGGATCAAACCTCCCTGCATCGAAAGCGCTATTTCTAATAATTCCGGCAGCAACTTGCCACGGCAGTCCGCGCGGCGCAGCATTCCCCGGCACGCTTTCCGGGACAGCCAATATCGGGATGGGACTGTATCCAGCAAAATCTGCCACAGCGAAGATTCTACGACGTCTTTGGGGCACTCCGAAGTATTGAGCGTCCCAAGTGATCCAAGCCACACAGGATCGTACTCCCAGCACGGCCCCAGAATATTCCCAGCGTCCTGCCTCAGGTCTAACAACATGAAGGTGTGGTTCTTCAATTTGGATGAACGCTTCGAGGACTTTTTGAAAGTCTGCCCCAGGCCGTTTTTGACCCGTTGCAGGATCTCGCCCGCTGCTGAGCGCCCCGACGACGTTTTCCCAGATCCCGAATCGCGGGCGAACAAGGACTCCTGTCCTTCCAGTTCTTCTATCCGCATCGCGCATCTCCTTTATCACTCTGATTTGTTCCATAAAAAGGCCGGAACGCTCGCCAGCCAAACCAGCACGCGCTCCGGCCACAGACAGTCCTGGCACGGGCTGCCCCCGCAGATGATATCCACAGGCGGCAGATCCGCCCCGTTGAGCTTTGTAATGTCTCCCATATGCGTCATCTGCGGAAAGCGAAGCTTTGTCACAAGTATGGGGAACGGCTCAATCTCGCTGGCCCATACCGGCTCAACGCCGCAGCGGACTGCCGCCAGAGGGAAGCCTCCGATTCCATCAAACAGGCTGGCCATGGTAATGCTTTTTTTCAATTCTTCCATTTGCGCTCCACCTCGTCTTTATCTGATTGCCGCGGCGATGGTCCTGGTGGTATTCACCGCTGCCTGTGCTGTATAGACGGCGCTCATGACGTTGGCTTTCGTTGTGGTATCCACGCCGAAATTTCCGGCAATGCGGGGAACCTCACCGGCAGAGAGCATGAGCCCCACCCCCATCAGCGCATGGTCCTTGAAGATCATGAGCCCAGCGATGAGGATGGTGGATTGCAAAAAAGCCGTCAGGCACAGACCGATGACCTGCTTCATCCATCCAACAAAGCCGTCCAGATAGCCCCTGGGGATGCTGAACATATACAGAGAGCCCACGGCGATCTGAATGAGCAAAATGCCGCCCCGTTTGAGGTTGGCAAAAAACACCTTCAGCACTGCGT
>CAMFFO010000213.1 GCA_945949735.1 uncultured Clostridia bacterium | reverse complement strand
GCCGCCCCTACGGTAGCAATGCAACGTGTTTGGAAATCTACAAACACCAATTTGCTGAACTGGTGAGTGAATCCGACAGGCGCTTTTCAAAAACATATATAGGGCAACACCGCACAATTGCGTCTGCGGATCTCAGCGGATCTTTTGCGCCATTTCTGCAGTTCCAAAAACGGGAAATACATACAGTATTCCCCCGTTTTTGAAACTTTGAACTGGCACAAAATCTCTCGCTGAGCTTCCTTGCCGAATTATGCGGTGTAGCCATAGGATCTTCCAGGAAAGGATAAAGATTATGTTAACTCCAAAAGAAATCGCCTATGAGGTTACCAAGGCCCTGGATGCCAAGAAGGGCTTGGATATTCGGCTCCTGAAAATTGACAAGGTCAGTTCCCTGGCGGACTATTTTCTGATCTGCACCGGCACCTCCAACACCCACGTCAGAACCCTCTGCGACTACACCGAGTATACCATGGAGCAGCTGGGAGAGCCTATGCTGGGCAGAGAGGGCCATCGGGGCAACTCCTGGGAGCTGCTGGACTTTGGAACGCTGGTTGTCCATGTATTCACCGAGGAAGCCCGGGAGTTTTACGGCCTGGAGCGGCTGTGGGCGGATGCCGAGCAGATCGATTTGAAGGATATTCTTGCCGCGGAGTAACGCGGCTTACAGGAAGGGCTGTTCATTATGAACTACGATTTTGCAAACATTGAGGCCAAGTGGCACAAATACTGGGAGGAGCACGACACCTTCCACACGGACGTGTGGGACTTTTCCAAACCCAAATACTATGTCTTGGATATGTTCCCCTATCCCTCCGGTGTGGGCCTGCACGCGGGCCATCCCGAGGGCTACACTGCCACTGACATCGTTTCCCGTATGAAGCGGATGCAGGGCTACAATGTGCTGCACCCCATGGGCTACGATTCCTTCGGCCTGCCTGCGGAGCAGTATGCCGTTTCTACCGGCAACCACCCCAATGGCTTTACCCAGGAGAATATCAAGACCTTCTCCGCACAGCTGAAGGAGCTGGGCTTCGACTACGACTGGTCCAAGATGATTGCTACCTCCGATCCTGACTTCTACAAGTGGACTCAGTGGATTTTTAAGAAGCTCTACGAGGCGGGCTACGCCAAGCGGATTGAGATGCCGGTGAACTGGTGTGAGGAGCTGGGCACCGTGCTTTCTAACGACGAGGTCATCGACGGCAAGTCCGAGCGGGGCGGCTATCCCGTGGTCAAGAAGAATATGATGCAGTGGGTCATTGACCAGCCCGCCTTCGCGGAAAAGCTGTTGGAGGGCCTGAATGAGATCGATTGGCCCGAGTCCACCAAGGAGATTCAGCGCAACTGGATCGGAAAGAGCACCGGTGTGGAGGTGGACTTCCAGTTGGTGGGGGGCGGCCAGTTTTCCATCTATACCACCTGTATCGAAACCATCTACGGCATCACCTTTATGGTGCTGGCTCCCGACGGAAAGATCGTGGAGTCCCTGATGGACCGGGTGCAGAACAGGGAAGAGGTTCGCGCTTACATCGAGGAGACCCTGAAGAAGAGCGACATGGACCGCACGGAGCTGAACAAGGGTAAGTCCGGCTGCCGGCTTCAGGGTGTTTATGCCATCAATCCCGTGAACGGCAGGGAAGTTCCTGTGTTCATCGGCGACTTCGTTCTGGCCAATTACGGAACCGGCGCGGTGATGGCGGTGCCCAGCCACGACCAGCGTGACTTTGAGTACGCCCAGGTACACAATATCCCCATGATTCAGGTCATTGAGGGCAGGGATGTTTCCGAGCACGCTTTTGAGAAGCAGGATTATCTGGGCAAGGGCTGCCGCCTTGTGAATTCCGAGGAGTTTACCGGCCTGACCGTGGAGGAGGCCAAAGAGGCCATTACCTGCAAGCTGGAAAAGGCGGGGGTGGCCCGCAGGAAGAACAACTACCACTTCCGGGAGTGGATTTTCGCCCGCCAGAGATATTGGGGCGAACCGGTGCCCTGCGTGTATACCGATGATGGCAAAACTTATTTCCTCCCCGACGAGGAGCTGCCTCTGATTCTGCCGGAGCTGGAGGATTACAAGGGAAGAAACGGCCAGGCGCCTCTGGAGAACGCCACCGAGTGGAAGAAGTATGACCGGAACGGCATCCACGGTGTCCGGGAGACCTCTACCATGCCCGGCAGCGCCGGTTCCTCCTGGTACTATATGCGCTATATTGACCCGAAAAATGACAAGCAGTTCTGTGATCCCGTGCTTTTGAAGCACTGGATGCCTGTTGATCTGTATGTGGGCGGCCCGGAGCACGCGGTGGGGCATCTGATGTACTCCCGGATCTGGAACCGGTTCCTGTACGACGAGGGCCTGTCCCCCGTGAAGGAGCCCTTCCAAAAGCTGGTGCACCAGGGCATGATCCTGGGCGAGAACGGCATCAAGATGGGAAAGCGCTACCCCGAATTCGTGGTCAATCCCAGCGATGTGGTGCGGGAATACGGCGCGGACACCCTGCGGCTGTATGAGATGTTCATGGGCCCGCTGGAGGTTTCCAAGCCCTGGAGCACCACGGCGGTGGCTGGCGCCAAGAAGTTTATTAACCGTGTGTGGAACTTCTTCACGGAAGAGAAGAACATTACCGGCGCCGACGACGGCAAGCTCACCAAGATCTACCACCAGACAGTGAAGAAGGTGACGGGGGACTTTGAGGCTCTGGCCTTCAACACCGCCATTGCCCAGATGATGGTCTTTGTGAACGAGGTCTACAAGAACGGAACCTGCCCCAGAGAATATGCGGAAGGGTTTATCAAGATGATCTCCTGCGTCACCCCCCATGTGGGTGAGGAAATCTGGCAGATTCTGGGTCATGACGACACCATCGCCTATGAGCCCTGGCCCACCTATTCCGAGGACAAGTGCAAGGATCACGAGGTCACCATGGCGGTGCAGATCAACGGCAAAATGCGGGGCACCGTGGTAATGGATGCGGATCTGGGCAACGACCAGGTGGTCGAAAAGGTGCTTGCGGACGAGAAGATCGCCCGTTTCCTGGAAAAGCAGGGCGGCAGCATCGTCAAAACCATCGTTGTGAAAAACAAACTGGTCAACCTGATTGTGAAGTAAGGAAATTGCAAAAATAACGAATTCTTTCTTGACAATTGGGGAAAGAGCGGGTATAATGTACAAAGCCGGTATGGCCCTGAAAGCATCCTGGATGTAGCCGGATGCGTCGGAGGGAGGGAAAACAATGTCTGAAATTCGCGTGAAGGAGAACGAGTCTCTGGAGAGCGCTCTGCGCCGTTTTAAGCGGAGCTGCGCCAAGGAGGGCGTAATCGCGGAAGTGAAGAAGCGCGAGCATTACGTCAGCCCCAGCCTGAAGCGGAAGCAGAAGTCTGAAGCTGCCCGTAAGAACAAGAGAAAGTTTTACTAATTGAAAATCCCTCTTGAAGCTTGCTCAAAACCGACTTGCGGGTACCTTGTACGGCATCCGGAACGAATGGCAAAATCAAATGAGCGATACGCGGCGCAGGCCATGTATCGCTCATTTTCCTTTGAGCGGTATTTGTGGAGGGAATACAGAATAGGCCTGTTCGGATGGAGCAGAGGAAGCGTAAATTGTTGTTTAAAAAGGAGCACTGCAAATTACCTGTCATTGCGAACCAGTGCGCACACTGGTGTGGCAATCCCCCGGTTAGAGGGAAAATGTGCCGAAAATGACCCCAAAATGATGGGAACTCCTGCGATTTTTGACGGTAATCGTTACCTGATTCCATTCAACAGGGGGATTGCCACGACCAGTGTGCGCACTGGTCTCGCAATGACAGCTTTTTTCAA
>CAMFFO010000212.1 GCA_945949735.1 uncultured Clostridia bacterium | reverse complement strand
TCTAACCGGGGGATTGCCACACCAGTCTGCGGACTGGTTCGCAATGACAGGAAACCTGAGGGCGAAGCCGCTAAACAACAATTTACCTTTCTCCTCTTCCATCCACACAAGTCTATCGAAAGGAAGTTATCTTTTGGATACTCTGATTTCCAACGTCACCGTGGTGACCATGAACCCCCGGATGGAGGTGCTTTTCGGCGGCTTCATCGGCATTGAAAACGGCAAAATCGTTTCCATCTCCAAATCCGCTCCCAAGGAAGCCCCCAAAACCATTGTAGACGGCACCGGCATGGTGGCCATCCCCGGCCTGATCAACTGCCATACCCACCTGGCCACCTCGGTGCTGCGCTGCCTCAGCGACGACCTGAGCAACCGGGAGGCCCTGGAGGAGCTTCTCAAAAAGGAGGCGAAAATGGACTCCCGCTCCGCCAAGGCGGCGGCGCTGCTGTCCATCGCCGAGTGCCTGCGCTTCGGCGTCACCTCCGTCAGTGACCTCTATTACTATCCCGACGCCACCGCCCAGGCCGTGGCGGAATCCGGCATCAAGGCCAATCTGGCATTGTCCTCCTACCGATTCATTGACCAGAACGAGGACTTCGACTTTGAAACCGATGAACAGTGCCGGGAGCTTTGCCGGGTAGTGGAGAAGTGGAACGGCTATGACGGGGGCCGCATCAAAATCGATGCGGGGATCTATGCCGAGTATACCAGTAACTATAAGCTCTGGGAGGCCCTGGCTGGCTACGCATCGGAGCAGCATCTGGGCCTCCAGCTCCACCTGGCCCAGACCCGGGAGGAGGTGGACTCCTGCCTGGACCGCACGGGTATGAATCCCGGCGAGCTTCTAAACTGTCACCGGCTGTTTTCCGTCCCCGCCACCGCCGCGAACTGTGCCTGTCTGGAGGACTTCGAGCGAAAGCTCCTGGGCAAGCGGAAGGTCAGCGCGGTGGCCACCCCCCTGGCGGATGCCAAGGCGGGACTTCCCACCACCCCCATCTCCGCCTGCGTCAAGGCCGGGATGAACGTGGCCCTGGGAACCGGCGGCGCCATCGAGTGCGGCAATCTGGATCTGTTCGAGGTCATGCGCTATGCCGCCATGTCGGAGCGCGCCGCTTCCGGCAGCCCCGATTCGCTCCCCTCCCCCGCCGCCCTGATGATGGCCACGGTCTGCGGCGCCCAGGCCCAGGGACGCTCGCACGAGTGCGGAATGCTCTGCGAGGGGCTTGACGCGGACATTGTCCTGCTGGACTTCTCCGCCCCCCACCTGATGCCCTGCCACAATGTGCTCAACGGCCTTGTCTGGAGCGCCAAGGGCGGCGACGTGGCCATGACCATGGTTCGGGGCAGGATCCTCTACCAGAACGGCAGCTTCCCCACCATCGACCTGCAGGCCGTGGTGGCAGAGCTCACCGACTACGCCATCCCCAAGCTCTTTGAAAGCAACGAATCCTAAGGAGGCTCCCATGTCCGATACCCAGAAGAAGCAAAATTTCCTTCAGGGAACCGCATTGCTTGCCATGGCGGCCTTGTTCGTCAAGCTGGTGGGCGCGCTGTACAAGGTTCCCCTGAATGCCATCATCGGTGAGAAGGGCTTCGGCTATTTCACCACGGCATATGAAATCTACAATATCCTGCTGATGATCTCCACCGCCGGACTGCCCGTGGCCATGAGCCGGATGATCTCGGAGTCCAGCTCCCTGGGCAATTACGGCCAGGTACGGCAGATCTACACCACCGCCAGGAGGATATTCCTGATCCTCGGTGTCAGCGGCAGTCTGCTGATGACCCTGTTCTGCCGTCAGCTGGCGGCATACTGGAACCAGCCCGATGCCTGGGCCGCCATCGGATTTCTTGGCCCCTGCGTCCTGTTCATCTGCGTCATGAGCGCCTACCGGGGCTACTTTCAGGGGCAGAGCAACATGATCCCCACCGCGGTTTCCCAGGTGATTGAGGTCATCGTCAAGCTGGCCGTGGGAATGCTGGCAGCCGTTGCGCTGCTGAAGCTCACCTCCAGCATCCCCCTGGCGGCGGGCGGCGCCATTCTGGGTGTCACCGCCAGCTGCATTGTATCGGTATTCTACCTGTCCGGCCGGTTCCGGGCAAGCTACCGGGAGCTGCCGCAGACCGGCGACACCCCCAAGTCCTTCCGGGCTACCGCCTGGGAGCTGCTGAGGATCGCCTTGCCCATCACCCTGAGCTCCACCTGCCTGTCCATCGTCACCAGCCTGTCCAGCAAAATCTATATGGGCCGTCTGCTGGAATCCGGTGTCACTCAGGAAGCCGCGGACACCATGCGGGGCATCCACGTCATGACCCAGACCATCTACAATATGCCCTGCGCCCTCATCACCCCCATCACCGTCAGCATTATCCCCGCCATCACCGCGCTGGTCGCTCAGAAAAAATACCGGGAGATCCGCATGACGGAGGAATCCGCCATTCGCGTCACCGGCATCTTTGCCATGCCCTGCGCCGTGGGCCTGATGTGTCTTGCCCAGCCGGTAACCGCCTTCCTGGGGGGCTACAGCGGCGGGAAGCTGGCGCTTGCCACCCAGATGATGATGGTGCTGGGCGCGTCCATCGTCTTTAACGCCCTGGTGCTGGTCACCACCGCCATCATGCAATCCCACGGGAATGTGAATCGCCCTGTGATCAATATGATCATCGGCGGCGTCCTGAAGCTGATCGTCGTGTATGTCCTCACCGGGAATCCCGCCATCGGCATTGTGGGGACGCCCATCGGCACGCTTGGGAGCTATGTGGTCATCTGCATTCTGAACGTGCTGTCCATTCGCTCCCTGGTGGAGGATCCGCCCCGTATTGTGAAGAATCTCATCCGGCCGCTGCTTGCCGCCTGTGTCATGGGCATCGTGGTGTGGCTCAGCTGGAGGGGCATGGCGCAGCTTCCGCTTCCCCAGGGGCGGCTGGGGAGCGCGCTGGAAGCCATCGTTCCCGTATGCGTCGGCGCGGCAGTCTACCTGTTTACTGCCGCGAAGTTCCAGGTCCTCACCCGGGAGGACTGCCTGCTGCTGCCCAAGGGGGAGAAAATCGCGAAACTGCTGCGGCTCTGAGAAAAAAAGCGAAAAAGCCCTTGCATTTTCTCCGGGATTATGTTAATCTAAAAGTCCCATTTTTTCGAAGGAAAGAGGATTTCGTTTATGAATAAAACAGAACTGATCGCCACCGTTGCCGAGAATGCCGGCATCACCAAGAAGGACGCCGAGCGGGTGCTGAACGCCGCTTTCGACGCCATCACCGCCAGCCTGGTTAAGGGCGAGCGGGTGCAGCTGTCCGGCTTTGGCGTGTTCGAGACCAAGGATCGGGAAGCCCGCATCGCCCGCAACCCCCAGACCAAGGAGCCCATGGAGATCCCCGCCACCCGGGTTCCCACCTTCAAGGCCAGCAAGGCGCTGAAGGACACCGTGGCAAAGTAACGCCATGCGTTTAGACAAGTATCTGAAGGTATCCCGCCTCATCAAGCGCCGTACCGTAGCCAACGAGGCCTGTGACAACGGACGCATCAGCGTCAACGGCCGGGTGGTCAAGGCCAGCTACGATGTCAAACCCGGCGACCGGATTGAGATTTCCATGGGCCCGCGCACCGTGTCCGTGGAGGTGCTGCAGGTGGCCGAAACCGTCCGCAAGGACGACGCCGCCGGAATGTACAAAGAGGTATAAATCGCGTGCCCCGCTGAAATCGCAGCAGGGCACGCGTTTTTTCTCTCCCGGTGGAAAATGCATCTATGCGATAAATTGGTGTTTAGCGGCGTCGCCGAATTGACAATTGACAATTGAAAATTGACAATTATTGTGCCCCTACGGGACGATTCTGAAATAAAAACGCAGTATTTTCAGCATAATTATTTTAAAATCATCCCGAAGGGAT
>CAMFFO010000211.1 GCA_945949735.1 uncultured Clostridia bacterium | reverse complement strand
CGCCAGTGTGCGCACTGGCTCGCAATGACAGCATTATTTTTCAAACACCAATTTGCCGTATTGCTGATAAACATTTCAATGGATCCCGAAGGGATACCACAACTGTCCACTTTCCACTGTCAACTGTCCACTTCGTTTCCCAAAGGCCCCCGGTTTCTCCGGGGTTCTGCTTTTTAAGGAGATAACCATGAAAAAAATAAAATCCCTTTCCGAGAGCGATTTTCTGAAGCTGCTCTTCGGCTTTCTCTCCACGGCGTTCCTCATCGGCGCGGTGTGTATGCCGGATCGGGGAACCATGTTCACGGGGCTGTGGCAGATCGTCAGCCAGCCCAGCAAAATCTCCACCAACTATTTCGCGGTGGGGGGCTACGCGGCCACCTTCCTGAATATGGCGCTGGTGGGCTATCTGTTCCTGGCGCTGTACGCTCTGCTGAAGGCCACGGCCACCAATGTCTCCACCCTGGCGTTCATCCTGACATTGGGCTTCTGTTCCTGGGGCATCAACATCCTCAATATGTGGCCCTCCGTGCTGGGCGTGGTCATTTACTGCCTGGTGAAGAAGGAGAAGCTGGGCTCACAGGTCAACGCCATGCTGTTCTCCACCGGCATTGCCCCGCTGATCACGGATCTCATGCTCCGCTATCCCAACGCGGAGCCGGTGGGCTTTAACGTGGCGGGCATTGTGCTGGCACTGGCCGTGGGCTTCTGCATCGGCTTTTTCCTGCCCGCGGGCCTCGCCAACTCCCCCAAGGTGCACAAGGGCTTCGACCTGTACAGCGCGGCCTTCCCCGTGGGCATGACCGCCTTCTTCCTCCAGGCGACCCTCTATAAGACCATGGGCGTGGCCCTGCCCGCCGCCCCGGACGCGGCGACCCTCCAGGTTGCCTCCCGGCTGACGGTGAATGTGTTCTGCTGCGCGGTGTTCGGCATCTGCATCGTTGTGGCCTTCCTGCTTGGCTGCAGGCCGAAGGACTACTGGCAGCTGCTGAAGGACCCGGCCCTGGTGACCAATTTCTCCTCCACCTACGGCAACGCCGTGTTCCTGATGAATCTGGGCGTATATGGCCTTTTCATCCTGGGCTACTACAACCTGGTGGGGGCCACCTTCAACGGGGTCACCTTCGGCGTGATCTTCTGTATGCTGGCCTGCTGCAACTCCGGCTCCCATCCGGGGAACGTCTGGCCCATTATGCTGGGCTATATTGTGGCCTCCACGGTGTTCGGGTGGCTGTCCCCCCTGGCGGGCGGCAGCTTCTCCGGCGCGGTGAATGCCCAGGCCATTGTGGTGGGTCTGTGCTACGCCAACGGCCTGAGCCCCATCGCCGACAAGTACGGCTGGCGGTTCGGCTTCCTGGCTGCGGTGATGCACTATGTGCTGGTCACCTCCGTTCCCACCCTCCACGGCGGCTTCTGCCTGTACAACGGCGGCTTCACCGCGGCTCTGATCTGCGTGATCCTGGTGCCCTCCCTGGAGCGGTTCGCCAAAACCAAGGAAGAACGAAAAGCGGCCCGGCTGGCAAAATAAAAAAGTACCGTGCGGTCAAGGCCGCACGGTATTTTGTATACGGTACCGTCAGAACGACAAATTGGTGTTTGAAAGTTCGCGCTAAATAACGCTGTCATTGCGAACCAGTGCGCACACTGGTGTGGCAATCCCCCGGATAGAGGGGAAATGTACCGAAAAGCACCCCAAAATGGGAACTTCTGCGATTTTTGGCGGTAGTCGTTACCCGGTTCCTTTCAACCGGGGGATTGCCACGACCAGTGTGCGCACTGGTCTCGCAATGACAGAAAGCTTTGGGGCAAAGCCGCTAAACACCTATTTGCCGCGTTCAGATTCAAATTGTCCCGAAGCGACTCCTTAACTGTCCACTTTCCACTGTCAACTGTCCACTTTATTCCACATCCAGGTAGCCTGCCAGAACCTTCAGGGTATTGTACACCCCGTCGATGTGGCTGCGTTCGTAGCCGTGGCTGGCGTAGACGCCCGCGCCGATGAGGCCGTGGCGGATGTCGTGGCCGGAGCGGAGGGTGGCCTCCACGTCGGAGCCGTAGTAGGGGTAGACATCCACGGCATAGTCCGCGCCGGTTTTCTTTGCCGCGTCTATGAGCTTCCCCACCACCGCGTAGCTGTAGGGGCCGCCGGAGTCCTTGGCGCAGATGCTCACCTGCCGCTCGGTGCACTGCAGCCCCTCGCCTACGCAGCCCATGTCCACGGAGATGGCCTCCGTCACCCCCTGGGGCACCGAGGCGGAGCCGCCGTGGCCCACCTCCTCATACACGGTGACGTGGGCGTAGACCCGCCGGGCGGGGGTGATGCCGGTATCGCTCAGGTACTTGGCAAGGCCCAGCAGAATGCCCACACTGAGCTTGTCGTCCAGGAACCGGCTCTTGAGATAGCCGGAGGCGGTGCGCCGGGTGCGGGGGTCAAAGCAGACGATGTCCCCCACCTGAACGCCCAGCTTCCGGGTATCCTCTGCGGAAGCGACAGCCTCGTCGGGCACGACCTCCAGGGTGTCCCAGGTGCGCTTGGCGGAGCCGTAGTCCCCGTTTACGTGGACGGAGGCGTTGCACAGCTGGCAGGTTCCCTCGATGATTTTGCCCTCCCGGGTGTGGATGCGGACGTTCTCCGCCTCGGCGTTATTGGGGCTCATGCCGCCCAGATTGGTCAGCCGCAGCCGACCGTTCCCCTTGATCTCGGCCACCATGGCCCCCAGGGTATCGGCGTGGGCCTCCAGCAGCAGAGCGTCGGCATCGTCCCGGCCTCCCAGGTCTGCCAGGACGCCGCCCTTGGTGGTGATCGCCGCGGCAAAGCCCAGACCTTCAAAGGCCTCCTTCACCCACTGGGCGGCGGCATCCGTGAAGCCCGAGGGGGAGTCGATGGCCAGGAGCTTTTCCGTCTGCTCCCAGGAAAAATCCGCGTATTCCTTGTTAATCATATTGACCTCCTAATATTATGTAGTGCCAGACCCCGGCAACCTCCCGCATACAGTGGTTGATGAGCTGGGAGGTTCGGGAGGTTTTGGCGGGAATACCGATAAAGTCCACATCACAGGCCTTCGCGAACAGACTGGCCCGGAACAGGTGGTACTCGCTGGAGAGCACGCCGATCTCGGTGGGCCGGGCGCCGGTTTTTTCCTCAATGAGATTCAGGGAGAAGTTCAGATTTTCCCAGGTGGATTCGGCTTTTGGCTCCACCCAGATCCGGTCGGGGGAGATGCCCATGGCCACCAGAGCGTCGTACATACACTGGGCTTCCGTCATGGGCTCGTCGGGCCCCTGCCCCCCGGAGACCACGGCGATGACGTCGGGATGCTCCATAAGATAGTTCCGGGCCCCGTAGATCCGATCCCATAAGGAGACGGACGGGCCGTCGGAGCGAACCTTGGCCCCCAGAACCACCATATACTGGCAGCTTCTGTCCGGGTTCCCCAGACTGGCGTGGAGGATCAGGCCCTCCGTGACCCCCACCACCAGCACGCCCAGCGCCAGAATTCCGGAGACGATCCGGATGGCCCACCGGGCGAAGCCGGGGAATTTCAGCCCCGCCAGGGGCATAAAGGTATAGAACAAAATCACGGCGATGAGGCACAGGCACACAAGGGCCGAGAAGCTGTAGCCCGGGATGAAGAATTTCAGGTACAGGGCCAGAACGCCAAGCACGGCACAGACCCCCAGGGCGATGACCCGCCCCGGCCCGAGGAGCGCGAGTATGGATTTCATGGTTACCTCCGAAAATGAATTGACAATTGACAATTAAGGTATCCCTTCGGGATAAAAAACAATGTGCTTATCGGGTTAACTCAGCAGTACGACAAATTGGTGTATAGGCTATCGGCTTAGAACAGCATCCATGGAAACACCTCACGTTACTACCGTAGGGGCGG
>CAMFFO010000210.1 GCA_945949735.1 uncultured Clostridia bacterium | reverse complement strand
ACCAGTGTGCGCACTGGTCTCGCAATGACAGCTTTTTTTCAAACAACAATTTATCGTTCTGGTATTGTCCCGTAGGGACTCCTTAACTGTCCTCTTTCCGCTGTCAACTGACGAAAGCCCGCACCTTTCGGTGCGGGCTTTTGTCAGGCTTTCTGTTCGCAGTAGATGCAGCGGTGAATGTTCGCGGCTTTGTCGGTGAGCCGGAAAATCTGGGGCAGCTCCTGTTCGGTCTGGGAGATGCACTTGGGGTTATGGCAGACAAGGTCATACCGCAGCCCCTCGGTGTCGATTTCCTCCCGGACGGGATTCTTTTCCGCTTCCTCCAGCAGCATGAGGATCAGGGCCATGCGCATGTATTTGCCGTTCAGAGCCTGGCGGAAGTAGGCGGCTCTGGGGTCGTCGTCCACCTTGACGCTGATCTCGTTGACCCGGGGCAGGGGGTGCAGGACGCACATTTTCTCCTTGGCCAGGGCCATTTTCTCGATGTCCAGCACATAGCTGTCCTTTAGCCGCTCGTACTGCTCCGGATCGTCGAACCGCTCCCGCTGGATGCGGGTCATGTAGAGCACGTCCAGATCCTTCATGGCCTCCTCCAAGGAGGTGACCTCGGTGTAGGGGATACCCAGCTTTTCCAGCACGTTGAAGCGGACATAGCTGGGCAGCTTCAGCTCCTCCGGGGAGATCAGCACGAACCGGATTCCTTCATAGCGGCTCATGGCCTCGATGAGGGAGTGGACGGTGCGGCCGTATTTCAGGTCGCCGCAGAGGCCGATGGTCAGGTTATCCAGCCGCCCCATTTCCCGGGAAATGGTCAGAAGGTCCGCCAATGTCTGGGTGGGGTGGTTGTGGCCGCCGTCCCCGGCGTTGATCACGGGGATGGTGGCGTTCCGGGAGGCAACGTAGGGCGCGCCCTCCTTGGGGTGGCGGGTGGCAATGATGTCCGCGTAGCAGCTGACGATTTTCGCGGTGTCCGCCATGCTCTCACCCTTGGAAGCGGAGGAAGAAGCGGCTTCGCTGAAGCCCAGGACGCTGCCGCCCAGCTCCAGCATGGCAGCCTCGAAGCTGAGCCTCGTGCGGGTGGAGGGCTCGAAGAAAAGGGTGGCCAGCTTCTTATATTTGCAGCGTTCCCGGTAGCTTTCCGGGTGGGCGATGATGTCCTTTGCGGTGGCGATGAGGCTGTCCAGCTCCGCCACGCTCAGATCCAGAATGCTGATAACACTTCTCATGCCTTCGCTCCGTTCACGGCCAGGTAGCTGCGAATGCGCGCTACGTTTTCAGCGTTGGCGGGGTTCTCCTCCAGGTACTCGATGATGTCATACACATCCACCACGGAGTATACAGGGAAGCCGAACTCCTCCTCAACCTCCTTCATGGCAAGCTTTTCACCCTTGCCCCGCTCCTTGCGGTCCACCATGATGAAGGTGGCGGCCACCTTGACCCCTTCCAGATGGCTCAGGATGGCCATGCTCTCCCGGATGGCGGTTCCGGCGGTGATCACGTCCTCCACGATGACCACTTCCTCACCGGGCTGGGGCACATAGCCCACGAACACGCCGCCCTCGCCGTGATCCTTCACCTCCTTGCGGTTGAAGAAGAAGGGCAGGTTCAGGCCCCGCTTGCTCAGGGCCACGGCGGCGGACACGGCAATGGAGATGCCCTTGTAGGCGGGGCCGTAGAGGACGGTTTTCCTGTCCCCCAGCTTTTCGGCATAGGCCCGGGCGTAGAACTCGCCCAGGGTGGCGATTTCCTCGCCGGTCTTGATCATGCCCGCATTGATGAAGTAGGGGATCTTCCGGCCGGACTTGGCGGTAAAGTCCCCGAATTTCAGCACCCCGGCCTTTTCCAGGAACTGGATAAATTCTCTTTTGTAGCTTTCCATTTTGTTCTCTCCTGATTCATTGGATTTATATGGGAAACACGGCGGGAAGATGAATTGTTGTTTACGCATGCGCACCCGAAAAAATGCTGTCATTGCGAGCCAGTGCGCACACTGGCGTGGCAATCCCCCGGTTAGGGGGGAAATGTACCGAAAAGCACTCGGGAAAATGGGAATCGCCGCGATTTTTGGTGGTTATCGTTACCTGGTTCCTTTCGGGGGATTGCCACGACCAGTCTGCGGACTGGTCTCGCAATGACAGCATTAATTTGGTAAACAACAATTTATCGTATTACCATTTTAGTCGCAGAACTCGGCGACGCAGCGTTTGTAGGCGGCGACGGGGTCGGCTGCTGCGGTGATGGGGCGGCCCACTACGATGTAGTCGGAGCCGATGGCCTTGGCGGCGGCGGGGGTCATGACCCGCTTCTGATCGCCCACGTCGCCGTCAGCAAAGCGGACGCCGGGGGTCACGGTGAGGAAGCTCCTGCCGCAGCGGTCATGAACCTTGGCGGCTTCCAGGGGGGAGCAGACGATGCCGTCCAGCCCCGCATCCCGGGCGGTTTCGGCGTAGTGCATGACCACCTCGTCAATGGGAGCGTGGATCATCAGGTCCCGCTCCATGGCCTCCTGGTCGGTGGAGGTCAGCTGGGTCACGGCGATGAGGAGCGGCCGGGTGCCGTCGGGCCGGGTCAGGCCCTCCAGGGCTGCTTTCATCATGGCGGTGGTGCCCGCCGCGTGAAGGTTGGTGATATCCACGTCCAGATTGCTAAGAACGGCCATGGCCTTCTTCACGGTATTGGGGATGTCGTGGAGCTTCAGGTCCAGGAAGATTTTATGCCCCCGGGCCTTGATTTCCCGGACGATTGCCGGGCCCTCGGCGTAGTACAGCTCCATGCCGATCTTCACAAAGGGCTTGCAGTCGGTGAATTTGTCCAGGAAGCGCAGCACCGCCTCCTTGGAGGAGAAGTCGCACGCGACGATTACATCTTTTCCCATTCCTGAATACCTCCGATAATATCTTTTAAGTTTTTGATTCCGTATTTTTTCATGGTTTCCGGCAGGGCGCGGACGATGTCCCGGCTGGCGAAGGGGTTCACCAGATTGGCGGCGCCCACCTCTACAGCGGTGGCTCCTGCAAGCATCATTTCGATCACATCCTCGGCGCTGGAAACGCCGCCCATGCCGACGACGGGGATTTTCACCGCTTTTGCCACCTGGTAGACCATCCGCACCGCTATGGGAAAGATGGCGGGGCCGGAGAAGCCGCCCATGGTGTTGGCGATGACCGGCTTTCGGGTGCGCAGGTTGACGCGCATCCCCAGCATGGTGTTAATGAGGCTGATGCCGTCGGCTCCCGCGTCCTCGCAGGCTTTGGCGATGGACACGATGTCCGTCACGTTGGGGGAGAGTTTGATGATGACGGGTTTATGGGTCACGGCTTTCACGGCCCGGGTGACCTCCGCCGCGGCACAGGGCTCCGTTCCGAAGCTCATGCCGCCGCCGTGGACGTTGGGGCAGCTGACGTTGACCTCCAGCCAGCCCACCTGTTCTTCTTTGTCCAGCTTTTCACAGGTGTAAGCGTAGTCGGCCACGCTGAAGCCGGAGACATTGGCCATGACCGGCTTGTGAAAGACCTTTTTCAGCTTGGGCAGCTCTTCGGAAATGACCTTCTCCACCCCGGGATTCTGCAGCCCTACGGCGTTGATCATGCCGCCGGGGCACTCGGCGATCCGGGGGGTGGGGTTGCCGAACCGGGGCTCCCGGGTGGTGCCCTTGAAGGAGAAGGTGCCAAGCTCGTTGATATCATAGATTTCCGCGAACTCATAGCCGTAGCCGAAGGTGCCGGAGGCGGGAATGACCGGGTTGTCCAGTTCGATTCCGCACAGATTCACATTCATGCCCACAGTATCTCCTCCTTTCGCATGACGGGGCCTTCCTTGCAGATGCGCTTGTAGCCGGTGAGGGTCTTGCAGGAGCAGCCCATGCAGGCCCCGAAGCCGCAGCCCATCCG
>CAMFFO010000209.1 GCA_945949735.1 uncultured Clostridia bacterium | reverse complement strand
CATGCAAATCACCGATCCCGTAGCAGATATGCTGACCCGTATCCGGAACGCGAACTCTGCCAAGCACGAAACCGTGGACGTCCCCGCTTCCAACCTGAAGAAGGCTATTGCCCAGATCCTGCTGGAGGAGGGCTACATTAAGTCCTACTCTCTGGTGGACAACGGCAATCAGGGCGTCATTCACATCACCCTCAAGTACCTGGCCAAGAAGCAGCCCGCGCTCTCCGGTCTGAAGCGCGTTTCCAAGCCCGGCCTGCGCATCTATGCCGGCGCCGACGAGCTGCCCAAGGTCCTCAAAGGTCTGGGCATTGCCATCGTGTCCACTTCCAAGGGTGTTATGACCGACAAGAAGGCCCGCGAGAACCACATCGGCGGCGAAGTCCTGGCCTTTGTGTGGTAAGGAGGATTACGGAATGTCTAGAATTGGTAAGAAGCCGGTTGTGATTCCGGCAAATGTGACCGTTGACATTGCCGAAGGCAACGCGGTTACCGTCAAGGGCCCCAAGGGCACCCTGAGCTACAAATTCCATCCCGACATGATCCTGAAGGTCGAGGGCAGCGTCCTCACCGTGGAGCGTCCCGATGACGAGCACCTGCACAAGTCTCTGCACGGCCTGACCCGCACCCTGCTGCACAACATGGTCGAGGGCGTGGAGAAGGGCTACTCCAAGGAGCTGGAAGTCAACGGCGTTGGCTACCGTGCCGAGAAGAAGGGCAATCAGCTGGTCATGCGTCTGGGCTACTCCCACGAGGTCATCGTGGACGAGATCCCCGGCATCACCATTGAGGTTCCCGCCCCCAACAAGATCATCATCCGCGGCATCGACAAGCAGGTCGTGGGCCAGTTTGCCGCCGAGGTCCGCAGCAAGCGTCCCCCCGAGCCTTACAAGGGCAAGGGCATCAAGTATACCACTGAGGTCATCCGCCGTAAGGTCGGTAAGACCGGCGGCAAGAAGTAATGGAGGTGTGCCGAAATGGTCAGCAAGGTCAATAAGAAAGCAATGCGCCTGAAGCGGCATATCCGCGTTCGCGGCAAGGTTTCCGGTACCCCCGAGTGCCCCCGCCTGAACGTGTTCCGCTCCAACGCCAACATCTATGCCCAGGTCATCGACGACGTCAACGGCGTGACTCTGGTTTCCGCCAATACGCTGGAAAAGGATTTTGAAGGCGCCACCGGCAACTGCGAGGCTGCCAAGAAGGTGGGTCTGGTCCTGGCTGAGCGTGCCAAGGCCAAGGGCATCGAGACGGTCGTGTTCGACCGGGGCGGCTATGTGTACCATGGCCGTGTCGCTGCTCTGGCTGAAGGCGCCCGCGAGGGCGGCCTGCAGTTCTAAGTGTAGAGGAGGAAAAGAAATGGCTTATAATAAGACTCCCAACTCCGAGGCTTCCGAGCTGATTGAGAAGGTCGTTTACCTGAACCGGGTCAGCAAGACCGTCAAGGGCGGCCGTGTCATGAAGTTCTCCGCACTGGTTGTTGTGGGCGACGGCAAGGGCACCGTGGGCTATGGCCTGGGCAAGGCGGCCGAGGTTTCCGAGGCCATCCTGAAGGGCATCGCCGATGCCAAGAAGAACATGGTGAAGGTCTCCCTGGCCGGGGACACCATCCCCCATGACGTCATCGGCATCTTCGGCGCCGGCACCGTGCTCCTGAAGCCCGCTCCCGAGGGCACCGGCGTTATCGCCGGCGGCGCTGTCCGTGCCGTGATGGAGGCCGTGGGCATCCGCAACATCTGCGCCAAGTGCCTGCGCTCCAACAATCCCCAGAATGTGGTCAAGGCCACCATGGCTGGTCTGACCTCTCTGCGCTCTCCCGAGCAGGTTGCTGCCATCCGCGGCAAGAGCGTGGAAGAAATTGTCTAACAAGGAGGGCAATTAACATGGCTAACCTGAAAATCACGCTTGTTAAGAGCCTGAACGGCCGCCTGGAGAAGCACATCGCCACCGCGAACAGCCTGGGCCTGCGTAAGATCGGCCAGACCAGCATCCAGCCGGACAACACCCAGACCCGCGGCAAGATCGCCAAGATCGGCTATCTGCTGCAGGTTACCGAAGTTGAATAAGGAGGAGATACTATGAAGCTCCATGAACTCTCTCCTGTCGCAGGCTCCACCCAGGTGGGCAAGCGCAAGGGCCGTGGTACCGGCTCCGGCAACGGCAAGACCGGCGGCCGCGGCCACAAGGGCCAGAAGGCCCGCTCCGGCGGCAAGATCCGCGTCGGCTTCGAAGGCGGCCAGATGCCTCTGGCCCGCCGGATCCCCAAGCGCGGCTTCAACAACATTTTCGCCAAACCCCTGACCGCCGTGAATCTCGGCAGTCTCAACCGCTTCGAGGACGGCGCCACTGTGGATGCCGCCGCTCTGGTGGAGGCCGGTGTGATCTCCGGCTGCCCCAACGGCCTGAAGGTGCTCTCCAACGGCACCCTGACCAAAAAGCTCACCGTTAAAGCCGCGGCTTTCTCTGAGTCTGCCAAGGAAAAGATTGAGCAGGCAGGCGGAAAGGCCGAGGTGGTCTAAGTGTTACAGACTCTGCGGAATGCCTGGAAGATCCCCGAGCTTCGCAAGAA
Source organism: uncultured Clostridia bacterium (assembly GCA_945949735.1). GTDB lineage: Bacteria > Bacillota > Clostridia > Oscillospirales > Oscillospiraceae > Faecousia. The sequence continues at coordinate 1,373 of CAMFFO010000209.1, read as the reverse complement.
GCTGATCTTCACCCTGTTCATCCTGCTGATCTATCGTGTGGGCAACGTGATCCCCGTTCCCTACATCGAAACACAGACCCTGGCCGATTACTTTAGCGCCCAGCTTTCCAACACCATTCTGGGCCTGTACAACGCCATGTCCGGCTCCGCCTTCTCCCAGGCCACAGTGTTCGCCCTGGGAATCCAGCCCTATATCAACGCTTCCATTATCATCCAGCTGCTGACCATCGCCATCCCCGCTCTGGAGCGGATGGCCAAGGAGGGCGGCGAGGAAGGTAAGAAGAAGATCGCCAGGATCACCCGCTACACCACCGTTGGTCTTGGCCTGCTGATGGGCTGGGCCTACTACATGATGCTGAGCAACGCCAGCTACGGTGTTCCCATCATCAAGCAGAGCGGCTTCCTGCCCGCCCTGGTGATTATCCTGGCCTTCACCGCCGGCTCCGCCGTGGTCATGTGGCTGGGCGAGCAGATCACCGAGTTCGGCATCGGCAACGGTATCTCCATGATCCTGTTCGCCAACATCATCTCCGGCATCCCCCGTATGATCGGCAACCTGTTCCAGATGGCTTGGTGGCAGATCCTCATTGTGGTGGTGGGCATTGTGGCTCTGGTGCTGTTCATTGTGTTTATCAATGACGCCGAGCGGCGCATTCCCATCCAGTACGCCAAGCGGGTGGTGGGCCGGAAGATCTATGGCGGCCAGAACACCAACCTGCCCATCAAGGTCAGTATGTCCGGCGTTATGCCTGTCATTTTCGCTCAGTCCATCTGCTCCCTTCCCGCTACCATCTGCACCTTCGTCGGTGTGGGCGAGGGCAGCTGGTGGTATGACCATGTGTGGAGCTCCCACAGCTGGTTCTACGCTGTTGTTTACTTCCTGATGATCTTCTTCTTCAGCTGGTTCTACTCCACCATCCAGTACGACACCGTGGAGATTTCCAACAACCTGAAGTCCAACGGCGGCTTCATTCCCGGCTTCCGTCCCGGCAAGCCCACCGCTGAGTTCATCCAGAAGGTGATCAACAAGATCGTTGTGTTCGGCGCCGTTTACCTGGGCATCGTTGCTCTGCTGCCTATCATCGCGGGCAACCTGATGGCTGGCGTGCAGAGCCTGGCCATCGGCGGTACCTCCGTCATCATCGTCGTGGGCGTTGCTCTGGAGACGGTGAAGGCCCTGGAGGCCCAGATGCTCATGCGGCACTACAAGGGCTTCCTGGACTAAGCAGGAGGGTATGGCAGGATGAATCTCATTCTACTGGGCGCTCCCGGCGCCGGAAAGGGGACTCAAGCGGAGCTGCTTGTAAAAAAGCTCTCCATCCCCGCCATTTCTACCGGGAATATGCTCCGCGAGGCCATGGCAAATGGCACCG
>CAMFFO010000208.1 GCA_945949735.1 uncultured Clostridia bacterium | reverse complement strand
TTGTAGGGCCACTCCCGGTAATCCCAGTAGTAGTTTTCTTTCAGACAGGCGGTGATCTTCTTCCGGGCCGCAGCCAGATCCAGGGACTTTTTATCCTTGCAGATCACCAGTCCGCCGCTGTCGTGGGTGCATTTGAGCACGAACTGATCGGGCAGGGCATCAAAGTCGATGTCCTCAAACCGATCCCAGACTCCCAGGGTTGGAATGATATATTCCTCCCCGATCCGCTCCGCCACATATTTTTTTGCTTCGAACTTATCCACCATCCGGGTGTACTCCGGATTGTGGTCATATAGCTTCAGCCATTGCAGCTTTTCATTAAAGGTGCGGGGATTCTTCAGGTGCAGCGGCTTGCGGAACGCAATCAGATACCGCAGGCGCAGATACAGCGGATCCGGGAGAATCCGCAGAATCCGTTTCGCAAGTGTTTTCTTATCCATTACGGTGCCTCCCTTGGCTGGCTTTTCGGATCCGGCTGTTCAAAGCAGCGGCATACAACTCCCTGTGGGCCTCACAGGTGAGGGTGTTGATCAACGCAAGAGAATCCGCGTCGGTGTAGCAACGGTTCCGGAGTTTTCCGAAACAAAGCAGATCCGCCAGCCGAAAAAGCACATATCGGGTTCTTCCCAGGGTTCTTCCATAATACTCCAAAACCGATTCACAGGCATACCGTTGGTATAGCGCTTCTACGGCCCCCGCTGCCTTGATCGATTCGCTGCGCGCCAAAAACGCGTCCAGAATCTGCCCACGCTTTTCTTCCCCGGCCAGTCTTACAAAGGGGCCGGCTTTCACCACGGGAATATAGTCTACCTGACGGATTTCAGGAGAAATGTCCAGCTTTACCAGGATTCCGGTCTGGTATTCTTCCATGTCACAGATGTCAAAGAGGAAATTCCCCTGTCCGTACACAATGGTGCTTCCATTCCATTCCTCCCGACAGCCCACACAGTGGCTGTGCTGGCATAGCACCAGATCCGCGCCTTTTTCCGCAATCCTGCGGCATACTCTTTGCAGCTCCGGAGACGGATATCGGTATTCCTCCTTGCCCCCGTGGTACAGCACAACCACATAATCGCACTGCTGCTTCAGCCTTTGAATATGGTCCAGACTCCACAAGGGGTCAAAGGGATTTGCCCCCGCGCTTTTTTCTGTTACAATGGAGAATTCATGCTCCGTGCAGGGATAAAAGCCCACCTTGATTCCATCCCGCTCCAGAATATAGGGGGCTGCCGCTTCCCCGGGGGTCATTCCCGCTCCGATCCAGGCAATCCCATGGCAGCCCAGGGTAGAAATCGTTGATCGAACACCCTGGACATCCTGATCCAGAATATGGTTGTTGGCTATGGTCACAAGATCCGCGCCGATAGCCTTAATTCCTTTTGCAGCCTGAGTCGGGATCCGAAGATTGGGACCACATTTGGCAATAGGGTGTTCCTCGTCCGTGATCGGAGCCTCCAGATTAAACACTCTGAAATCCGCCTGCCCCAGAATACGGCACAATTCCTCTCCCAAAAGAGACTGTGTATCTCCGGCGGAAAAGGCCTCCAGGTTGGATTGGGTGGGAACCAGGTCGGCTCCAATGATAATTTCCATAGCAATCTTCCTTTGCCGGATGGATTATTCTGCCTGTTTCCCCGGGCGGAACTGTTCATAAATCTGCGTATACCGCTCCGCGCAGGCATTGGCATCAAACTGCTTCACAATTTCCACAGATGCAGCAGCACAGTGTCTGCGCAGCTGCGGATCCTCCGCAAACCGGAGCATCTGCGTTTCCAGCGCCTCCTGATCTCCCGGAGGGATCAAAACACCGTTCTCCCGAACAATATCCCCAACGCCGCCTGCGCGGGTAGCGATGACAGGAAGTCCTGCCGCCTCCGCTTCCAGCATGGAAAGGGGCAGCCCCTCGTTAAAGGAAGTGGACAGGTACACATCCGCTTCCGCCAGGAGCCGCTCGGGATCACTGCATTCTCCGGGAAGCGCCACAGCGTTTTCAAGGGCCAGCTGGCGGACCATCTGCTTCAGCTCATCATGGCACGGCCCGCTGCCCACCAGTACCAGTCTGGCATCCGGCACCCGGCACAGTACCCGCTGCATAGCCCGAACGGCCATCGCCTGATTTTTATTATTATCCTGACGGCCTACATTGATAAAGGTCACGCCTTTGTGCCCGGCAGTCTCCCCGGGCCGGAAGCGGTCCAGATCCACAGGGTTATTGACAAAGCAGGACCGCTCCTGGGAAATGCCGTAGTGCTTCCGGGCCAGTTCCCGGTTTTTCTCCGAAACCGCTACCAGAACCATTTTTCCCATTTTCGACATTCCGGACAGAACCTTATCCAGCGCCCCGGAAAATTCGTTGCCCGGACAGGAGTGGATAGTATGCACCTGAACCGCTTTATGGGTCAGCACCCAAGGAATGGCATAGAAAGTCGCGTAGATATGGGTATGCACCACATCCGGCTTCATCCGGGAAAGACATTTCCACAGCCGGATCATCGTCCCCAGGCTTGCGTGCCCTTTCTTATCCATGTAGTGGATGGGAATTCCCGCTTCCTCGATTTTCTTTTCAAAGGGGTGCCCCTGCCGGGGATACATACTGATGACCTCCACGTCCACCTTGCTTTTGTCCAGATGGACGGCCAGCTGAGCGGCCATGTTCTCCGCGCCCCCGGTGCAGAACACGGGGACGATGATTGCCACTTTCATTGCTCCAATTCCTCCACAGACTACCCCTCGATCACGTTTTGCCACCGGGCAATCACATTTTCCGCGCGGTATTTCTCCGCGTCAGCCCGGGCATTCTCGCCCAGGGCTTTCCCCAACTGCCCATCCCGGGCCAACGAAATCAGCTTCCCGGCCAGGACTTCCGCATTTCCCCGGGGAACAATCAGCCCGGTGACGCCGTCCTCCATCACTTCCTCCGCCCCGGGGTAGTCCGTGGTGACGCAGGGAATGCCCAGCATCATGGCCTCAATCAGGGCGTTGGGCAGTCCCTCGTACTCGGAGGTCAGTACAAAAACCGACGCGTCCGCGATTTTCTCATGGATATCCAGGGCGTGACCGGGAAGAAATACCGTATTCTCCAGCCCCTTTTCCCGGACATAATCCTCCAGCTCCTGCCGAAGCTCCCCTTCGCCATAGATGGTGCACTTTGCCTCCGGGATTTCCCGGCGGAGGATTTCCATGGCGTTCATCAGCATTTTGTGGTTCTTCTGCGCCGCCAGCCGCCCTGCGGTGACCACGGGAAAGCCCTCCGGCTCCCGGCGGGAAACCCCCTCCACGCTGACGGGATTGGGAATGATCACGCCCCTGTCCTTCACGGCATCGGAAAAGCATTCCATCTCCGCTTTTGTCTGAAACACCACCGCCCGGGCGGTTCTGTAGAGCCGGTCACAAAGCATCAGCATTCCCTTCCCCCGGCCGTCGTGGCGGGGGTCATTGCGTTCGGAGACCACAATGGGCAGCCTTAGGCCCAGCGCGGCCATCAGCACCAAAGCGTTGATCCTGCCGATGAAGGACACTACACAGTCCGGCTTCTCCTTTTTCAGATAACGCCGGATCTCCTTCAGCCACGCCGGCGCCCGCTTCGCGTAGGAGCCGCTGCCGAAGCTCAGATCGATGAGCCGGACTCCCGGCTCCAGCTTCTGCGCCAGGTCGTTACTCAGGAGCATGACGATTTCCGTCTCCCAGCCCCGACGGCAATAGTCGTTTGCCAGCAAGGAAATCACCCGCTCCGCGCCGCCGTAGCCCATATGTCCGATAAAAAACGTGATTTTCATCCGTTTGCCTCCAAATAAAGCTGACGGTACTGCTCCGCGATCACGCCCAGGCTGTAGATTTCCGCCTTTTCCAGGTTAGTCCGGCTGATTTCCTCCCGTTTTCCCCCGTCCTCCAGGCGGCGCAGAGCCCCGGCAATGCTGTCGGGATCCCCCGGCTCCATAAGATATCCGTTGACCCCGTCCTCCACCATGTCCGTATTGCCCCGGATCCGGGAGCAGACAATGGGAAGCCCCGAGGCCATGGCCTCCATGACGGA
>CAMFFO010000207.1 GCA_945949735.1 uncultured Clostridia bacterium | reverse complement strand
GTCTCGCCGATGATCAGGGAGGCCAGGCCGATGATGACCATGCCGGTGCCCAGGTTGATGTCGGCGGTCTTCTGGTACTGGGCCAGCACCGCGCCGGAAAGGGCCGTCATGGAATTGGCAAGGCAAAGTCCCACGGTAATGGTAAAGCCGGTATTGATGGAGGAGGCCCGGACCATGTCCGGGTTGTCGCCGGTGGCCCGGACGGACAGGCCCAGCCGGGTCCGCAGGAACAGCACCAGCAGCGTTCCCACCAGGCAGGTCAGCACCGCCGCGGGGATCAGCTTGTAAAACGCTCCCAGCCAGGGCTGCACCAGGGTGAAGAGGGTGGGGTTGCGGAGCATGTTGACATTGGAGGAGAAGCCCATGACCGCCAGGTTCACGGTGTACAGCCCCGTATTGGTGATGATACCCGCGAGAATCGAGGGGATATTCAGCCTGGTCTGCAGGAAGGCTGTGACAAAACCCGCGCAGGCGCCCGCCAGCATGGCGATGGGCAAAGCCAGCAGAGGATGCCCGGCCACAGCCAGGGTGGCGGACACGGCGCAGCCCAGAGTGAAGGCCCCGTCGGTGGTCATATCGGCAATATTCAGCACCCGGAAGCTCAGAAACAGAGCCAGAGCCACCAGGGCATAGATAAAGCCCAACTCCAGGGCACTCATGATGACGGTGGTTGAAATCATGGGAATCGCTCCTTTTAAAGAAATGCAAAGTGCAAAAATAGGAATATTGGAACGTAGATATCAGTTTTCCTCAGCTGCCCGATAAATTGGTGTTTGCAGGGATGCCGCAACGCAAAACCTTCCCCCGGGGGGAAGGGGGACCGCGAAGCGGTGGATGAGGAATGGCGACATCTCATCCTTTGGAATGCACCTAAATCAAACCATACAGATTTTCCAATTGTACTTTTTAACCGAACTGCAAACAGATTTGGAACATATCGCCGTTCCTCATCCGCCCCAGTGTGCGCACTGGGGCACCTTCCCCCCGGGGGAAGGTATTGCACTCCGGCATCCCATCAAATTCCAATTTGTCGCTTTGCTGAGAAACGCGAAATGGTGGTATCCCCCTCGGAGGAAGGGGATACCATCCTTTTGCATAATGCGTTTTATTACTCGCCGGTGACTTCCACAACGGTATTGGCCATGGTGGAGAATACGCTGTAGTCAATGCCCAGGACCGCGGCGGTCTCGGTGTTGACGGTGATGATGCCGCCCTCCATGACGTGGAATTCAGGAACCGCGCCGCCCAGCAGGATGTCCATGGCCATGTCGGCAGTCTTGGCACCCAGCTCGGTGTAGTTGACGCCGCAGGTGGTAAAAGCGCCCAGCTGGACGAAGGAGTCAGCACCGGTGTAGTGGGGGATACCGGCGGCGTTCAGGATCTCCGCCACGGAGGCTTCCGTGCCCATGACCACGTTGTCGGTGGGGGTGAAGACGGCGTCTACCCGGCCCACCAGAGAGGAAGCGGCCTCGGTGATCTCACCGGAGGTGTTTCCGGTCTTTTCCAGATAGGCGATGCCCTTCTCCTCCAGGTAAGCCTTGGCCTCGGCGATGGGAGTGGCGGAGTTGGCCTCGGAGTTGGAGTACAGCAGGCCGACGGTCTTGATATCGGGCTGCACGGAGAGCATCATGTCCAGAATGAAGGGGGTATTCAGAGCGTCGGAGGTACCGGTGACATCGGCCAGACCGGTCAGACCGGCGGCGGCGGGATCGGAGATGGCGGCGTAGACCACGGGGATGCCGGAGCCGTCAGCGGCGGTGACCATGCACTGGGCTGCCAGAGTGGCGATGGGAATGATCATGTCGACCTTGTCGCCCACCACCTGGGCGCCGATCTGGTTGAGGACGGTGGCGTCATTCTGACCGTTGGACTCCAGAATGTTGACCGTCACGCCCTTCTCGGCAGCTACGGCCTGCAGCTCGGCGGAAATGGCATTGCGGATCTCATCCAGGGAGGCGTGATCCATCTGCTGAACAATAGCCACGGTGAAGACGGGGGCCTCAGGCGCCGCGGCAGCGGTGGTTTCGGGCGCCTCAGCGGCGGGGGCGGCGGGGGCGGAGCTGCTGCAGCCGGAGAACAGAGCGGCGATCATCAGAAGGGAAATAACAACGCAAAGAACCTTTTTCATTTTTAAAACTCCTTTTTGAATATCATGTCTTAATTGGGTTTGCATTCGGATGGGGGGACCTGGTCAGGGGCCGCCATCGTCTTCCGGGATTCCTCATAAGGATCTCTCCTTCCGTTTGGAAATAAAAAAGTCCTTGTTCCCCTAAGGGAACAAGGACAGAAAATACATTTTCTGCGGTACCACCTTGTTTGCCGGATGATCCGGCCGCCTCTGCACGGTGCAAGCACACCGTCTGCCCGATAACGCTGGCATTGCGTCAGAAGATACTCGGGTTGCCCCTTTCCCTCTGCCCTCAGCGGCCCATTTGCTGCCCCGCTTTTCGCTCCGCTCTCAGCTATGCAGAACTCTCTGTGGATGCGCCATGCAGCTTTACTTCCGCCTCAATGGTTTCATGATTAAGTTATGCTCTTTATACACCATCGGTGTCCGTTTGTCAAGTACTTTTTTTCACGGAAGACGGACAATTTTGAATATCCATCGATCCGGCCCGGTGGGGAAACAGGAAAGGACCGCTCACCGGGCAACCTGCCGCCTGGTCAATATTCCCGCACCACGGCCTTGACGATGCCGATGATCTCAGCCTCGGTGCCGTCGATGGGATCGTAATGCTCGTTTTCGGGCATGAGCCAGACCTGACCGTTCCGGCGGCACAGGCGCTTGACGGTGGCTTCCTCTCCGATCCGGGCCACCACGATCTGCCCGTCGTCAGCGCTGGGCTGGGGACGGACCACCACCTTGTCCCCGCTGAGGATCCCCGCGTTTATCATGCTGTCGCCCCGGACCCGGAGGGCAAAGCAGCCGGGATCGCTCCAGGGCATGGTACCCTCCTGGTTCTCCACCGCCAGAATGGGCACACCGGCGGTGACCACGCCCACAATGGGGATCTGTCCTGGCCGGGCGCCGGTGACCAGGGCCCGCTTGCGCCCCTTGGCGCCGGGGGACTGCAGAAGTCCCTTTTCCTGCAGGGCCTGGAGATGGTAGCTGACCGAAGCGGTGGAGCGCAGGCCCACTGCCGCGCCGATTTCCCGCACCGAGGGAGAATAGCCGTTTTCCTGAATGAATTGGTTTACATAATCCATGATCAGTTCTGCCTTGTTGCTGGTTCTTGGCATGGTGATTCCTCCTTGCGGGATAGGGCGTTATTCACGCGACGCGGACAGAACACCCCGTTACCGGGATGATTCTGATGATTATGTTTATTATAGCACATATGAACGAAAAAAGAAAGAGGTTTTTTCAAAAGTTTTTTCGCAAAAAACAGGCCTGTCCGGACTATACTGGAAAAAGGGGGCGAGGAGGATGGAGCAAAGGGATCCGTCTGTGGAGCGGCAGGTATGGCAGCGGGTATTCGCCCGGCCCCAGACCCGGGAAGAAGGAGACGCTCTTCGGATGCTGGCGCTGGGAGTCATGGAGGCGGCGGAGGACTACCGCCGTCTGGCAAACTCCCTCACCGGGAAACCGGGGGAACTGGCCCGGCGGCTTTGGGAGGGGGAGCGGGAGAATCTGGCCTGCCTGCGGGGCATGGCGCTGTTATCCGATGGGAAAGACACCTTTCCCCGGCAGATCCGGACTCCGGCAGCTCCACCGGAGAAGCTGCTGCGAAAAAGCTTCTACCGGACCCGCCGGGCCATGACGGAATACGCCGCCCGAATGCTGGACGGGGAATTCGGGGAGGTCTTCCGGAAAATGAGCCAGCGGGAAGGGGAACACTGCGCCCTGATCCTCCAGCTTCTGGGGCAACTGCCCCCGGAGGAGCCGGGACGCCCCGCCGGAAAATAGCAAAACCGACGTTTCGCTCCGGGCGGCGCAAGCTACCCGAAGCTGCCGTTTCTCAGCCGCAAGCTGAGGGACGAACATGAAAAAAGGGGCTGTTAAAAAAGTCCCTCAGCAAGGTAGCCAGTGTCTTCCGGCACTG
>CAMFFO010000206.1 GCA_945949735.1 uncultured Clostridia bacterium | reverse complement strand
TTGCCACGACCAGTGTGCGCACTGGTCTCGCAATGACAGCTTTATTTTTCAAACACCAATTTACCGGTTAAAATCAGAAAGGAAGAAATCGATGAAACGAAGCATCGTATTTGGGCTGCTGCTGGCGCTGGTGCTGGGGGTGTTCTCCGGGTGCGCGGGCGCGCAGGAGGAGACCGTCGCGACCTTGGAGCCGGTGGTGGAAACGGAGTCGGTGGTCAATACCATGGATGAATTCCTGGCGGCCATCGGCCCCGACCGGACGGTGACCCTGGCCGGGGGTACCTTTAACCTGGCGGACGCGGCGGACTACGGCCGCTCCGGCTACAGCGCATGGTATCGCTGGGAAAACGTGGGCGACGGCTATGCCCTGGTGCTCACGGGGGTGGACAATCTGACCATCCGGGGCGCGGGTATGGACGCCACAATTCTGCAGGCCGACCCCCCGGACGCCAATGTGCTGACCCTGGAAAAATGCTTCCGGGTGACCCTGGAGGATTTCACCGCCGGACATACCCAGACTCCGGGCTTCTGCTCCGCGGGAGTGGTGGATTTGGCGGGCTCCATGGACGTGACGCTGCGCCGGGTGGGTCTGTACGGCTGCGGCAGCATAGGCTTAAGCGGCAGCAACTGCACCGATGTACAGGTTCTGGACAGTCACATCTACGACTGCTCCAGCTCCGGCGTCAGCCTGTACCGCTGTGACGAGATCCGTATCCAGAATACGGTTTTTTCGGACATCGGCGACCGGGATCAGGGCGGCTACGCCGTATTCTCGCTCAGCGAATGCCACGGTACGCTGATTTCCGGCTGCGAGATCACCGGGGCCGTTGCCACCGAACTGCTGGACAGCTGGGAGAGCTTCGATCTGACCCTGAGAAAGTGCCGCTTTACGGACAACCGGGTCACGGGAAGCGCCTTCAGCCTCTCCGCCGACGACTACGCGGTGATGGAGGACTGTATGTTCGGCGACAATGTGATCCGCCGGTGGTACAGCCGGGAGGGGTGGAACGGCACCTTTGTGGACAGCCAGGGCCAGGAGATTACCGAGGCCGCCATGAAGAAAATGTTCGCCACGGTGACGCCCCAGGAGCCCCTGCCGGAGCAGACCACGGTGGAAGCGGCAACGGTTCAGGAGCTGCTGGCCGCCATCGCCCCCAATACGCGCATCGTCCTCACCGGAAGAAGCTACGACCTGAGCGCCGCCGCGGAGGGCGCGGACGGGGAGAATTACCACTGGGAGGAGGCCTTCGACGGGCCGGAGCTGGTGATCTCCGGGGTGGACAACCTGACCATCGAAAGCAGCGACGGCATCCTCACCGGCCACACCATTACCGCCGCCCCCCGGTACGCCAACGTCCTCCGGTTTGAGGGCTGCACCAACCTGCGCCTGGCGGGCTTTACCGCGGGCCACACCCCGGAGCCGGGAGAATGCTCCGGCGGCGTCCTCCGGTTCAACAACTGCGACACGGTGGCGGTGGAGAACTGCGGCCTCTACGGCTGCGGTGTGCTGGGCGTCTGGGCCGTGTCCTGCGGGGACCTTCAGGTGAAGGACTGCCTCATCTACGAATGCAGCTGGGGCGGGATCTCGCTGGAATATGTGTCCGGGGCCTCCATTGAAAACTGCACCTTCCGGGATTTGGGGGGTGAAAGTCTCATGGTGTATGAAAGCGACGGGGTTCTGGTGGACGGCCAGGATTTCTTCGGTGAATAACCCAAGCGCCCCCGCTTCAAAAGCGCGGGGCGCTTTTGAAGCGGACGGAACGACAAATTGGTGCTTGGCGGGATGATGACAGGAAAAATACCTTCCCCCGGGGGGAAGGGGGACCGCGAAGCGGTGGATGAGGAGCGGCGGCCGCTGTAGAATACTGAGTAGTCCCAATTCTTCGGAATTCGTCCAAATGTTGTACCGTAATTCCTACCGCTGCGGATAATTTCAGGTTTCGCCATTCCTCATCCGCCCCTTCGGGGCACCTTCCCCCCGGGGGAAGGTATTGCTTTCTGTCAGCCCCACAAATACCAATTGATCGTGCCGGCTGTGTCCGGGGGCTGGGGGGATTTGGAGGGAGAAATCCCTTGCTATTTGCGCCGGAATATGATAAAATGTGCTAAATTGTGCGGATTCCGGGGCGACCGGATTTTTACAGGGCAACACCGCATAATTCGGCAAGGAAGCTCAGCGAGAGATTTTGTGCCAGTTCAAAGTTTCAAAAACGGGGGAATACTGTATGTATTTCCCGTTTTTGAAACTGCAGAAATGGTGCAAAAGATCCGCTGAGATCCGCTGACGCAATTGTGCGGTGTTGCCACAGAGAAAACCGGAGGTTTTATTCCATGAAAAAGGTGCTTGTGGCGCTGCTGGTGCTGTGCCTTCTGGGCGGGTGCGCCGCGGGAGGTTTCTGGTGGTACCGGCATACCCATGTGTTTATTGACGACGCGGTGTACGCCGTGGACGCGGAAACGCTGGATCTGCGGGGGCAGGACATTTCCTTTGACCACTATCTGGCCGTTCGCCAGGCTCTGCCGGACTGCCAGGTTGTGTGGGATGTGCCCTTCCAGGGGGGCAGGGTTTCCAGCGACAGCGAGAGCCTTACCGTCACCACCCTGACGGAGCAGGACATCCGGCTCCTGGGATACTTCCCGAAGCTGCGCCGGATCGACGCCATGGCCTGTACGGACTACGCGCTGCTGGAGGAGCTGCAAAGCGCCTGGCCGGAGCTGGAGGTCAGCTATCTGGTGGATCTGGGCGGCGTGAAGGCCGCCCCCGATGTGACGGAGCTGACGCTGGAGGAGGGCGCCTACGACTACGATACCCTGATGCTGAACCTGGTGCATCTGCCCCAGGTAAAGACCATCACCCTGCCCAATACCACCCTGGCGCTGGAGCAGATTCAGGAGATCGGCCTGCTCTACGGCGGCGTGCGGGTGGCGTACACCGTGTCCTTCCGGGGCGAGGAGACCGACCCCGGCGTAACGGAGCTGAACCTTTCCGATCTGACCTCCGGCGAGGTGGATCAGGTGGCTTCCGAGCTGGCCTTCTTCCCCAACCTGGAAGCCGTGGAGCTGATGGACGCGGACGGGAACAGCAGCCTCTCCCTTACGGATGTGCAGAAGCTCCAGGAAGCCGCGCCGGGCGTTACCTTCCGCTATAGCTATACCTTCTACGGTCAGACCCTCTCCACCACCGATACCGAGGTGGAGTACAAGTATAAATACATGAAAGACTCCGACGAGGCCGAGATCCGGCAGATTCTGGACGTGATGGACAGCTGTGAGAGATTCGTATTCAACGGCTGCCACATCAGCGACGAGGTCATGGCAAGCATCCGGGAGGACTACCGGGGCAGAACCAAGATCGTCTGGCGGGTCTACTTCGGCAACGGCGGCAGCTGTCTGACCGACCGGGAGGTCATCAAGATGGTCTACGGCCTGACCAACGCCAACTCCAAGTCCCTGCGCTACTGCGAGGACGCCAAGTTCATCGACTTCGGCCACAACGAGACCCTGACGGATATCTCCTTCGTGGCCTATATGCCCAACCTGGAGGCCATCATCCTCTCCGGCTCGCCCATTACGGACCTGAGTCCCTTTGCCGGGAACAAGAGCATCTACTTCCTGGAAATCGCCTACTGCAGCTACATCGAGGATCTTAGCCCGCTGAAGGACTGCACCAATCTGGGGATGCTGAACGTCAGCTGGACCGGCGTGACGGACCTGTCGCCGGTGGATGAACTGCCCCTGGAGCGGCTGACCTTCACCCATACCAAGGTTTCCGACGAGGAGATCGAACGCTACGCCGCCGTGAATCCCGACTGCTGGCTGACCTACGGCGACAGGAACGAATACGGCGTGGGCTGGCGCTACGAGGAGGACGGCTCCCAGAGCGAATACTATAAAAAGATTGCCGGCGCGGACATCTTCAACTACGCCCACGCCAGCGATACCCAGTGGTAATCCTCAAACACCCCCCTCCGGCGGGCACCCAGGTGCCCGCCGGATTGTTTTTTGGATGGGGAAATGCTGCGGATCGATAAATTGGTGTTTGT
>CAMFFO010000205.1 GCA_945949735.1 uncultured Clostridia bacterium | reverse complement strand
GGCCCATAGCCTCATAGTCGATGTCCCCCCGGGCATCCATGGGGGTTACCATGGCCGTGGCCATGCCCTGAAAGATGGTTTTTTTCATACTCTATTTCTCCTTTGCAACAGTGCGGAAGATAAATCCTCCGCAAATGGCGGTTCAGATTATCGGCCTTCATAAGCAAACTGACAAATTGGTGTTTGTCGAGATGCCACCGTAGGGGCGGCTATTAGCCGCCCGCTTTTGTTTCGTCAACGAAAGTGCTTCCGTTTATCGGAAACGCTCAAAAGTGAGAACGTTTTCGGGCGGCTAATAGCCGCCCCTACGGCAGCAATGCAACGTGTTTGGAAATCTGCAAACACCAATTGTCCGATGTGATTTTACACCCGGAACCGGGTGAAATAATCATACAGGGGGGTGAGTTTTGTGAAGAAGTCCCCCACCTCCCGGGAAAGGCTTGGGCTGAACAGCGCCTCGCCGGGGGCGAGCTCCCGGGTGCAGCCGATCTGGCCCTTCCAGGCAAAATAGGGCTCCAGCTCTTTGCGTTCACAGGGCTTGGGCCGCTTGTAGCATTCGGCCGTCACGCGCTGGCCCACGGCGGCCTCAGTGGAGCGGATCAGGGCAAGGAATTCCTCACTGCGCTTCGTGATATCCCGGCGGAACTCCTCCAGCACGGCGGTTCTGGGCTTCCAGAAAAAGAAGCCGTAGTCCGCCCCCTCGGGGGTGATCTGGAAATACAGGCAGGGGTTCTCCGCCCACCACTCCACATCCGGCCGGATGCAGATCCACAGGCTCTCCTTGTAGGGCTCCGGCGGGTGCATCCGGGCGTCCCGGTAGATCCGGCTGACCTTCAGCACATTGCCGGGCTCCTCCAGAAAGGGCTGGAACAGTTCCCTCCCCAGCTCCTTCATGGGCTTGTAGAGGGTGTCCTCATACTGCTTCTTGTGCTCCAGGAACCAGTCCCGGTTGTTGTTCATTCGAATCCCCCAGAGAAAGTCAAAGGTCTCCGGGGAAAATCCCTCAAACATGGTAAAGTCTCCTTCTGTGTATATCGCTCACAACACGGTAAATTGGTGTTTGTCGCACTGGCTCGCAATGACAGCATTTTTTCAAACACCAATTTGTCGCTCTGGCGGGAAATGCGCCTGAACTGTCCGCTGTTTCAAACGGCTGTCCGTCAATCCTCCAGATACCGCTCCCGGTCCAGCCATTTGGGGCGGGTGCGCCAGAGGAGCTGGCCGCGGAGCTTTTCCGGAATGGGGGGATCGGGGATCTCCAGCTCAAACCGCTCGCAGGCGTTGATCAGGGTGGTGTCCCCGTATTCCCGAACCCGGGGGGTGTCCGCGCCGTAGCTCATATGGACATGGCCGTGAACCAGATACCGGGGGTGATACTTGTCCAGCAGCTCCACCAGGGCTTCAAAGCCCCAGTGGGCCGGGTCCTCCCCGTCTCCCAGGCCCCGGGGCGGAGCGTGGGTCACCACAATGTCCACCCCGCCGGTTCGCAGCAGCGCCAGGCGGAGCTTCCGGATCCGGCGGCGCATCTCGGCCTCGGTGTACTGGTGGGGGCCCGGATGGTACTTCCGGCAGCCCCCCAGCCCCAGGATCCGCAGGCCGTTAAACTCCACGATCCTGTCCTCGATGCAGTCGCAGCCCTCCGGGGGGTAAATCTCGTAGCGGGTGTCGTGGTTGCCGTGGACATACAATAGCGGGCATCGGGCCATGGTCACGAGAAAGCTCAGATAGCTGGCGTTCAGATCTCCGCAGGAGAGGATCAAATCATATCCGGACAGCCGCCCGGGCACATAGTAATCCCATAGGGCGGGGCATTCCTCATCGGACACGATCAGTATCTTCACGGGTCTTTTTCTCCTTTTCCGTGGGAATTTTATCGGAGTACAGCCCCAGCTCCCGCACCAGGGGTTGGGAAACCGGCAGAATTTCGTCATAGCTGGGGATGGAGCCCAGCACATTGTCACAGAGCCAGTCCATTTTCAGCAGCTCCTCCGGGGAGAAGCGGTGGGTTCCGTCGCTGCGCAGACTGCCGTCCTGGGAGACGATCCGCCGGCCGAAGGGATCCAGCGTGCCCTCGATCAGTCCCCGGCGCAGGAGCGAGGCCAGCTGGCGCACGCCCTCGGGGAGCTTATCCGACAGGCTGATATCGATGACGCCGCTGTCCATGCCCAGCCAGTAGTTCAGGGCGGCGGCGCCCTTTTCGTTCTTCCAGCTGCCGGTGAGGATGCCACGGATGATGTATTCATAGAATTTGCCCCACAGCCACACCGGGGAGCCGAGGGAAACCAGATCCCCCCGCCCGTCCATCAGGTAGGTGCCGTAGCTGCAGAAATCCAGGTACATTTTCGATTGGGTGGGAGCGTCCCGGTTGGATACCACCCGAATGCCGCCGGCCAGGAGATCCGCCTGGGGCGTCCCCGCCACGCAGTTCCACCGCAGCTCGATCTGGGCCCGGGGATTGGTAAGCTGGGCCCCCAGGGCAAAGGCGTTGATGGAGGCCGGAACGCCGTAATTGGGGTAGGAGGCGATGTAGCCGATCCGACCCTCCAGGGCCATGGCCCCGGCAATGGCTCCGGAGATGTACTTGGCCTCATAAATCCGGCCGTAATAGGTTTTCACACTGGTGTAGGGCTTATCCACGGAGCAGTTGAAGAAGGCGATCTTGGGGTGCTCCACGGCGGCCTTCAGGGTGGCCCGGATCAGGGGCGGCGCGGTGGTGAATACCACCTGGGCCCCGTCGGATACCGCTTCCTCGATCTTCTGCCGGGCGGCCTCGGGGGTATTGGCGTCAAAATAGCTGCGGGCCGTCACCTTGTCCCCCATCGCGGCCTCCAGGTGCTTGCGGCCCTCCTCGTGGCCCATGACCCAGGGACTGGTGCCGGGGCTCAGCTGGTGGACGAAGGCCACGTTCAGGTGATCCGGCGTGGTGATCCAGGTGAACAGCCCCCCGGAGGGAGCCCCCTCGGTTTTGGTTTCCACCTTCACGCTTACGCTGGTGGAGGACACCACATCCTTCCACAGCTCGGAAAGGGACTTGCGCAGCTCCCCGGTGGAGAGCCGGCCCAGATCGGCGTAGGGGTACAGCTCCAGCCACAGCAGAAGCGCCTCCTCCGGCAGCACATCCCTGCCCCGCAGATCCTGCTTGGCAAAGGCGTCCCGGAAATACTGGAAGTAAGCCCGGAAGGTGCGCCGCTCCTCCTCGCTCCAGGGCTCGCCCATCTGCTTGCCCAGGGCAGTCAAGAGCTTGCCATAGTCCCCGGGGCGGCGGAACTGAACCTCGTACAGCCGCGCGCCCTTGAAAAAATCCAGAAATTCGTAATACGCCTTGATCCTGGGATCGTCGCTCATGGGGGGAACGATCCGGCGGACATTGCCCGGAATCCGGGGCGCGCCAAAGTGCCGGAGCACGCTGACCCGCTTGTTGCCCTCCTGGACGTAGAAATTGCCCAGGTACTCATAGCATTCGATGGGATCCCGGATGCCCGTGTCCCCCAGATGGGCGTCGCACAGGGAGATCCACTTGAAGGCGAATTCCGAGTTCCGGTCCAGCAGAGGTTTGAAGCTGGCGGTAAAGGCGGTGATCCGTCCGGCGGATTTGACCCCCACGATCCGGTGGGCCGGGATATCCAGCAGTCCCACCTCCTGGGCCGTGTCCGGGGTGCCCTCCGGCAGGATCTCGTCCAGCACTGCGGGGTTGGGATTCTTTCCCGCGGCGGTTAATTCCTTCGCTTCCTTTTGCCCGGCCCTCAGGGCCAGGTCGTATTCATCAACGGCGACCTGATTCATTGCAGCCTCCTGACTTAAGACATATCTTCTCTCACGCCTATATCATACCTGTTTTCCCGGGAATTTTCAACCCTGAAATCCCACTGCTTGTTTTCCTCTGCGGGGTGTGGTATACTGGGAGGGCAGATTGCCATATGGGGCGCTTTTCTGAATTGACAATTGACAATTGACAGTTGACAATTTTTGTGTCCCTACGTGGGGCGATTTCGCAATCATCCCCCATTTTTCCTATATGCATATCGGCTTAAGTCAGCAAACCATCAAATTGGTGTTTGTCGCGCTGACTCCAAATTTCCTGTCATTGCGAGACCAGTGCG
>CAMFFO010000204.1 GCA_945949735.1 uncultured Clostridia bacterium | reverse complement strand
TGTGTGGAGAGCATTCTTGCCCAGACCTGCGAAAACCTGGAGGTGATCCTGGTGGACGATGGGTCGGGGGATGACAGCCTCGCCATTGCCCGTTCCTTTGCGGAAAGGGACAGCCGGGTGAAGGTGATCCATCAGGAAAACGCCGGGGTCACCGCTGCCCGTCTGCGAGGGGTGGAGGAAGCAACCGGAGACTGGATCGGGTTTGTGGATGGGGACGATGAATTGGAGCCTCAGATGTATGCCCGGCTTCTGGAAAACGCCCATAGCTATGGGGCGGACATTTCTCACTGCGGGTATCAGCGAATCGATTCCGAGGGGAACGTGGCCTACCACTATAATACGGGAACGCTTCGTTGCCAGGATCACCTGACCGCTCTGCGGGAGCTGCTGGAGGAGCGGCTGGTGGAGCCGGGACTGTGCTCCAAGCTGTATAAGCGGGAGCTGTTCCGGGGTCTCCGGGAGAAAATGGATTTTTCCATCCGGAACAACGAAGATATGCTGATGAATTTCTACCTGTTCTCCGGGGCGGAAAAATCGGTATATGAGGACGTTTGCCCATATCACTATCTGTTCCGGGAGAACTCCGCGGCCAGGGGAAAGCTCAACGAGCACCGGATCTACGACCGGATCCGGGTGCGGCAGATCATTCTGGATGCCTGCCCCCCGGAACTGGAGCGGGACGCCCGTCAGGCGCTGCTGCGGGTGCTGCTGTATGTGTATGCCCTGCTGACGGTGGAGACGGAGCCCCGTTATCGGGAGGATCTTATCCGGGTTCGGGAAATGCTTGCGGAGCAGAAAGACCACTATTCTGTGCTCACCCGGCGCAACCGGGTGTTGGCCGGAATGATCTGCGCCGCGCCCGGGCTGTTCCGGACGGTGTTTCGGTGTTATGTAAAGCTCTTCCTGGGCGGAGAATACGGCTGAGAGGACGGCGCGAAAATGGGTCAACAAAAGAGGCTGCTGTTTGTATGCTACGGCCTGGGCATCGGCGGGATCGAGCGGTGCCTGGTGAACCTGCTGAATATCCTTCCGGAGGATGAATTCGATGTGGATCTGCTGGTGCTGAACCCGGAATACGCGCTGAAGGATCAGATCCGGCGGAAGGTCAATTTCCTGGACGCCTTTTCCTATATTTACAACACGGAATTTACCATGCGGGAGATCCGCCGCCGGGGCGGCCTCTGGAAGCACCGGAGGATGCTCCTGCCGTATTTCGACCACCGGGTGCGCATCAAGCTGGGGCTTCCCCTGTGGACGACCTTCCGGCCGCTGGAGAAGCATTACGATGTGGCGGTGGCCTATTCCCAGAACGGGCTGGCTCCTTATTATGTTGCGGATAAGGTCACGGCGAACCGAAAGGTGCTGTGGTACCACAACGGTGCATACGAGAAAAAGGGAAAAGACTATGCCCGGGATCAGCAGTATTACCCACGGTTTGACTATGTAGTTGCGGTCTCCCGGTACTGCGCGGAGATGCTTCGGGAGAAATTTCCTGGTCTGGAGGGGAAAATCACGGTGCTGCGGAATATCTGCGACCGGGAACACGTTCTGCGCGGATCGGAGGCATTTATTCCCGAAGGCTTTTCAGCAGATGCCGCGCAAATCGTGAACGTGGGCCGGCTCGCCCCGGAAAAGGGGCCGGAGCTGGCGCTGGAGGCCTGCCGTCTGCTCCGGGAGGAAGGAAGAAAGATTGTCTGGCATTGGGTCGGGGACGGCCCCATGATGAAAAAGATCCGCGCCCAGGCAGCGCAAATGGGGCTTGGGGACTGCTTCCGGCTGGAGGGGGATCAGGTCAACCCCTATCCCTTTATGAAGTACGCGAAAATCTATGTGCAGCCGTCTCGCTATGAAGCCTACTCCACCACGGTTACCGAGGCAAGAGTGCTGGCGAAACCCATTGTTACCACCGCTGTGGGAGGCATGGAAGATCAGCTTACAGACGGCATAACCGGCAGAATTGTTCCGATTTCCGCCCAAGCCCTGGCGGAGGCGATCGGACAGCTGCTGGACAGTGAAGAAACCGCCCGCAGATATTCCGATAATCTGCAACAGGAGGTAATCGGCGGAGGTCAGGAACTGGAAGCCTACCGCAAAACAGTTTTTGCATAAGGAGCGAAGGATGGAAATGACCGTCAGCATTATTGTCCCGGTATACAATGTGGAAAACACCCTGGAGCGCTGTGTCCGTTCCCTGATGGCGCAGACCCTTCGGAGTATCGAAATCATTCTGGTGAACGACGGTTCTCCCGACCGCTCGCCGGAGATCTGCCGGCAGCTCGCAAGCGAGGATGGGCGGATCCGTGTGATCGACAAGCCCAACGGGGGCATATCCTCCACCCGGAACGCGGGACTGGATGCCGCCCGGGGAGAGTTTATTATGTTCTGCGACAGCGACGACTGGGTGGAGCCGGACTGGTGCGAAAGCATGGTGAACGCCTATAAACCCGGAGATCTGGTCGTGTGTGACATAGACCGGAATGGTGTGCGCGAAGAACCCTCTGCGGAGCTTGCAGAGGCGGAGCGGAGGGAGATTCTCCATTATACGAGCCTGTCGAGCTATGTATGGAACAAACTGTTCCTGCGGTCTGTCATCGAAGAGGCCGGGCTCCGGTTCCAGGTTGGCCTGACCCCCGGGGAGGATATCTGCTTCGTGCTGGCCTATTTGTGCCTGATTGACGGCAAGCTGCGCTTCCTCCTCCGGAAGCTGTATCATTATGATCCTACTACGGTAGGCTCCCTGTCTAAAAGGATCCCCACCCTGGAGCAAATCGATACCTATTATCGACTGATGACCGCGCCCATGCTGAAGCTGGGCGCGACGGATGAGCGCAGTCTGGAAAACAGATGCGACCGGATGAACTGGCATTATCGACTGTTCCTGGAGCAAACGGAAGAACGCCAGGATTTATCCTCGTGGGAAAAAATCAGGATCGCGGGAAAGGTCAGCAGCCTGGAGTCTTTCCGGCGATGCTGCGGCAGCCTCCGGTGGGATCAGCACCCGATCTATCTCCGGCTTTATCACACAGGCCATGCAAGGCTGCTGATGGCGTTTCAGCTTCTGAGACAGCGAAAGCAGAAGATACAAAAGGCCCTGGGCATCCCGTTCAAATAAAGATCATATTGATCGGGTCAACTCACCGGTCCGGCAAATTGGTATATAGGCTATCGGCTTAGAACAGCATCCATGGAAACACCTCACGTTACTACCGTAGGGGCGGCTATCAGCCGCCCGAAAGGGCTCAATCATTGCGCGTTTCCGGCAAAACGGGGTGCTTTGGAAGCCGTAAGGTTTCGGGCGGCTGATAGCCGCCCCTACGGTGGCATCCCAGCAAGTGATTGCTGGATGGTTTGCTGTTTTAACCCGATAACCTGAATTGGTATTTGTCGCACGGACATAGAACTGTCATTGCGAACCAGCGCGCTTGCAATGACAGCAGGTATCGTTTCTCGTTTTTCCCAAGTCAGGCCCATTGGCGTCGTCATGGTTTATCATGGAGTGAAAGATGGAAATAACAGTCAGCATTATTGTTCCGGTATATAACGCGGAAAAAACCCTGGAGCGCTGT
This sequence comes from uncultured Clostridia bacterium, assembly GCA_945949735.1. Classification (GTDB taxonomy): domain Bacteria; phylum Bacillota; class Clostridia; order Oscillospirales; family Oscillospiraceae; genus Faecousia. Next base: position 568 of record CAMFFO010000204.1, on the reverse strand, counting down.
GTCCGTTCCCTGATGGCGCAGACCCTTCGGAGTATCGAAATCATTCTGGTGAACGACGGTTCTCCCGACCGCTCGCCGGAGATCTGCCGGCAGCTCGCAAGCGAGGATGGGCGGATCCGTGTGATCGACAAGCCCAACGGGGGCGTATCCTCGGCCCGGAACGCGGGGCTGGATGCCGCCCGGGGGGAATATGTCATGTTCTGCGACAGCGACGACTGGGTGGAGCCGGACTGGTGTGAGAGTATGCTGGCCATCTACAGTCCCGGGGATATGGTTATCTGCGAAATTGACCGGGGCGGCATGAAAACGGGACATACGGTACTCCAAAGGGATTCTGAAAGACGGGATATTCTTCACGAACCCCTCTTGGCCAGTTCACCGGTGAACAAGCTGTTCCTGCGTTCCGCCATTGAGCAGGCAGGGCTCCGCTTTGACGAGAAGCTGCGTCTGGGCGAGGACTTCTGCTTTGTCCTGGCCTACCTGTGCCTGATTGACGGCAAACTGCGTTTTCTATATCGGCCGCTGTACCACTATGATGTTTCCACGGTGGGCTCCCTGTCCAAAAAGG
>CAMFFO010000203.1 GCA_945949735.1 uncultured Clostridia bacterium | reverse complement strand
GAGATGGCGGAGGAATAGCCGTAGTTGTTGGTGATGAAGGCGTTCTCGTAGGCGTAGGTCAGGATGGTGTGGAAGCCGGAGCCGGTCTTGGCCCCTGCCTGCTGGGTCAGCAGGTACACCACGTCGAACTGCTTGAAGGTGGTGAACACGGTGATGATCACGGCGGGGGCAATGATGGGCCGCATGGTGGGGATGGTGATGTACCGGGCCCGGGCCAGGGCCCCCGCGCCGTCTAAGCGGGCGCTTTCGTAGTAGCTGCGGTCAATGCTCTGCAGCGCCCCGTCCATGATCATGATCATGAAGGGCAGGGCCAGCCACAGGTTCACCACCGTGCAGCTTAAAAACGCGGAAACGTCGGAGGACAGCCACCGCACCGCGGCAAGGCCCAGCTTCTCCATCCACTGGTTCAGCAGACCGAACTGGGTATTGAACATCCCGGTTTTCCACAGCAGGATGCCCACATACCCCGGCATGGCCCAGGGGAACATGAGGACGGTTTTGTACAGCTTGCGAAGCCGCAGCTTTTTGATGTTCAGAAGGTTTGCCAGAGCGAAGGCGATGACCAGCTGCAGCGCCATGTTCACAATCGTCCAGAGAACCGTGGCCAGCAGCGCGGACAGAAAGCCGGAATCGAACACGAACAGCGCCCGGGCATAGTTGGAAAGTCCCACGATGGTGAAGTCGAACCAATGGTACACATTCATATTGGTCAGGCTGATGTATCCGGTGTAGAGGATGGGAAACACCACCATCAGGGCGATGAGCATCAGCGACGGAGCCGACCAGGCGTAGGATTTGAGGGTGCTTTTGTTTTTGCTCATGGCGCTGCCCTTACCGCATTCCGGCGATCAGGCTTTCCGCTTGCCCAAGCGCCGATTGGAAGCTCTCCCCGATGTCGCTCCTGGACAGGTTTACATCGGTGAGGAGGTTGCTGACCACCGTCCACATCACGTCCATCTCGGGGATGTTGGGCATGGGGACGGCGATCTCCGCCGTGGCGCGCATGGCCTGAACCAGGAGGTCCCCGGCTACCTGGGGGTCGTCATAACAGAGGGCGTTGGCGGGGGCGCAGCCGCTGGCCAGAGCCAGGGAGGTGCCCACGGAGGGGTCCGTCAGGGCGGCAAGCAGCTTTTTCACAGCTTCGCCCTTATGCTCGGCGGCGTATTTCAGTACATGGACGCCCTGCACGCCGGAGTAGGGGGCCAGGGCACGTCCGGTTGCGTCCACCGTGGGCATGGGGGCGATGCCCAGGTCGATGCCCGCCGCTCTTGCGGAGGGCACCATCCAGGGGCCGCCGATGGTGGCGTCGGCCTTTCCCTCCAGGAACAGGGTGTTGACGGTTGCGTACTCCGTCTCCCCGGGCATCAGCTTCACGAATTTCAGGTGGTAGGCAAGCGCCTCCTGCACCGCCCGGGCATCCGGGAAGGGCACCGCGGCATCGTCGATGATGGAGCCGCCGAAGCCGTGAATCCAGGCGGCGGAATAGTAGGCGGTGCTGTGCTGCTCCACAAAGCCGTAACGGCCCCGGCCGGTGTTGGCTTCCATGTAGGCGTAGAGCTCCTCGGTGGTGGCGGGCACCTCCTCATCCTGCATATACCGGCGGTTGTACATAAAGAGCAGGGTCTCAAAGTACAGGGGCAGTTGGTAGAGGGTGCCCTTGTAGGTGGCGGCGTCCAGAGTCATTGGGAGGTAATTGTCCAGCGCGCCCTCCTCCAGCAGCGGCTCGATGGGAGCGAGAATCCCCATTTCCGCGAACACCCCCACCTTGTCATGGGCAAAGAGAAACAGATCCGGCGCGGCGTTGGGGTCGTTGCCCACCAGCTTCAAAGAATCCGTCAGGCTGGTTTTCTTATCAAAGACAATGTCCAGCTCCGGCACGGCCTGGGAAAGACGCTCTTCCAGCGCGGCAATGACCGCGTCCTCCTTATCGTGCCAGATCACTATTTTGTTTGCGTCGGCGCTGTCGCCGGAGGACGTGCCGCAGGCGGCGAGCGTCAGCAGCATACAGACGCACAGAAGGATTGGGATGATCCGTTTCATAGGGCTTCCTCCTTTTGAGAATAACGGTTCAATGGGTTTGCACAGAACGCTGCCGTTTTTCCTGTAGGGGAGGCATTCATGCCTCCCGGTTTTCGCCGAAACGCGCAGAAAATCGGAACGTTTCACCGCCGGGAGCCATGAATGGCTCCCCTACAGTGTTAGACGCAGTTGTCGGAAATATTGACATTCAAACAGCAATTTGTCTATCAGCAGGATCCTCCGGTCAATAGGGATTTCTGCATCCTGCGCCCGGCGGAATGCAGGCTGGGGGAGAGAATGCTCAGACACACATACTTTTTCGAAGAATTGGAAGAAGCGGGTACACGGCTTGCGTGTACCCGCAGCGATGAATTACTTCTTTTTCTTTCGGGAGACCAGGACTGCCGTACCGCCGCCCAGCACTGCCACTGCGGCGAGGATTCCCACAATCAGCCCGGTATTGGATTTTCCCGCAGGCTCCGGGGCGGGCTCGGTAGCCGGGGCTTCCGTTTCGGGAGGCTCGGTTTCCGTGGGAGGGGCCTGGGTGGCGGACTCCTCATAGGAAACGGACGCGGTTTCCGCATCGGTCACAACCACCCAGACATCCTTGCCCGCCTCCACGGAGAGGTCGGAGGTCTGGACGGTGCCGCCGTTTCCGTTGATGATGACGGAGTTGATCCAGCCCGGTACCTCAATGGTGTACCAGTCGCCGTCCCGGGTCAGAGCCTCGCCGGGCCAGGAGGCAAAAGCGTTGGTGCCGTCGGGAGCGGACCAGGCCCAGCAGCAAGGGTCGGCCCAATCCTCGGGCACCTGAGCCCGGACGGTGATGTTGGGGACGGCCTTATTGGGATCTTCGTAGCTTAAGTCATAGCTCAGATCCTCATAGACGGTGATCCAGAGCTCCTTTCCCTCGATGGAGATGTCCTCCGTCTGGACGGTGCCTTCGTTGCCGTTTATAATCAGGGAGTTGACCCAGACGGGAGCCTTGCCGGTAAACCAGCCGTCCTCACCCTCGGTCATTGCCCCGCCGGGCCAGCTTTCAAAGGCGTTGGTTCCGTCGGGGGCAGACCAGGCCCACATATTCACGGTTTTCCAGGACAGGGGCACATAGGCGTGGACGGTGAACTTCTCCACATAGGCGGGGATCTCGCCGCGGAGCTGGGCTTCGTAGGAAACGGCGGCGGTCAGATCCTCCCCGACGGTGATCCACACCTCTTTGCCGGCCTCCACTGCCACGGCGTCTGTCTGGACGGCGCCCTCCGTACCCTGCGCAGCGTTTACAATGACGTTCTGGACGAAGCCGGGGACGTAGGTATAGTACCAGCCCTCCGCCAGAGGCTCCAGCGCTTCCCCGGGCCAGGCGGCGAAGGCGTTGGTGCCGTCATCGGCCCAGGCCCACAGATTGGGCGCCTCCCAGCCCTCCGGGACACTGACCACCACGGGAACCATTTCGGTGTCTGCGGCTGCGTAGGCTGTCATGGACAGCAAGGACATCAGCAGCATAACGGAAACAAGAATCGCAATTGCCTTTTTCATGTATTTTCCCTCCTGTTTTTTGTTGCTGAGCCCAATATAGCATCCGGTCTTAGCAGCGTCAACGGAGAATTGAGAAACTAATTTCCTATCTGAAATTGGTAAAAAGAGACTGATTATAGAAGAATATTTTGTGCACTATGCCACATTTTTGAGGGGATTTTTGGAATTACTCCAGGGACTTGCCCTCCGGGGAAGGAAAGCGGTTTCGCAATCCGCGTTCCGGAACGCGGGTGCGCTTTGCCTCCGTATCTTACGCTTCCTGCGCCCCGTTGCGTATTCCGGATGCAGACTTTTTTACATCACGGCGGATTATGTCTAAGGTTTGCAATTTTCGGCTGAACAGAAAAATGCTTATCAGGTTTCACACAGCGGTCCGACAAATTGGTGTTTGTCGGGCTGTTGCCCCAAAATACCTGTCATTGCGAGACCAGTCCGCAGACTGGTCGTGGCAATCCCCCGGTTGAATGGAACCAGGTAACGATTACCGCCAAAAAGCGCGGCTGCTCCCAGTTATACTGGTACTTTTCGGAACATTTCCCCTCTAACCGGGGGATTGCCACGACCAGTGTGCGCACTGGTCTCGCA
>CAMFFO010000202.1 GCA_945949735.1 uncultured Clostridia bacterium | reverse complement strand
GCGGGCGGATAATATCCGCCCCTACGGTGATAGTGCTGTAAACAACAATTTACCTCCCTAAAACTCAAAAAAGGAGATATCATTATGCATCTGGATCACGACCATGTGGGCACCCATGACCATGAACACGCCCACTCCCATACCCACGAGCACACCCACGACGGTGTCACCCACACCCACGAGCACGAACACGTTCATGAGCATAACCACGTCCACCCCCACGACCATGCCGAGCTTCATGCCGAAGGCGAAGGGCATACCCACTCCCACGACTGCGGTCACGGCTGCGGCAGCTGCGCCACTCCCTGTGAGCACACCCCCATGGAGGAGCTGACTGCCCTGATGAAGTACATGGTAGGCCATAACGCCGCCCACGCCAAGGAGCTGGCGGATCTGGCCCAGCAGCTGGATCAGGCCGGAAATCACACCGCCTTCGAGCAGGTCATGGCCGCCGTATCCGATTTTGAGAAGGGCAATATGCGCCTGAGCGTAGTACTGCAGAGTCTGGATACCCATTGAGGAGGAACCCAAAATGTGTCTTTCCACCGTATACAAGAATCAACTGAATCCCGAGTCCGTCATCATGCGCAACGTGATGACCATTGAATGCAAGGACGGCCTCGTGATCCTCACCGACCTGATGGAGCGCCAGAGCTTCGTGGAAGGTACTCTGGAGAAAGCCAACCTGGTGGACGGCTACGTCATCGTCAAAGCCGCCGAAACCTGAAAGACGAAGCCCTGAACCAAATTCAGGGCTTCCTTTTTCATTACATAGATCATTCTATAAATTGTTGTTTGTCGGTGCGCATCCCAGATTAGCTGTCATTGCGAACCAGTGCGCACACTGGTGTGGCAATCCCCCGGCCCCATGGAACCAGGTAACGATTAGCACCAAAAATGCAACGTTTCCCTGCTCTGTAGGGCAATTGTCGATACATTTCCCCTCTAACCGGGGGATTGCCACGCCAGTGTGCGCACTGGCTCGCAATGACAGCATTAATTTGCTAAACAACAATTAACCGTAGAAAACACTGAACCCCCGACGGAGGTGCATGATGAAACTGCGATTCAGACAACGCTTCTTTTCCTGGTTCGACAGCTACGATATCTACAATGAATCCGGCGAAACCGTGTTCGCGGTGAAGGGCGCCCTTTCCTGGGGCCATTTGCTGCGAATCTACGACGCGGCAGGCCGGGAGTTGGGCAGCGTCCGGGAGCGGGTGCTCTCCTTTCTTCCGAAATTTGACCTGTACCTCGCCGACCGGTACGTCGGATGCATCCGCAAGGAGTTCACCTTTTTCAAGCCTGTCTTTCAACTGGATTTCAACGGCTGGCGGGTGGACGGCAACTGGCTGGAGTGGGACTATTCCATTCTGGATGCCTGCGGAAAGCGGATTGCCTCCGTTTCCAAGGAGCTTTGGAACTGGACGGATACCTATGTTCTGGACATCGCCCAGCCCCAGGATGCCCTGTGCGTTCTGATGATCGTCCTGGCCATCGACGCGGAGAAGTGCAGCCGGGACAACAATTGACCCGCCTGTACGGATAGCCCTCAACGTCCCCCGAGAATCATTCCCTCCAGCCCTGACCGGATCACAAAATGCTCCCCTGTCACAGGGTGGGTCAGCTCCACCGCCCCCGCGCAGAGCATCTGGTGGGAATACCCCAATTCCCGGGACAGCCGTATGGATGCCTCCGTGCCGTACTGGGGGTCTCCCAGAATCGGAAAGCCCATATAGGCGCAGTGAACCCGAAGCTGGTGCGTTCTTCCGGTGACCGGCCGCAGCTCCAGCACGCCGATCCCCTCCCGCCGATCCAATACCCGGTATTCCGTGACCGAGGGCTTGCCGTCGGCTCTGACCTCCCGCAGCAGACTGGGCAGAGGCTTCCGGGCAATGGGCGCGTCAATCGTCCCCACATTATCGGCAGGATACCCAAAGGTCAGCGCCCAGTAGGTCTTTCGGCAATCCGATTGCTGGAGCAGCGTGTGAATATGGGCGTTCTTTGCAAGCAGCACCACACCGAAGGTGTCCCGATCCAGCCGGGTCATGGGGTGAAAGGCGCAGCGCTGCCCGGTTCTTTGATAATACCCCGCCACATAATTGGCCAGGGTTCCCTCGTTTTTCGCCCGGGAGGGATGGATCAGCATACCCGCGGGCTTGTCCACCGCCAGGAGCCAGTCATCTTCATACAAAACGGCAAGCGGGCCATCCTCCGCCGGGTATTCCGGGGTTTCCTCCTCCAGGGCCACGGTGATCTCATCCCCGGGCTTTACGGGATAATTCGTCCGCTGACAGCGCCCGTTGACCCGGATGGCATCCCCCCACTTGAGCCGGTTCATCAGCCCACCGGACATACGAAGCTCCCCCAGCAAAAACGACGACAGCCGCCCCTCCCGCCGGGCGGTCATTTTCAGCTCCATCCGATCCCTCCACAAAGATTCTCGGTAAGCAGATAAATTGGTGTTTGAAGATTTCAAACGCACTTCGTCAACACTGTAGGGGAGCCATTCATGGCTCCCGCGGGGCAGTACGTTTTCGCCGAAATGCTGGGGATATCGGAACATTTCACCGCCGGGAGCCATGAATGGCTCCCCTACAGTGTTATTCCGACATTTCCAAAACTGATCCGCAAACACCAATTTATCGGATCCGGGAAACCCACTTTCCATTTAGAAAAAGGCCCTGCTTTTCAGCAGGGCCTCAATTGCGCATATCTTAGTTCAGAGCGGCCTTGGCCTTCTCCACAACGGCGGCGAAAGCGGCGGGCTCATGAATCGCCATCTCGGACAGGCTCTTACGGTTCATCTCGATACCGGCCTTCTTCACGCCGTTCATGAACTTGGAGTAGTTCAGGCCGTAGGGAGCCACGGCGGCGCTGAGGCGGGCGATCCACATGGTCCGGTAAGCGCGCTTCTTCTGCTTGCGGCCCTCGAAGGCGTAGTTGCCGGACTTCATGACGGCCTGCTTGGCCATCTTAAAGTGCTTGGACTTGGAACCCCAGTAGCCCTTCGCCAGCTTCAGGGTAGCGTTTCTTCTCTTGCGCGTCATCATCGCGCCTTTTACTCTAGCCATTTCTGTATCCTCCTATCGCAGCTTACTTGTACGGGATCATCTTCTTGATGGCATCCACATTGGTCATATCGGCGTAAGTGGTGGTGCGAAGATGACGGGTACGTTTGGTGGTTTTCTTGGTGAGGATGTGGCTCTTGTAGGCGTGGGCTCTCTTAACCTTACCGGTCTTGGTCAGGTTGAATCTCTTCTTTGCACCGCTATGGGTTTTCAGCTTGGGCATAGGTCGTTCTCCTTCCAAATCTTTGTGTGGTTGACGCTTATTTGCTGTTCTTGGGAGCCAGGAAGATCGCCATAAAGCGGCCCTCCAGCTTGGGATTCTTCTCCATGGCGGCGATTTCGGCGCAGCTGGCGGCAAAGTCCAGCAGCAGCTTCTCGCCCAGATTGGTGTGGGCCATTTCCCGCCCACGGAAGCGCACGCTGACCTTCACCCGGTTTCCGTCGCTGAGGAACTTCTGGGCAGCCTTGACCTTGGTGTTGAAATCGTTGGTGTCGATGCTGGGGCTCATGCGGATCTCCTTGATCTCCACCACCCGCTGATTCTTCTTGGCCTCCTTCTCCCGCTTCTTCTGATCGAAGCAGTACTTGGAGTAGTCCATGATCTTGCACACGGGAGGGGTGGCGTTGGGAGAAATCTTCACCAGATCCATGCCCTGCTCCTCCGCCATGGCGTTGGCCTGGGCAGCGGAAACGATGCCCAGCTGGGCGCCGTCGGCTCCGATCAGACGGATCTCCTTGTCCCGGATTTCCTCATTGAGCTGATGATCAAACTTTGCGATGGTAAGCACCTCCATAAAACAACAAAAAAGCGGACGCCAGAGCATCCGCATATCCGCACAGCACCCCCGCAGGGGAAAGGTGGAATATAAACCGTTTCGCTTGCTGCTTACGGTGAGGCGGATGGATAGCCTTCTTTATTACCGGGGTATTTTACCATACCGCCCTTGCTTTGTCAAGCATATTTTCCCGTTATTTCAGGAAGAATTCCCCGGGAGCCTGCGTGATAAATTGGTGTTTGTCGCTTCGCCTCAAAGTATCCTGTCATTGCGAACCAGTCCGCAGACTGGTGTGGCAA
>CAMFFO010000201.1 GCA_945949735.1 uncultured Clostridia bacterium | reverse complement strand
TTTAAGATGGTGACAATTAAGCAGATTGCGGCAGAACTGGATGTTAGTCCGACGACAGTGTCCAATGTGATCCACGGCAACACAAAAGAAGTATCACCGCAAACCATTCAGCGTGTGCGCAAGAAAATCGAAGAGCTTCAGTACATTCCGAATATGAATGCAAGGTCTCTGGCGCGAAGCTCCTCAAAAATAATCGGTCTGATCATTCGGTATCCTACCATGGAAGGAAAGAATGTGGTGCAGGATCCTTTCAACAGTGAGTTGATCGGCGTTATTGAGGATGAAGTGCGGAAGCTCGGATATTTTCTGATGCTGTACGCATCGGATAAAGCAGACGAGATTCAGAAAATGGCAATTACCTGGAATGTTGACGGCATTATTTCCCTGGGTTTGAATGCCTCTGAGTGCAGGAAGATGAAAGAAAACCTGAAGATTCCGCTTGTGTTTATTGACTGCTATTTTCAGGATGATGATGAATCCTATACGAATGTGGGATTAAAAGACAGGGAATGCGCAAAACGAATCACGGAGTATTTAATCGGAATGGGACACAAAAAGATTGCCTTTCTTGCAGACAATCGCGTGGGTGTCGATTATGAGCGCTGGCAAGGATACCGCGAGGCATTGGAGGAGCATCGCATTCCGGTTCCGAAAAACGAGTTCTTTCAAATCGGTTTTGGTATCATGGGGATCATTAAGACCTATGATGTCGTATGTCAGAGGATCAATGAGTTTACAGCACTCTTCTTTGCCTCTGATTATTATGCGTCTTTTGCTGTCAATTACTTCTATGACAGAGGAATCCGGGTGCCGGAGGATATCTCCGTGGTGGGATTCGATGATAACATTTTTGCCAGAAACACAAGACCCCGGCTGACAACGATGCGTCAGAATCCAAGTGAAAAGGGACGAACTGCGGTCGCGCAGGTGCTGCGTTTGATCAACAACGAGAGCATCCCTGTTCATAATATCCGCTTGGATGCCGAACTGGTGATTCGCGACTCGGTCAAGGATATCAGTAAGTGAACTGACCGTGTTTTCCGATTTCGGGACCATTGCGTTGTGTACGCGTTTCAAAGCGAACCGGGATTCCAAAGGGATGGCGCCTGCCGCCTGGCATATTCCCGAAAGCTATCCTATTCTGGATACAGAGAAGAGAAATAACCCGTGGGAATTGGTCATGGAAAAGGTATTCGTGTACCGTTTACCGGATGACATACACGGTTAAGGCAACACCGCATAATGGGGCAAGGAGATCCGGCCAGTGTTTTGACCCGGGCGAAAGTATGGAAAATGCGGGAATACTGGATGTATTTCCCATTTTTCATACTGCACGATTGAGGCAAAAGATCCGCCGAAGCCCGCAGCTCCCACCTAAGCGGTGTTGCCTTAATACGTAAGCCGTACCATACTTTTCAGGAAAATGAGCGTAAATCTATCGACTATTGCCCCCTTCCATGGTATAATAACCATAATTATCCATGGGAGGGGGCTTTCTCTGTGCCGGGACAGGTGAAAAAACAACGCTGCTGTATGGGACTGCTGGCCCATGTGGACGCGGGGAAAACTACCCTTTCGGAGGCGATGCTCTATGAGAGCGGGGCCAGGAGGAGCCTGGGGCGGGTGGATCACGGGGATTCCTTTCTGGACACCCAGCCGCTGGAACGGGAGCGGGGGATCACCATTTTCTCCAAGCAGGCCATTCTGGAGACGGAGCATCGGAGGCTAACCCTGGTGGACACCCCGGGCCACGCGGATTTTTCCGCCGAGATGGAGCGCACCCTGGGCATCCTGGATTTGGCGGTGCTGGTCATCAGCGGCACCGATGGCATCCAGGCCCACACCCTGACACTGTGGCGTCTTTTGGAACGGTACCAGGTGCCGGTGATCCTGTTCGTCAACAAAATGGATCTGCCCGGGACGGATCGGGAGGCGCTGATGGAGACTTTGCGCGGCAGGCTCAGCCCGGCCTGTGTGGATTTTACCGCCTCCGACGAGGAAATCGCGGAAAGCGCAGCCATGTGCGACGAGGCGCTGCTGGAAGCCTATCTCGCTTCCGGCGTTATGACCGAGGGAAATCTGCGGGGACTTCTGGAACAGCGGAAGCTGTTTCCCTGTCTCTTCGGCTCCGCCCTGAGGCTCCAGGGGGTGAAGGAGCTGCTTGCGCTGCTGGATGCCCTGGCTCCTGAGCCTGCCTGGGGAGAGGAATTTGCAGCCCGGGTGTTCAAAATCTCCCGGGACGCCGCCGGAAACCGGCTCACCTGGCTGAAGGTGACGGGAGGCTCCCTCCGGGTGCGGCAGGCTCTGAATTATGTTAACCAAAAAGGGGAACGCCGGGAGGAGAAAATCAACCAGCTGCGCCTGTACTCCGGGGACAAATTCACCGCGCCGGAGGCGCTTTCTCCCGGGGAGGCTGCCGCAGTGACGGGACTGACGGAAACCTGGGCAGGACAAGCTCTGGGCGCGGAGCCGGAGGGGGAAAGCCCCCTGCTGGAGAGCGTGATGACCTACCGGGTTCGGCTCCCCGGCGGGGTGGATCCGGTAACGGCCTTTGGGAAGCTGCGGCTTCTGGAGGAAGAGGACCCCCAGCTGCATCTTCTGATGCAGGGGAACGTGATTCAGGTGCAGATCATGGGCCGGGTGCAGCTGGAGGTGCTGCGAAGCCTGGTGAAGGAGCGGTTCGGTCTGGACATACAGCTTGAGGATCGGCGGATCTTCTACAAGGAGACCATTGAGAATACCGTGGAGGGCGTGGGCCACTACGAGCCGCTGCGCCACTATGCCGAGGTGCATCTGCTCTTGGAGCCCGGGGAGCCTGGCAGCGGCCTTCACTTTGACACCGTCTGCTCCCTGGACATCCTGGACGGGAACTATCAGAACCTGATCCTGACCCACCTGGCGGAGAAAACCCACCGGGGCGTTCTCACCGGCGCGCCAATTACGGATATGCGCATCACCCTTCTGGTGGGAAAGGCCCACTTAAAGCACACCGAGGGCGGGGACTTCCGCCAGGCGACCTACCGCGCGGTGCGACAGGGACTGATGCAGGCAAAATCCAGACTGTTGGAGCCCTGGTACGATTTCTCTGTTCGCTGTCCCACAGCTCAGATCGGCAGGGTGATCACGGACATCCGAACCATGTCGGGGGTGTTCGAGGCCCCGGAGGCACTGGGGGAGGACTCGGTGCTGGAAGGGAAGGTGCCCGCTTCGGAGGTTCGGGACTACGCCGACACCCTGGCGGCCTTTACCCAGGGCCGGGGCCAGATGCAGCTGACGCTGCGGGGCTACGAGCCCTGCCACAACCCGGAGGAAGTCATTGCACAGGCCGGGTACGACCCGGAGGCGGATCTTGCCAACACCCCGGACTCGGTTTTCTGCGCCCACGGGGCGGGGTTCAACGTGAAATGGGACAAGGTGAAGGACTATATTCACCTGGAAAGCGGGATAAAAGAACGCCGGGAGCCGGAGCTCATTACCCGCAATCTCACCCCCGCCGACGACCGGGAGCTGGAGAAGATCATGGAGCGGGAGTTCGGCCCTATCCGGCGGCCCCGGTATGGCGCGTCCTCCCGGAACATCCCCGCCACGGCGGAGGTCACCATCCGGCCTCCCAGGGAAAAGTATATCCTTGTGGACGGGTACAACGTGATTTTCGCCTGGGAGGAGCTGGCGGAAACCGCGAAATCCGATCTGGATGCCGCGAGGCGGAGGCTCTGTGACCATCTGGCCAATTACGCCTCCCTGCGGGGGTGCCATATGGTGGTGGTGTTCGACGGCTACGCGAGGCCCGGAAACCCAGGGGAGAAGGAGCGGCTCCATGGTCTGCAAATTGTCTACACCCGGGAGGGGGAAACCGCCGACCGGTATATCGAGGAGCTGGCGGCCCGGATCGGCGCCAGCTACGCCGTGTATGTGGCCTCCTCGGACAGCCTGGTGCAGCTCAGCTCCTTCCGCTCCGGCGTCCTGCGCCTCTCCGCCCGGGAACTGAAGGAGGAAGTGGAGGCTGCGGAGGCGGAAATGCGGAAGAATCTGGGAAAAAGCTGACAAAGCCCTTCCATTTCCGGAGGATTTCCTGTAAAATAACAGCATCGCCATTGCCCGACGGGCTGACAAATTGGTGTTTGTCGAGATGCCACCGTAGGGGCGGCTATTAGCCGCCCG
>CAMFFO010000200.1 GCA_945949735.1 uncultured Clostridia bacterium | reverse complement strand
GGACTCCGACACCCCCTGGGAACGGATGCGGCTGTAGGAGTCTCCCCGCGTAGGGCGACCCTGTGGAGATATGAGATATAAGATATGAGATATAAGATGTGGTATCCCCTCCGGGGATGGATTTGAAAAAATATGCATGTCGGTTTTTCCTGGCAGTCCGATCAATTGGAATTTGTAAGGATGAGGGAACGCAATGCCTTCCCCCGGGGGGAAGGTGCCCCCGAAGGGGGCGGATGAGGAACGGCGATCTGTTCCGAATTTGTTTGCAGTTCGTGAAAAAGGTACATTGGGAAAGGTTGTACCGTTTGAATGGACCGCATTGCGAATGGTAAGGTGTCGCCATTCCTCATCCACCGCTTCGCGGTCCCCCTTCCCCCCGGGGCAATGTCATCAACTTAAGGAACCAGGCCCCGATCTCCCTGTCATTGCGGGAAGTAGCGCACACTGGCGCGGCAATCCGTTCCCCTTACAACGTCACGATTTTCTACATGTTACCAAGGAGAAAACGGATTGCCACGTCGCTTCGCTCCTCGCAATGACAGTGGTAGACGGTACCTTGGCGCTTAAGTTGATGACATTGCCCCCCGGGGGAAGGTATTGCGCGGCAGGAATCTCAATATTTCAAAATCATCCCCGGAGGGGATACCACATCTTATATCTCATATCTGATATCTCATATCTCCACGCGTATCTCCACGCGGGGGCATGGTCAAAGGTTTGTTTACGCAATTTATTTTGAAAGGGTGATGATATGGAAAACACATTGTTTCGGGGGATGCAGCTGTTCGGAGAGGGGGCGGCCGAGGGTGGCGCTGAGGGGCCCGGGGAGGCCACCGCTGAGGAAGCCCCCCGGGAGCAGGACCAGGATCCGGAGCTGCGGCGGCAGGAGCTGGCCCGGCGGCAGATGGACCTGTGGGAAAGCCAGGCCCAGGCGGCCCGGCAGCTCTACCCCCGGCTGGACCTGAACGCGGAGGCCCGGGACCCCCGGTTCCGGCAGCTGCTGGGAGCCGGGGTGGAGGTGGGGGACGCCTACCTGGTGCTCCACAAGGACGAGATCCTCCCCGCCGCCATGCGCCGGGCCGCCCAGGAGGTGGAGCGCAGACTCACCGGCCGCCTCATGGCCGGGGATGTGCGGCCCCCCGAAAACGGCATCGGCCCCCAGAGTACCGCCGTCACCAGAACCGACGTCTCCCAGCTGACCCGCGCGGACCGGGAGGATATCCGCAGACGGGCCGCCAGAGGAGAGAAGATCCGGTTCTGAGCGGTTTTAGGTCCATTCCCCCTGTCAACCATTTTACAATCTGGAAAGGAGAAAACCCTATGGAAATCAAGCATTTACAGCTCTTCGCCAACGAGGTGCAGACCACCCAGTCCGACGGCCTCAGCGCGGAAATGAAGACCTTCTACGACATGACCCTCATCGATGAGGCATCCCCCAACCTGGTCCACGACCAGTTCGGCCAGAAGCGACCCATTCCCGCGAACGGCGGCAAGACCATCGAGTTCCGCAAGTTCGCCCCCCTGGACAAGGCCCTGACCCCTCTGACCGAGGGCGTCACCCCTGACGGCAAGAGCCTGGAGGTGAACACCGTCACCGCCACCGTCAGCCAGTACGGCGACTACATCACCCTGTCCGACGTGCTGGAGCTGACCGCCGTGGACAACGTGATCGTGGAGTCGCTGAAGCTGCTGGGCCGTCAGGGCGGCGCGACGCTGGACACCGTGGTGCGCAATGTCCTCCAGTCCGGGACAAACGTCACTTACTGCCCCAAGTTTGTCAACGGAGTGGAGACAGCCGTCACCAGCCGGGCGAATCTGGACACCACCGCCCAGCTGACCGTGGACGTGGTGCAGCAGGTGGTGGCCAAGCTCCGGGCCCAGAACGCCCCCACCATTAACGGCAAGTACGTGGCCATCATCCACCCCTACGTGGCCTACGACCTGATGCGGGACCCCGAGTGGATCGACGCCCACAAGTACGCCCAGCCCGTGAACCTCTACGAGGGGGAGATCGGCGAGATCGCGGGTGTCCGCTTCGTCCAGACCACCGAGGCCAAGATCTACACCGGCTCCGGCTGCCCCAGCGGCCTGGCGGTCTTCGGCACCCTGTTCCTTGGCGACGGCGCCTACGGCACCACGGAGATCACCGGCGGCGGTATGCAGACCATCGTCAAGCAGAAAGGCAGCGGCGGCACCTCCGATCCCCTGGACCAGCGCAGCTCCGTGGGTTACACACGCGCCTTGGCGGCGTAAAGTACATTCCAGCCCACGTAAAACCTCTTCTGATGAATCGAAGTTCCTGAGAAGGATAACGATGCGCAAGTTTCAATACAGCGTGAGAGACTAAGTGAAGAGGCTCCCGAAAGGGAGATGCAATAGTCCGACCTCCGGCTATAATCGAAAACGCCCGATGCGGAAACATCAGGCGTTTGGGAAACCGGAGACCGCAGCAGAAATGATGCGGCGCTTACCACAATTTATAGCTCATACAGGAAGGAACATGAGGCCCAATCAGGTCCATCCATTTCCGGGATTGAGAGGCATTGATGCGGATCACTGTCTGACCATTCCGGCGCGGTTCCAGCACGGCCTGGATCCCGTACCGGTCTTTCAAAAAATCAATGGCCAGCAGTTGGCCCTCCCTGGAAAAGGAATTGGTACACAATACGACGGTGTGATACCGCTGGTTGAGGGAACCGTCATCCATATACCACACGGCAAGCGAAAGCGGTGTGATCCGCTCCAGCCACTGTGTGCTGATATCCTTTTTCCCGTTGGCGCAATAGCAGATCCGGTACGCCTCGTTGAGAAACGGGTGGGATATGGTGCTGAAGGCATAGGTAGGGGCATTTCCCCGGAATTGCCGTGTGTTGATCTGGAAGTTCCTGGTCGTTACGAAGTTTTCAAATTCATTCAGTTTCCATTTCAGGTATTCCAGCTGCTTTTCCCCATGGCACAAAGCCAATGCGTAGGAATGATTTTCGGCGTTTCCATTGGTGGGCCGCAGGTACCCGTCGCCCAGAAGAGTGCCGAAAACAATCTCCTGTTGACGCGGGGTAAAAGGAACCGCTCGGATTTCATGGTTTCGGGAGAAGTCAAAATCCAGACCATATTCACGGCAATAGGCGTAGATATTCGACCAACCGCCTTCTCCGTATCCAAGAGCGTCAGCAATCTGATATGGGGTCATGTGCCGGCTGAAGAGCATATCTGACAAGGTTTCTTTGCTTGGCTTCAGAATTTTCCGGCGAGGGGGCAAATTCCATTGCTTTGCCTTCTTTCGAAGAAATCTGGTATCTGTGTAGCCGTATTTTTCGGCAATCTCGGCCCAGGAAAGCTCCGAAAGAATATCCTGAAGAAGTTGGTCCCTGGAAGGACATTTTGACATGGAGGCACCTCGTTTCCAAAATCGAAAGGAAAACTGATTGTGTGGGTCTATTATATCAAAACCATGTGGTAAGTCAACAAGCAACAGATGTGTGGAAGGGCATGAAGACCGCCGAGCTGCTGATCCAGCAGTACCTGGTCCGGGTGGAGAGCTGCTCCAAGCGCTTCTCCGCCACGGCGGCGGCCAACTAAGCAGGATCCACCGGGGGAGGGACAACCCTCTCCCGGCGGAAACAGATGGAGCTGACTGGGGAAGGGAGCGTTTATAGCAGCATCTGCCATACAACGCCGCACCCAATGTAGGGCGGGGGCTCGCCCCCGCCGGGCAGGTGAGATACGCGATCTGCTGCGTTGGATGCGGATATGCAAAACCATTGGTGCGTCGGCGGGGGCGAGCCCCCGCCCTACATTGGGTGCGAAGAAAAACAATCCTTTCCGCAGCCGTTTTCGAAGGAGGAATTTAACATGACAGAAAAAGCCAAAACCGTGACCATCCGCATTCCCCGTCTGAATCCCAAGCAGGAGGATGTGTTTGTGTCCGTGAACAATTACACCTGCATCGTCAAGCGTGGGGTGGAGGTGGAGGTGCCGGAGTACGTGGCCGAGGTCCTGCGCCATCAGGAGCAGATGCTGGAGATCATCCAGCAGTTCGAGGAAGCCCACAGGTAACCGGCGGGACGCACGCAGATATCAGATAGGAGATATGAGATGTGGTATCCCCTCCGGGGCAATGTCATCAACTTAAGGAACCAGGCCCCGTTTTCCCTGTCATTGCGAGC
>CAMFFO010000199.1 GCA_945949735.1 uncultured Clostridia bacterium | reverse complement strand
GATTGCCACGACCAGTGTGCGCACTGGTCTCGCAATGACAGCATTATTATTCAAACACCAATTTACACCTATGCAGGTACCAACTCCAGGAGGATCAGAAGCGCGGTGCCCGGAAGGCCGAAGATTCCCGAGACAAGGACGGTTACGGCATTGACGGGAATCAGGACGCCCGAGAACGGCGCGAGGAAATTGATGGCAATCAGCGACAGCAGCCCCGCGGCCGCGTGGAGGGCCAGCTTCACCGCCAGGCGGATGGGGGCAATCAGGGCTTTGATCAGGATTACGCCCAGCAGGACAGGAATGAGCAGTACGGCAATTTTTTCCATAATAACCTCCGAATAAGTAGGGTGTGGCCGGGCAAACTACTGCCGGACAGGAACGGAACAGAAATCATTTGTGACGATAAATGAGAAAGCTGTTACAGACCTTGTCAAGTGTGTCAGCGCAGGCGCAGCGGTTTGACGCGAAAATAGGTGAGTAGGGAACGGCTCACCTATGTACATATGCAGCCCTTGGGCGGGAACGATTAATTGGTGTTTGAAGTTTTGGGACACATCATATTGCGGCCGTAGGGGCGGCTATTAGCCGCCAGAAACGTTCCGGTTTTTTAGCATTTTCGGATAAAACGGACATTTCCGTAGTCGTTAGGTTGCAGGCGGCTAATAGCCGCCCCTACGATAACAAATTACCAAACACAAATTTAACTACCAGGCCTTGGGCGTTGCCTTCCTATACATTTTACCTTCCAAATGCCGGAAACATACATTCCGGAAAAACTTTTTTCCGGGCTTCTGGTGGTTCGGCAGGGATTTGGACACAAGATACGGTGGTGAGACAAAAATCGAGCCGGAATTTATGTGAAATTCTTTTCCTTTCCTCCGTTGTCCCCCGGGGAAAGCTGTGGTATAATGTCAGCGAATGACGAATTGGCGGGGGACAGAGAATGGTTACGGAATCCTTGCAGATCCCGCGGGAGGACGCGCGGAAGCTTCTCGGCGCGGCCAGTCCCGACGGGGCGCTGCTGTACATATACCTGCACGCCGGGAACGATCCCCGGAGCGCGGGAGCGGAATTGAAAATGAGTGAGAGCAGACTGTCCTGTGCAGGTGCTACCCTGCGGCAGCTGGGGCTTTGGCCGGAGGAGAAGAAAGTCCTCATCGCCCCCGGGGAACGGCCGTCTTATTCCGAGCAGGACGTGCTGGGGGCCATGGAGGAGGACGAATCCTTCCGGGCCCTCTACGGCGAGGTGCAGCGGCAGCTGGGCAGAAGTCTGAACACTGAGGAGCTGAAGATCCTGCTGGGATTTGTCCGGTATCTTGGGCTTCCCGGGGATGTGATCTCTATGCTGGTGAGTTACTGCAAGCACCGGGCACGGGAGCGGGGGAGCGCACGAAACCCCAGTCTGCGAACCATTGAAAAGGAGGCCTATGCCTGGGCGGAGCAGGGCATTGATACGGTGGAGGAGGCGGCGGCCTTTATCCAGGCACAGAATGTCCGCAATTCCAGACTGAGTCACCTGATGCAGATCCTGCAGATTCGGGGCAGGTCTCTGACCGCGGCGGAGGAGCGCTACGCCCGGAGTTGGCTTGATTTGGGCTTCCAGGAGGAATGCTTTGCCATGGCCTATGAGCGCACCTGCCTGAACACCGGCGGGCTGAACTGGAACTATATGAACAAGATTTTGCAGCGCTGGCACCAGCAGGGCCTCCACACACCTGAGGCCGTTCGCTCCGGCGACCAGAAGGCAGCCAAGGGCGCCTCCGGCCAGCTGGGCGAGGCGGAACTGGAGGCAATCCAGCGCGTGCTTCGGGAGGGATAACGGATGGCTTACAGCACGGAAGTGGTGAAAAGAGCCAGGGAAAGACTGGCTCAGGCACGGGAGGACCGGGAGTCCGAAAACCGGCAGCACCTGGCGGAAGCCTATGCCCGGGTGCCCCGCATCCGGGAAATTGATATGCAGCTGCGCCGCACCATGGCCCAGGCCGCCCAGGCAGCATTCCTCCAGGGCAGCGACGGCAGGGAGCTTCTGGAGCAGGCTCGGCAGGAGAACCTCTCCCTGCAGCGGGAACGGGAGGAGCTGGTTCGGCAATACTTTGAAGAGGGCTATCTGGACGACAGTCCCATCTGCCGCCTCTGCGGGGGAACCGGATATGTGGGGTCCACCATGTGCGAATGCCTGACGGAGCTTTGTCGCCAGGAACAGAAGAAGGAGATCTCCATCCTGGCGGGGAAGGAGAGCTTCAGCCAGTTCCGGCTGGATTATTACCCCGACCGGATCGATCCCATGTATGGGGCCAGCCCCAGGACCATCATGGAGCGGAATTTCCAGACCTGCCGGAAATACGCCATGTACTTCGGCCAGAATGCCGGGAATCTGCTGTTTGTGGGAGGCACCGGGCTGGGGAAAACCTTTCTCTCCGCCTGCATCGCCCGGACGGTGGCGGACAGGGGATTCAGCGTTGCCTATGAAACTTCGGCGCACCTGTTCGGAAATCTGGAGAAAGCCCGTTTTAATCCCACCGAGGACAGCCGCCGGGAGGCAGAGAAGTATACTGCCTGCGACCTGCTGATCCTGGATGATTTGGGGACGGAGATGCCGGGGCAGTTTGTCACCGCGGCTCTGTACAGCCTGCTGAACGACCGGATCCTGGCGGGGAAGCCCATGGTGATCTCCACCAACCTGAATGTGGAGGAAATGAGCCGCCGGTATTCTCCTCAGATTGCCTCCCGGCTCCATGGGGGATTTACCCGGCTGACCTTTGTGGGGGAGGACATCCGCGTCCTCAGGAATAGGGGGGTATGATGAAAACAGGAGTTTTATTTGACCTGGACGGGACGCTGCTCGACACCCTGGAGGATCTGAAGGATGGGGTGAATCACGCACTGCGTTCCTTTGGCTACCCGGAGCGCACCCTCCGGGAGATTCGGGAGATGGTGGGCAACGGGGCCCGGGTGCTGATTGCCAGAGCTGTTCCGGCAGGCGCGGAGGTGGAGCCGGTGCTCTCCTGCTTTCAGGAATACTATCAGGGTCACTGCCGCATCAAGACAAAGCCCTATGACGGAATCGAGGCGGCAATGGAGCGCCTTGGCCGGGATTACCCCCTGGCCATTGTATCCAACAAACCGGATGGAGCTGTGAAAAAGCTTTGCGCCGAGTATTTCCCCGGGATCTACGCCCAGGGGGAACATCCCGGCTGCCCCCGGAAGCCTGCTCCGGATATGCTGAGGATCGCCATGGAGAGGATCGGCGCGGAACGCTGTATCTATGTGGGCGACAGCGAGGTGGACGTGCTGACCGCCCGGAACGCCGGGGTTCCCTGCCTCAGCGTGACCTGGGGATTCCGGGACAGGGAGGAACTGGAGGCACAGGGCGCAAGCTGCTTTTGCGCCCGCGCGGAGGAGCTTCCCCGAGTCATTAAGGAGATTCTGAAAAGGGAAGGGTGGCAATGCGATGGCAAATGAATTCTACGCCCTCCTGGGCAGAATGCGCTACATCACCCGCTGGGGCCTGATGCGCAATACCTTTTCCGAGAATATCTCCGAGCACAGCCACATGACGGCGGTGCTGGCCCACGCCCTGGCCCTGATCCGCCGGGACATTCTGAAGCTGCCCGGCCCAGACCCCGACCGCTGCGCGGTGGCCGCGCTGTATCACGACGCCTCGGAAATTCTCACCGGGGATCTGCCCACGCCCATCAAATACTACAATCCCGACATCAAAACCGCTTACAAGCAGGTGGAACGGGTTGCCGGAGAACGGCTGCTGGAGATGCTCCCCCCGGAGCTGCGGGAAAGCTACGCCCCGCTGGTGCTGGAGGATGACAGGGAGCTGGAGCCCATTGTAAAGGCCGCGGACAAGCTCTCGGCCCATATCAAGTGTCTGGAGGAGCAGAAGGCGGGCAATACGGAATTTGACACCGCCGCCAAGCAGACCTGGGAGGCCATGCGTGCCATGGAGCTGCCGGAGCTGGACTGGTTCCTGGAAAACTGCCTGAGGCCCTTCAGCCTGAACCTGGATCAGCTGTAGACTTGACGGTTTCCCAAAAGTGTGCTATCATGATGGAACACCGCCGCCGGCATGGTGAAATCGGTAGACACAAGGGACTTAAAATCCCTCGCCGTAAAAAGCGTACCGGTTCGAGTCCGGTTGCCGGCACCAAACCAATATAATCCGAACC